>JAHBUU010000014.1 GCA_019637895.1 Pseudobdellovibrionaceae bacterium | reverse complement strand
AATTGCAATTTACGACGGCCGGAAGTCAAAAAATGGTTATCCAGTCCGGCGGCAACGTCGGCATAGGAACTACAAACCCCGCAGCAAAGCTCGATGTTGCAGGTGCCGTAAAAATCGGAAATGCCACAACCTGTACAGCAACAGAAGAAGGAAGTGTTCGCTATAGCTCAACAAATAAGGCTTTGGAATTTTGCAACGGCTCCTCATGGGTGAGTGCCGGATCTGGAAGCGGATCAAATGGTCTTCGCTCTTGCGATACCGGAAATGCCAATGACGTGATGGTGGCGGTCGGAAGCTGGTGCGTAGATAAATACGAAGCCAGCGTGTGGTCTGCGGCGGCTGGAACGGGAACAGGTTACTTTACCGATTCCACAACAAGCGCGGACACTGATGGCAATTACCCAACGGGTGCAGCCAATGTCCCAGCAGGCTGTAATCGCAATGGTGCGGGCTGCACTCAATATGCGGTTTCAAAACCGGGCGTGATTCCATCGCGAGGAATGACTTGGTATCAAGCGGCGGCTTTTTGTGCCAATGCGGGCAAGCAACTGATTCCTGATGGTTTGTGGCAAACGGCTGCAATCGGTACAAATGATCCAGGGGCAGGATCAGGAACAGGTGGAACTGCCGGAGGTTCCGCGACGGATGCCGCCGCTGCTCAATGTAATATTAATACTCACAATGCGACTTGGACAACCTGGCTTAAAACAAATAACGGAGTTCGCCCCACAGCTCGTGCGGGCGCAACATCCGGTGCGACCAATGCATGTATCAGTCAATACGGCGTTGACGACATGGTGGGGAATCTTTGGGAGTGGACAGATATGAATGGTATGGCCGCCGGAGCCGATCAAGCGGCCTTTACTCAAGGGAAAAATAATGCAACCGGTGGTCCCTTCGCAAACGACGGAACATGGAACATCAACGGTTCTGCTTATGGTTGTGATGGTGCAGGAAGTTCGAAAGGCACCTGTGGATGGACGAACAACACTCCCGCTGCGGCTCTCCGGGGTGGCAATTGGCATGGTGGTGCACAGGCTGGGGTGACTGCACTCAGTCTGAGTAATTCGGGTTCCGTTTCGTATTGGTCTATCGGCTTTCGGTGTGCACGTCCCCGCTAGTTTTTGCGTTGCATAGAAGGTCAGCCTTGAGTGGGCAAGCCCGAATGGGCTTGCTTTGACAAGCGCAACGAAGTGGAGCGTTTTGAGCAACCTCTGAAAGAGGTTGCTTCGATTTTTTTTCGTGATGCAAAAATCCGCACATTTTATTAAACGACATTTTGTATAAACTTCTGAGTAATTAATCCGATATTGTTTATAATGAAAATATCCGTGTCGAAAATTGCACGTGTGTAGGAGGAGCATGGAGAAGATCAAAGAAAGGTTAGAAAGATCCCCTGAAGTGAGCAGCGAAGACGCTGCACGCTGGTTGGGAATCACGACAAGATCTTTACTGAGTTATTTAAAGGCGAAGCAAATTGAGGGAGTAAAAGTCGGTGACGACTGGTTTGTGAAATCGCAGAGCGTCTTGAGATTGAGGCCTGTTGGCATTCCGTTGCCGGAAGTGATTCTTCCGGAACTTGAAAATCCATTGAGTCGTCATCAACATGAAAAACAAAATAAGAAAAACGGCTCTGCATGGCAATTCAAGAAAGGACTGCGCCGCAGTCCCCGACGATTAAACTGTTTCGTGTTGTTGCAGGAGTCTTTGGGGTTATTGAAGTCCTTAAAAAGTGAAATGAGCGAAGATATTTTTCAGTTTTTTAAGAGCGAGATTTTAGCTTTGGGAGATGAACTAGGAGCTGGCTATTACAGCTTTGGGCTATCGAAAAGAAAGCTTTATGCGCGCGCAAGAATCCGTGCGGGACGGATGGTGTCCCGGTCCTTGTTGGTGGATTCTCCGCAAGGCTTTTCAATGAGCCTCTGTCAGACTGTTGAGGCCGTGACTTATCTTTGCCGAAAAATGGAACGAAAGGAGGCGGCCCTTGTCAAAACCAAGACGAACCCCGAAGGAGCCTGAGGTTTTCTTGCAGAGTTTTGAACTTGCAAAGCTCATCATGAAAAGCACAAGTTGGTTTCCGAAGCCGACAAGATATGTATTGGGCCATAAGCTTGAGGAAAAATCATTGCAGTTTCTTTTGCTGCTCAATCGTCTGGTGGGGCCATCAGGCATTCGCTTTCAAGCGGGAGAAGCCCGCCGTCAGATTTTGGTTCAGCTTTCACATAATTTGGATGAGTTCAGAGTGCTTTTGCGCATGGCTCGGGAAACAGGGGCCTATTCCGCCGGACAATATGAAGAATTCAATCAACGCACTCAATCTGTGGGGCGCCAGCTTGGAGGAATGCTGCGAGAAAGCAAGGAAAAGTCATGAGCGACGAAAGTCTTTTGCAAGAGATTGCCGCGCTCGAAAATTTGGAAATGGCTTTTTATCAGTGTTTGCAGGGAAAACGAAGTCAGTTAAGTCCTCAAGTCGCTTTCTTGAGAATGGATGCTTACTTAGAACGCCTGCGAAATCTCGTGTTGGATGGAGAGAAGTATCCTTGGGGCGAATACCGAGAGTTTTACGTGAGCGATCCCAAACGAAGACTCGTGGCTTCAGCACCCTTTGTGGACCGAGTGGTTCACCGTGCGATTTATAACGTCATTAACCCTTTGCTGGATGGGCGGTTGTGCGAAAACAGCTTTGCTTGCCGTCAGGGGAAAGGAAATGCCAGAGCTGTTATAAAGCTGTATGAAATTTTAAGAACAACACCAGATCGTTACGTTGTTAAGCTGGATGTGCGAAAGTGTTTTGCTTCAGTTCACCACGGTCGTCTTTTGGGAAAATTATTTTCCTATCTTCCAGATGATTCGTGCGCGGGATTATTTAAAGGGCTGCTGAAATCTCATCCGGATTGCAGGATTGGCGTGGGCCTACCATTGGGGAATTTAACTTCGCAGATTTTTACAAACTTTTATTTGCATGATCTTGATGATTTTTTGATGGAGCAGTTAGGTGGACGTTATTTGCGTTATATGGATGATATGATTTTGATTTGTTCGAACCTGGAACACGCAAGAATGTTGGTTGATGAAGTAATAAGGCGAGCAAAAATTGAAAAACTGAAGTTCCCGTCAAGAAAAAGGCTTTGGCTTGGTAAAGAGCCAGTGCCATTTCTTGGGTTTTTAGTGGGTGCGGATTTCATCCGTCCTTTAAATAGGAACAGACGCCGGGTCCACAGGAAAATCAACGAGAAGGTCAAGAGGGGTGCTTTACCCAGCGAGGTTGCACAGAGTATTTTGTCCTATGAGGCTTGGATGAGTTACCCATTACGGAAAATGAACATGTGATTTTTATTTATGATTGCTTAAGGAGGTTTTGCTAAATGAGTCTCGGACCTGTTCGTTGCACTCCCGCTGCGGCTCTCCGGGGTGGCAATTGGAATAATGGTGCACAGGCTGGGGTGACTGCACTCAATCTGAATAATTCGGGTTCCAATTCGAATTGGAATATCGGCTTTCGGTGTGCACGTCCCCGCTACGGTCGGAGACTTTCAGACTTGGGTATGAGAAACAAGAGTTAGTGAAGTCGAAGTGACGGGAAATCAGAAATGAAATCCCTTTCGCAGCCATTTTAAATATTCAAGGCAAGGCAAAACTTCCTGGGGTGTTGTGGGATTCCGCGTGTGAATCTCCGGGCTGTTCTTTTTTAAGAGCGGCCCCATCCCAAATTTTTAGATGTCGCATTTCATATATTTCAAGATATTCATCTTTAGGGCGAGGTTTAGAATGTCGAAAAGATCTCTGTAAAGGGATCAACCTCATGGCAAGCTACAATCAGAAATCATTCAAGACAAGAGAAGGCTATATAAAAATTCATGCTCCAAGGCTAAAAAAGCACGGTATGGGTTCGTCTATGAACACATTCTTGTGATGGAAAGCATGATTGGTCGCTCAATTCCAAGCGGCTGTCATGTTCATCATCGAAACCAAAAACGGGATGATAATAGAGTTGAAAACCTTCTGCTCACTCAAACGGGCGAAGTGCATATGATGATTCACCGGGCGCTTGATAAAGGGCGTTTGGATTTAGTTGAGGCTTTAGAGCGTTGGTGTTTTCTATTTATGGCAAAGCTAAGAGATGGTCTTTCCGTTGAGGAGTGTTTGAAGGTTGGCGATGTTTCACCCGTTGAAAAGCCATACAAAACAAATCTTCAGAGTTCGAAGGTCATGGTCCGTCGAAGGATCGGATAGAGTTTCGAGAATCTTCAGTTATTAATTTTACCTATAATGATCATTTGAATTATCAATTACTCCTTCTGGATCAAGGCTGTTAGGAATGAGGATCTATTTTAAGGGGGGCATTAGATGAAAAACTGTTTTATGCTAATATCATTTTTAATTTCGTTGGTAGCGGCTTCAAAGGGCTTCGCCTTTTCTCCGGAATCGGGTGAATGTAGAAACAATTCAATCATTTCCTCAGTTCCAGTCCGGGTTTTAATTCGAGCCACAAGTGCAGATAACTATACGGTTTGGTATCAGGTGGGGAACGATTCACCTCGATTTATTTCGGATGTTGAATCGTTCGATGAGGCAGGTTCGGATGATCCCGTGGATTTCACGGTCGGCTTTCGTGATAAATTTGGATTTAGATTGTCTTATGCTTCGACTCCGGGTGTGACTGTCGGATGGACGCTTTTAGCACCCGGGGTTAAGAGCTTTCATCTCGTTTGTAAGTTTTAGGGATTTCGGATCATCATCCTTATACCACGAGTGCCAATATTACGGATTGTACTCCCGTCGGACTTCTTTTTTTGGTTTTGCGCTTGTTAGTGCCCTTGTAAATTTGGAATAGCTCATCTGATCATGTTGATGTGCGTGGACAGCTGCTTTTGCCATTTTATAAGTTTGGTCTATAAGAGCAGCCCCTACGCCAATCGTGAGGCAGGCTGAAATGATCCATTGTATGAAACGGGGCATAAAAATCTCCTTATCTTAGTCCTTTTTGTTTTTCGAGCCTGTGGACGGCGGTAATGGCGGTCGTTCTTGGGATACCCATGATGGCCGATATTTTCCGCGACCCGTGCCCTTCTTCAAATCGCAAGCGCGCCAGCTCTGCAATATCGAAGGTTTGCTTCTTCCAGGAGATCTCGTAAGTCCTTGAAACTACTAGCCCCACTGGTTCGACCAGTTTGCTGTATTCCCTACCATTTTTAACCCGCACATCCTGCGGGTTTTATTTTTTTAAATGCCTCAGGCGGAAACACCCCCTCACTGGAAGTAAGGCCTCCGCCCGCATGGTCTCTTAGAAAAGTGTGATGTCGTAGCTGCCGGTGCTTGCTTCGCATTTGCCGCTGGATCCGATCGTCGGAATGTTGATATCCAAACAGAAGAGAAGAGTCTGGCGCTGCGGGCTCCGACAATCCTGGTCTTGTGGGGGATTGTGAAATCAATAATGCGGTTTCCTCGGATGGTTCCAACTTTCAGGTCTTTTTCCATGATCGAATCGGAAGAGCCCTTCTTATAGATTGAAACTTCGAGCACAAGGTCTGATCCGACCCGCTTGTTCCCCCAGCTTCTGCATTCGAATTTTTGACAGTCGATTCCATCACGTTTGAAATTTGGGCTGAATGAAAAGCCGACCGGGCGATCATCTTTTTTATCCAAGGGAGAGACTTGTTCATAAGATGTGCGGGGGTCGACGCCAAAATCATAAACCATTTGCGGGGTCTTGACGGATTTTGCGGTTCTTTCGGCATGCGCCTGGAGACCTATTGAGACAAGGACAAGAAACAGCGAGATGACAGGTTTCATTTTATTCCTCCGAATGATTGACTCTTGGTCACCACCTCTTGCGATTGGCATGCCCTCGTTCTGAAGGAATAATGAGTTTTCGCCTAGTTTCTGCTGAATAAGGATCACTCATCTACCGTCAGCCGTCACTTTTTGGTGATTGATCCTTTTTTGGTCGGAACAGGGGATAAAAAAACCCACCGATCGGCGGGCTTTTCTGTTGCTGAAAGCAATGAGGTCATTCAGTCCAAGAAGTATTCCATCAAGACACTCTCTGTCTGTGGTTTACCCAAGGGGCTGAAACCCAGATCAGTCGGTCCATGGTGGGCGGGGTCGATCGGCAGATCCCAAAAGCAGATTCCCGCGAACCATGGCCATTGTGGTGCCCACAGGGATTCCAGAAGCGCCTTGTATCCGGCCGCCTGGTGCATTTCGTTGTAAACACCTGATCCCGCATAAGTGAAGGGGTCGATCATTCCACGTTCAACGCTGCGAACGCCCACTTCCTTGAAAATCACCGGTTTATCCACACCCGTGTAGATCGAGATCTCTGTCAAAATGGTATCGAGCTGCGAGGCATACGAGTCGGCTCTTTGTCGGAGCAAGGTCACCGTCTGATCAAACGTTAGACCATCGAGCTGATCTCGAGGCGAGGCCAACGAGCGATACATATCGATACCGATGGCATCGAGTTCGGTCCAGAAGGACACAAGATCATTCCAGATAGCTTCTTGCGCGGGGTCTTCAGGATTCGCAAGATCCACCAGGCGATAGCGCCAGCGCTCAATTTCACCGCCCGCTTTTCTCAGAGTTCCGCTGTCGACCGAGTCATCGGTGAAGTTCACATCGTACATCAATCGAGCCTGAGGCAGCTTGGAGCGGACATATCGCAGCAGTTCCAGCCAACGTCCTGGGAAGCCGTGAGGATTTTCTTTCCATTGGTCTTCGAGGCCGACGGTCATCGAGTAGAGCTCGGCACCGATGGTGAACTCGTCGACTTTCGCCACTCGGGCGATCAGCAAATAGATGTCCAGATAAACGCGGAAGCTTTCAAACCAACGATCCGGATCGGATGGCTGAATATTCCCGTGCCACCACTCCTTGCGGTTTCCATCGGGACGAACTTCCGTATAGGGGAATTCGCCATTTGGACCGACGACGAAAAAAATCGGTCGCAAGCCCACGGTCATCCCTTGGGCCTGGATGAAGCGAATCAAGCGAGTCATGCGTTGAGCTTCTTTGGCTCTTTCTGCAGGAGGAGTGACGGGGATGATTTCGTTGCTCGTGCCGCCGATCATCGTTGCGCGAACATTGAGGATGATGTGTTTAGCACCGAGTTTTTGGGCTTCGAGCACTCGGCGTTGAGCTTCGGTCGGCTTCGCGGGATCCGTCGAGGCATCATAGATGAAGGCGCCGCCGTTTTCCGTCAGATTGAAGCCTCCAAAGGAGGCCATGGCGGACGAAGCGAAAATCGAAACCGCGAAAGCGATCAAGAGGTGGATTGGTCGGTTCATGTTACTTGGCTCCTACTTTTTTAAGAACGAATTCAGTTTTGACGATGCCGTACCAACCATAGACGGCGAATCCTTTCAGGCTTCCATCCTTTTCGACCCGTGTGCGAAGTTGCATCCAGGTGCCGCCCGCGCTGGAGCCGGAAGAGCCGTGCCCGCGAGTCAGATAGAGAACTCCATTTTTTCCCTCTGTGCCGAAGTTGAAGGTCAGGTTGGACGTCGGCTTGTCATTTTTGTCCAAAAAACGAAGGTTGCCGACCGCTCCACCGTTGATCATGGTCACGAGGAGGGTGACTTTTCTTTTGTCTCCGCTTGGCAATGTGATGACGCCTTTGTAGAGACCATTCACATCGGTCCCTTCGGAATCGTCAGACGGTTCAACGGCATCCTGCAAAAGATCGGGGAAGACCTGTTCGCGTTTTGCCTCCATGATTTCACCGGGAGCGCGCAGGAGGTCTTCGACTTCGATCGTGCCATCTTCTTGAGGAACGAATCTCAGAGGCAGATTTGGATCCGAGCCCAGATCGTTTTCGCGGTCCATGGCGATGTATCCGCCTTGATGCATATCATAGATGACTTTCGAATAAGCCCGTCGGGTCAGATCGCGCAGGTCGGACATGCTGGCGATCACGACGTCTTCGCTGGCAAAGGCGACAACGAGGCGCCATTTCTGGCCCTTGGAATCCTTCATCAGCCAGGAGCCTTCAATGTTTTGTTCTCGTCCCAGGACGGAAGCCGCTCGGGCGGTGATCACGGTCGACAGGGATTGGGCTTCGGTTTTCAGCCCCGCTTTTTCGAGCACTTGGATGAAATAGAAAGCTCGACGGATGTAATAACCAGCGAATTCTTTTTTCGGGGTTTTTCCCAAGCTTGCCCAAGTGGACCCGAGCGAAGCCAGATGACGTGGTCGCAAAACCGAAAGGATCTGCTGGAACTCGTCGTCGGAAAGGCGCTCTTCGAAAACCAAAGACTTCAAAATCAGATCAACTGCGGCATCTCCAACCTGATTGGAAAGTCCTTCGGGCGCGCCGAAAGCGTCCGAGGACAACTGCCGATGAATAGCGACGAGCTTGCGCAGGATGATGTGCAAGTCGGCTTTGTCGTTCGCATAGGATTGATAGAGCTGTCCTTGCAGAGACGTGACGATCTCGCCCATGGCTTCGGCGCTGTAGATCTTGCCGATCCAGTAGACGATTTCATCGTCATTGAGATCGGTTCTGGCCAAGGCCCTGACGGCGACTTGAGACAGGGTCTCGCGGTAAACCAGACGGAGCGAGCGTTCGCTTGTCCATTTTTTATCTGCAAACAGCAGGCTGTCCTCGAGATTCTCGGCGGCGGCTTTGAGTCCTTGAAGGGATTTCTCTTCTTTCACACGCAGTTCTGCGGCGTAAAGAAAGCTGAAAGCCGCCGGTGGCTCCATCCATTTGTGGTAATAGAGGATCTCTTCTTTGGGTGTTTCAACGACATCGAGCCAGTTGACGCCCTTTTGAACCATGCGTGAGCCGAGCTTTTTGACGGCGTCAGGATAAATCGAACCAAGTCCCAGATCCGTCGCCAGTCGATCCAAGTCGTCCAGCAGGAAAAAGTAGCGATTGAAGGTTCGCACGTCGCGCATTTCACTGAGCTGCTGATCGAGATCATTGATCACATCGCGAAGCTGATGTTTCCCTTGAGCCGCTCGTTGGAGCAGCTCGTCCGGGGAATCGAGTCTCATCTCGGCCATCGCCGCGAAGGACAGGAAAAGCGCAAAAATGAAGGTGGTGGTTCGGATCATGGCTATTTGTCTCCACTGAGGTAAATAGGCTCTGGACGAATGGTTTGCTCATTCTGTTGAATGAACTTTTTAATATCGATGAACTGGTAGCCGAGTTTTTTGAGCTCGACGAGGAGGTACTCGAGCTCTGCCGGATCTCCCGGATAGCGCCCTCGTCCACCGTCGGCGTCGGTGTTCAAAAGCTGTGCGTGATAAAAGAAAGAGGCCCAGGCATCTCTAAGAACAAGGTTCCGCTTGGCATCGGCAATCATCTCGCGAACGGATCTTGGTTGGACGACGTGGTTATTTTCTGTTGGCTGCGAGTTCCCTAGGTTTTCCGGAATCAAACGCTGACCGTAGACGTCACCATAGATTTCATATGGGAACATCTGTCCGCTCCATTTGTCGCTTTCAATGGAGACTTCAAATTGTTTGAAATAGTCAGAGCGCCTTTTTTGTGCGGCCTCATTGGCGTTCTTTTTGTCGTACCAAAGAGCACGGGGAGAAAGAGGGGCTGGGGCTTTCACGGTGTGATTGAAGTAAATGGCCCGACCGACGTTCCAGGGGAAGACCCTGGCGAAAATGAAATAGTCCAAGGGCGAAGCCTGATAGTGGGGCGTGAGCCAAATTTCAGGATAAATACCCGCCTTCTCGAGATCGTAAAAACCGGCATCCAGGCGATCTAAAACGAACTCGCTCGAGTCTTCGGCCAGGGGCCGTCCATTGATAGCGTCCCAGAACTCGAAGTCGTCCCCGGAAACTCCGGAGTGAGGGTTCTTTTGTCTGAGGTACTGGTGGGTTGATCCGTGCCAGATCATATTTGCGTTCTGGTCCAGCGATTCCTTAATGAACTGCATGAACTCGGGCACCTGGGTCATCGTGACGAATTCCTGGGAATTATCCCGAGAGAACTCACCCCGTGGGTCGAAGAAGATCGGGATCAGGGAAATATTGATCGGGACCTGGTGCTTCGTCAGTGTGTTGGTGACGCTATAAAGATAGGAAATGGGAACCAGGGGATGAATGTCCTCGATTCTCAGAAAGGCATACTTCCCATCGTGGCGGGGCTTTTCCTTGAGGATATCAAAGAGAACGTCGGCAAAAACGAGATACCGATCCGCCTCATGCATGAAAGTGAAAGGAACATCGGCGACATAGAAGCGATTCTCCTTGCGAAGAATATAGGGAGCTTCCTCTTTCGTGCCATTGTGACGAGCGGACGCGATGATCTGGGTTTCAAAGGATTCTTCCGAGAGTTCGACCAGTGACATTTCAAAGGCCGAGACGAATTCCGGCGAAGGGCCTTTCGAGAATTTGCCGTATTTCCAGAAGGTCTCGCCTTTGTACAAAACGTCCTTGAAGAAAGTCGGTTCTCCCGACGCCGTGAGGTTTTCTTTGTCGAGAGTGCTGAGGTGTAGATACCGAAAGCCGAAGGTCCGCTCTTGGGCTTCGGGGGGAAGTTGCCAAATGTTGTAGCCGAGCCAAGCCACTTGAGTGGAGGTCTTTTGGAAATCCTCGAGGAACTCTCGGGGCAAAGGATTGTCGAAGTAGCTGCCGATATAAATGGTGGCCGCGCACTGATCGATTTGTCCCGACCGGTAGGATTCCACCGGAGAAACGATCTGCTGGAACTCAGGGAAATGGCCCATCAGATTCTGTACAAAGATCGAATAGGTTCGGCCCATCCAATAAGACGAATCTTTCGATTGATCGTAGTAGATGTTCACGCATTTCCGTGAGGGCGGAGAGGCCACGAGAGCTGACGCCAGCAGGACCGCCGAAAACGAGGTGGCAAGGAAAAGGGCCGACAGTTTCATCGATTGACCTCGATATCACGCGGGTCTGGCGTTCGCTCAGGAGCAGGTCCCGGGCGAACGCGAGCGACCGCAGGAATGGCGGTTGGACGACCGAATCCTTCCGGCATCACATGAGCGGTTTTATCCCATTTCGGTGCAAGCCCGGTCCGCAGGGTTCGCAGGTGGCTTTGAACGGCTTTTGCCACGGCCAGGGTGTTCACAAAATTTCCGACAGGCCAGCGAAGCGGAACCAAAAGGGCATGGGTCCAACCATTCACACGACGGACGGCTTTTGCCCTGCGGAAGGCTCGATAGATCATATTCACGAAATTCAATGTTGCCGGAACGACAAAGAGAGCAGAGCTCAAGAACTCGGGCATCTCTCTGGTGAACAGGGAGGAGGCGAGGAACGAGATGAAGACGAGCGCATTCAGGACGATCAAGAAGGCGTTGATCGGACCCCGGCGATCTCGGAAGAGGAAGTATTTGTCGACCCAATCACCGGACCAGCCTAGATTTTTACGGCCTTGAAAGACGATCCCGAGAGTCCACCGAGTTTTCTGGCGAACGGCAGTGCTCAGACGATCCGGGAAAAACTCTCGAGTCGCGATGAAATCCCAACGTCCCTCTGGATCCACATCGTAGGCGCAGGCAAAGGTGCTCTTGAAGCCATTCGCTTTGGCATTCAATCCGAGGTCGTAATCTTCGGTCAGAGTGTCTTCTCGGAGGAGATCGCTGTTTTGCCGGCTCATGTTTGAAAGAACGAAATTTCTGGAAAGAGCGGTTCCCACACCAGCCGAAGGGATGGCGGCGCCCATGTGTTCCCGAACCAAGAGATCCTTGGTGTGGCTTTCGCTAAATTCATCCAGGTAAGTCCCACCCACCAATTTGGACGGTTTGACGTCGAAGGAGAAAATTGGAATCTGAACGAAGTCATGGGTTTCAGCGGCGTCGTTGATCAAGGACAGTGACAGGGGGTGCAGCACGTCTTCCGAATCGTGCATCAGGAACAGGTCATATTTCAGGTTCTGCTCTGATTCGTAAGCCAAAATACCGCGGGCGACCTCGTTCAGCATTTGCCCTTTGGTGGTGGGGCCGGGCCTCGAGTTCACGATGACTTTGACTTCGCGGTATCGGGCTTCGAGCTGGCGGGCGATCGCCAAGGTTTTGTCATCGTTCGGATAGACGCCCAGGAAAAAGGTATAATTGAGATAATCGACCGAAGCGACGTTCCCCGAAATCATTTGTTCGAGAACATCCTCTTCGTGCCAGTTCGCGATCATGATCCCGATCCGTTTTTGAGGCAGCAGGCGCAGACGTTTCTTGTCCTCTTTTGTCAGCCGACGAGGGCTCAGTCTGGTGGTGAAGAAATAAACGTCGATCCACAAATCGTCGGCCGCCATGAGGAGGCCCGCATAGACGACCAAGATCGCCAAGGCGGCAAACAGACCATTGAAGTCACTCAGAATCGGTTCGAATGTCATGGGAAATAACCTCCGATGACGAGCAGAGCCTCGAGATCTTCCGAATGGGACGAGTCTTTCGTTTTCCTCAGGACCCACGGCTTATAGGCGTACAGAGCCGCATTCCATTTTTCGAACTGCAAGCTCCATCGACCGCCCGCGCGCAACTGGTGACGGCTGGGACCCAGAGAGAGAGCGTCTTGACTGAGGTATTCGTTCCACTCGGCATAGAGATCCGCACGTTGCCGTTCTCCAAGTTTGGTTCCGACGTAGGCCCTGACATAACCGCTTCCGACGGGTGTATGGCTCAGACGAGGAACCCAACCGATTTCTCCGTAAACATCGGCTCCGACGAGGCCGGATTCTGATCTGACGTTATAGCCGCTCGCGAGTCCCCATCTTGGATCTGACTCTTCTTTTTGGTCATGAAAGCGGTTGCGCTCGCGAATGCGATGTCGATATTCCGCCCAAGCCGTCAAAAACGAAAAAGGACGATACAGGATTCCCGCCTGAGGGCTGACGGAATTTTCGATCAACAGGGACGAGTTCGGAGTGAGCATGCGATCGACCGAAACTCCGGCGAAGAGGAAGAGTTGGGTTTCCTTCCATTGGAGCTGATGTCTGAGCCGAGTCTGTGTTCCGACAGCGGCCAGGTCTTTACGATAATAGGTTTCGGAATAAAGCTCGTTCGAATGGGAAAAGAGAGAAGAGCCGGAAGAAGAATCTCCGGTAAGGTCCTGTGCCTTCGCACCCAAGGCAAGGAGCGCGACGGAAAAAAATGAAATCAAAAGTCTATTTCGCAAAGATCCCACCCCTGATCGTGGAAAGGAGTTATAGAGAGCAGCCCCGCAAAGCACAAAGAAATCAGAGACGGTTGTGATATATTCAATATGTTCGTAATATTTGCCTCTTTCTTCTGTTTGAGAGAAATCAGTACGCGATGAAAAAACAAAAGCTTCTTTTCGTTCTTGGCACCCGCCCTGAGGCGGTCAAACTCGGGCCCTTGATCCGTATGGCAAAGGCCGACTCGCGTTTTTGGGTGAAGGTTTGTTCGACCGGCCAACATCGAGAGATGCTCAAACCGGTCTTTAAGCTCTTTGAGATCACACCGGATGCGGATTTTGATTTGATGAAGCCGGGGCAGACTCTGACAGGAGTGACGACGGGGATTTTGGAAAACATGCGAAGTCTCCTTGTCGGGGATCGCCCTGACTGGGTTCTCGTACAGGGAGACACCACAACCACGATGGCCGGTGCATTGTCTGCGTTTTATGAAAAAATTCCGGTTGCTCACATCGAAGCCGGGCTGCGAACAGGTGACATTTCCTCGCCATTCCCTGAGGAGCTCAATCGTCGAGTCACTGGTTTGATTGCGGATCTTCATTTTCCTCCGACTGCAGAAACTGAGGCGTTTCTGAAGGCCGAAGGGGTGCCTGCGAACCGGATTTTACAGGTTGGGAACACCGGCATCGATGCTCTCCTTGGAACTCGCGAGGCGATCTTGAATCGTCCATCGCTGAAGGAAGAGATGGAGAAGGAGTTTCCTTTTCTCGATTCCAAGAAAAAGTTGATCCTTGTCACTGTTCATCGGCGTGAGAGCTTCGGTGAGCCGATGAAAAAAATTCTTAAGGCGATCACTGAACTCTCTCGACGGGATGACGTCGAATTTTTGATTCCGCTTCACATGAATCCCGAGGTCAGAAAAGTCGCCTCGGAAGTGCTGACGGATGCACGATGGGTGACATCGGATTCGACTCCGGGATCATCCCGAATCTGGCTGACCGAGCCGCAGGATTACCTCAAGTTCGTCTACCTGATGATGAAATGTCATTTCATCATCAGCGACTCGGGCGGTGTCCAAGAAGAAGCGCCAAGCCTTGGAAAGCCGGTGCTTGTCGTTCGGGAGACCACGGAAAGACCCGAGGCGATCAAAGCAGGAACATCTCGGCTTGTCGGTTCTGAGACCGATGTGATTTTGACGGAATGTCGCCGTCTTTTGGATCAGCCTTCTGAATATGCGAAAATGGCCGAGGCAAAGAATCCGTTCGGTGACGGACGGGCCTGCGCTCGGATTTTGGACCGACTCGCTCTTGAGGCTGATCGATGAAAGTCTTTTTCTTTCTTCTTTCTCTGTGCATGGGAGTGGGAGCCTTCGCTTCGGAGGAGATCAAGGTTCTGCCTCCGCTCTCGGGAGCCTATCAAGGCGCTTACGCCGATTTCGGGCCGGTCGAAAATCAGGTCACGGAAGAAGCAATTCGCTCGTACACAAAACTGACCGGGAAAAAGCTCGCTTGGGCTTATTTTTCTGATCACTGGCTGGACGGAGATATCCACTTTCCTGCAGGGAATGTCGAGACCTGCCGGAAAATGGGAGTTATCCCCTACATTCGGATGAGTCCGTGGTCTGAGATGACCCAGTCCCAGCAGGATCCCGTGGTCACCATGCAGAAGATCATCGATGGCGAATTTGATGAAGGCCTTCGCACCTGGGCTCGGTCAGCGCGGGATTCCGGAACAGCGATCATGATCGAATTTGGTCCGGAAGTGAACGGTGATTGGTTTCCTTGGAATGGGCGCTGGAACGGGGGCTCCTCTCGAGATCGTTATGGTGATCCCACATGGCCGGATGGCCCCGAGCGTTTCCGCGATGCCTATCGACAGGTCATCCAGATTTTCCGCGAAGAGAAAGCATTGAACATCACCTGGATTCTGCACGTGGATGTGGCGTGGACACCTCAGGCCTCGTGGAATCACATGAAGTTCTATTATCCCGGCGATGATTATATCGATTGGATCGGTTTGAGCGTCTTTGGACGACAGCTCCCCAAAAACAACTGGATCCTTTTCCCCAGTATGTTGAAGTCCTTCCTGAAGCAGATCGAAGAGACCAGCGAAAAGCCGGTGCTAATTTCTGAGTTCGGTGTGATCGAAGACGCCCATGATCCCAAGAAAAAAGCCGCCTGGCTGAAGCAGGCCTTGCAGTCGATCTCAAAAGGACTCTTTAAAAACGTTAAAGGGATCACTTACTGGAATTCGCCGGGATGGCTAGCGGACGGAAGTGCCAGTTTCAAAATCGACTCTTCACCTCAGGCTCTCGAAGCTTTCCGAACCGAGATCTCGCAGCCGTTCTGGCTGGAGAATGTTCGTTTAGGCCCTCCAGAGACGCCTTAGATCTCCTTTGCGGAGTCGACACTTCACTTTGCCCGTTCAAATTTTGAGAAGTCTTTCTGTGGGATTTCGATTGTCTCGATTCCGTTCGTGATCAACGCGTATCTCGGTTTTTGAGAGAGATAAATCTCAAGATCGGGATCGCTGGGGGCCAGGCTTCCTCCGATATCCCCGTACGTATTCGTGAAGTCGAAGGGATGATTGTGCAAATGGGCGTGGAAAACCCATCCCTTTTGTTCAAGCTGGGCTTTGTATTTGAGGGTGGCCGCCGAGGGCATGGTGCCGACGATGTCACTTGGTTTTTTCCGATAAAAATCCCCAAGCATGGCGATGACGCCGTCTTTTTCCATGAAGATGGCCTGGAACTCCTGAGGATGCGAACGCAGATCCGCGATTCTTAAATATTCCCGAAAGGCCAAACCTTCGATGCAGCGAAGAGGGCGAATCCGACCGATCGAGCCATTGATGACTTTTGAAAGATTGCGAATGTCGCGTTCGAGACTGAGGCGAAAGACATCCAGGCGAGGCAGTTGATTGACGGTCTTCTGGCGAATACGAATGCCGTTTCGGAGATTCTCCCGAGACGACCAAGAGGTTCGTTGGCGAACCCATTGGATGTGGGACTTTTCCGCGGTCGAACTGGGGACGAAAGGTCCTTGCGAAAAATCTTTTTCGGAAAAAACCCAAACCGAAGTCAGGCCCGTCGATGTCGAACGAAGCGTTTGTTTGGACAGCCGCAGATCCGCGCAGCCATCGGAACGGGCCGCCAAAATGCGAGGAGCCAATCCAAAAATCCCGATGAAGAGAAGTGCTTTTGAAAAGAGGATGAGTTTCACAAGAAACGACCTTTCATCAAAGGACGCCCTGCATTCCAATAACGCGGGCCTGTTCTGACAAAAACACGTGATTGGGACCTAAATAAAGGGACGGACGGCCAATTTCAAGAGAGAAATTCCCCCCTTGTCTTGACAGTTTTTCGAGGGAAAGTTTGAATTGAAAGACTCGGAGGGCGGCATCTTGAAGCTCCTATGTAAGGGACTGTTTTTCCTGTGCTTTGTTTTGGCCGCCGCTCCGGCTTCGGCACAGCTGACACAAGATGAAATCAAACAAAGAATCGCTCGCACGGCCTTGAATTACTTTTTGGAGAACGCACATCCGAAAACGGGCATGGTGCGCGACAAGGCCGATAACTTCAGCACGGCTCCGCTGGATACGGATCGGGTGGCCTCGATTGCGGCGACCGGATTCGGTCTGGCGGTCGTGACTCATGCCTCGACTCAGGGACTCGTCGAGCCGGCAATGGCTCAGCAATATGCTCTCAAGGTGATGAAATTCGCCCGTGACAGCGTTCCTCGCCGTAAAGGCTGGTTCCTACACTGGGTCGATTGGGAGACCGGGGCCAGGGCCTGGAAATCGGAATACTCGACCATCGATACGGCTTTGTTCATGGCCGGAGCTTTGTATGCGGCTCAAGTTTATCCCAAGGCCGAGTTCGCACCGATCGTGCACAAGATTTATCAGGATATTGATTTTTACGATCCTTTGACTGATGGGGGCGCGCTCCCGAACAAGCGCACACTCAGCATGGGGTACTTCGAGGAAACCGGGTACGTCAAAACCCAGTGGACCATGTACGCCGAGCAGATGATCCTTTTGGTTTTGGGGCTTGGACATCCGACGAATCCTCTTCCGATCTCGACATGGACCGAATGGCAGCGCTCCACTGAAAAAATCGGTGAACGTGAAGTGATGGGTCTTGATCAGGCCTTGTTCGTTCACCAGTACTCTCAGTTGTTCATCGACTTCAGGACGTTCAACGACTCGTTCAAAAACTATTTCGACAACAGTGTCGCCATCACCCGGGTTCATCGGGACATGGCAAAACCCGATGCGAAATACAAAAGTTTGAAAGAAGGCTTTTGGGGCTTTAGCGCAGGCGATGCGCCGAATGTTTCTTATGGTGTTTATGATGCCGTGAAACACTCAAGCACAGTCTGCATCGGCTGTGCTCTTGGTTCCTTGGTCTTTTCCCCCTCCGAAGTTTTATCTGATGCGACGAAGTGGCTGGAAGGCCCCTACAAAGACCGCGTTTGGGGTAAGTACGGATTCGTCGATAGCGTGGATTTGGACAAAGATTGGTTCTCGAACATGGTTTTGGGAATCACGGTGGGCCCAGCCTACATGAGCTTGGTCAATACCGACTACGAGACCTCGATCTGGAAGACCTTCATGGAGATCCCAGAGATCAAGAAGGGGCTCGAGCGGGCCAGCCGAGCCACTTCAGCTCATGCGCCACCGCCGATGGTTCCTCCGGCTTTGGCTCCGTCACCCGAGTCGGTTAAACCCGAGGTGACACCGGCGGCACCGGCTCCGGCTCCTGCTCCTGCGAAAAAGCCCGAGACGTCGCAGCTCGAAGCTGTTCCAGACACGGTCGTGCAGGCTCAAACTCACTGATTTTTCAAAGAGACAGAATTGAACGAGGTTTTGCTTTGGGTGTTTTCCCGAGGGGCTCGACGACAGGGATGTAAACCACTTCGTTTTCCTTGAGACCCGCGATGACCTCGGTGGTGGTTCCATCGGTGAGACCGATCTGAATGATGCGCTTTTCAGGTTTCCCGCTGCCAGGATTTCCGACCAGGACGTAAATTTCATTTTCAGTCGCCTTCAGGGCCTCAGACGGAATCAGCAAAGCATCTTTCTTGGCAGCGATCTGAAAGCTCACATTGGCGGTCATACCGACTCGAACAAAAGCCGGCACTTCTTTGAGTTCGATCTCCATCATGTAAGTCGTCACGTTGTTCACGGTTTTCGATTCATGCGCGACTCGGAGGACTTTCGATTCCAGGGGGTGATCGGGGAAGGCATCGAGGGTGGTCGTCGCCGCCTGATTTTCTTGGATGCGGGAGACATCCGTTTCATCGACGGGAGCTTCGATGACGAAGCGATCTGACAGAACGAGGATTGCATCGGCTGTTCCGAAGGCCTGACCAGGTTCGATATTGCGTTGGATGATCAGGCCGTCGACAGGAGCAATGACCGGTGTGGCCGGATTGCGTTTTTCCCAGTGTTCGACCTCTTGAGGTCCGATCAGTCGAGCCGCATCCAGAATGGCGGCACGTTCGCTGGAACTCATCCAAAGTAGGATCTCGCCTTTTTTGACCTGATCGCCTTCTTTGACGAGGATTTTTTCGACGCGACCGGGGATGGGTGCCTTGATGTCGACACGGTTATCGGGCTGCACGCGGCCCGACGCCAGGATGGATGCCGCCAGGTCTCCTCTTTTCGGAACGATCTCGCGATAATCAGGATTTCCAGAGAAAGAGTGCACGGCCAAAGCCGACAGACCGCCGAACAGCACAAGCGCGACACTCAGGGGAATCCAACGGCTGCGCGGGAGATCCATAAGAGTGCCGCGCAAGGGGAATTCCCAATGAGTCAAAATGGTCGCCACTTTTGAGGGGTTCAAATATCCTCCACGCCGCATCGCAAACGGTGTCGTTCGGGTGGCATTTTCCTCTGAGCACGAAGAAAACGCAAATTTTCGACAGGCGCGTAGAAGGGCTTAAAGGACTCCTGAAAATCTTGCAAGGAATCATCTCGAAAGGGCGCCGGAAATGAGTTATCAAAAGATGAACCCTGTCCAAAGTTTCGACAACTCTGAAGAGAGGACCTAGTGATGAAGTCGATCTTTCGCCACCTGCCTTCGATGATCCTGATTTTCGCTTCTGCCTCGGCATGGGCGGCCCCGAAAGAATCCGCGATGAAGCCCTTCCTGGATCGCCTGATCAGTCGGATGACCGTCGAGGAAAAGGCCGGGCAGTTGACCCAATATAGCGCAGATATGGCTCAGACCGGAGCGAGCCTGAAGGACAATTACAAAGAAGACATCCTGAAAGGGAGAGTGGGTTCGATCTTCAATGCCTACACTCCGGCCTTTACTCGCGAGCTGCAAACCTTGGCCGTCGAAAAGACCCGTCTCAAAATTCCTCTGATTTTCGGTTATGACGTGATCCATGGTCACCGTACGATTTTTCCGATTCCTCTCGGCGAGAGCGCCAGTTGGGATTTGGGATTGATCGAAGAATCGGCTCGGATCGCGGCTCGTGAGGCCTCGGCGGATGGTGTTCATTGGACTTTCGCTCCGATGGCCGATGTCAGTCGTGATCCTCGCTGGGGTCGGGTCAGTGAGGGAGCGGGCGAAGACCCTTGGTTGGGTTCAAGAATCGCAGAGGCCCGGGTTCGCGGCTTTCAGGGCAAAGATCTCTCATCGACCGAGACGGTCCTTGCTTGTGTGAAGCACTTTGCAGCCTATGGTGCCCCTCAGGGGGGACGTGACTATAACGTCGTCGACATGAGCGAACGAGAGCTGTTTGAAACTTATATGCCTCCTTATGAGGCGGCGGTGAAGGCCGGAGCGATGACGGTCATGACGTCGTTCAATGAAATCGGCGGAGTTCCGAGTTCGGCGAACCGCGATCTGTTGACCGATCTTCTGCGGGGGAAATGGAAATTCAAAGGTTTTGTCGTTGCCGATTATACGGCGGTGAATGAGTTGATCCCTCATGGTGTGGCTGCTGATGAAAAATCGGCTGTTGATCTGGCCTTCAATGCGGGTCTCGACATGGATATGCAGGGAGGGCTTTACTCCAATCATATCGTCCAGCTGGTCAAAGACGGACGAATCAAAGTTCGCGATTTGGATCTGGCTGTTCGACGCGTTCTCGAGGCGAAATACCGTCTGGGGCTTTTCGAAGATCCTTATCGCTACAGCGACGAAGAGCGGGCCAAAAAATCCCTGCTCACCCCAGAGCACCGGGCGCATGCTCGTCAGATCGCTCGTAAGTCGGCCGTCTTGCTGAAGAATGACAAAAACGTTCTCCCTCTAAAAAAGTCAGGCACCATCGCTTTGATCGGCCCCTTTGCCGACAACAAGCGAGATCAGATCGGTAACTGGTCTGGCGCCGGTGACTGGAAACAAGCGGTGAGTCTGGAAGAAGGTCTTCAGCAGGCCTCAGAAGGAAAAGTGAAGCTGCTCAAGGCCAAGGGCGCCAATGTCACCGACGATCCCAGATTGATTGATTTTCTGAATGAGCACGGGGGGAATTTAGAAATCGATTCCCGCTCGCCGCAAAAGTTGATCGACGAAGCGCTGGCCGTCGCTAAGAAAGCCGATGTCATCGTCATGGCGCTTGGCGAATCCCAAGGCATGTCCGGCGAGGCCGCCTCCCGCAGCCGTATCCGCTTGCCCGAGAACCAACAAGAGCTTCTCAAGGCCATCGCCAAGCTGGGGAAACCTGTTGTTCTGGTTCTTTTCAACGGGCGTCCTTTGGCTCTGGAGCTGGAGACCGCCTTGGCGCATTCGATTCTTGAGACCTGGTTTTTGGGAACCGAAGCTGGTCCTGCGATTGCGGCGCTTCTCTTTGGGGATGAAAACCCTTCTGGAAAATTGCCGATGAGCTTCCCTGTGAACGAGGGGCAGATTCCCGTCTATTATTCGATGAAAAATACGGGCCGTCCCTTTGACGCGAAACAAAAGTACACGTCAAAGTATCTCGATGTGTCCAACGAGGCTCTTTATCCATTTGGCTGGGGTTTGAGTTATACGAAATTCGAGATCTCGGAACCCAAGCTGAGTACTGCGCGAATCAAGTTGAACCAAAAATTGAACGTCAAAGTGACGGTTGCAAACGTCGGTGATCGCGATGGCGAAGAAGTTGTTCAACTGTACGTTCGCGATCTGGTGAGTTCCGTGACAAGACCTCTCAAGCAACTGCGAGGCTATCAAAAGGTTTTCCTGAAAAAGGGAGAAAGCAAAGAGCTCAGTTTCGAACTCTCTGCCGAAGATCTGAAGTTTTATGGCAAGGGAATGAAGTGGATGGCCGAAGCTGGCGAATTCCAAGTCATGGTCGGTGCAAACTCGCGGGATCTGAGAGCCGCGTCTTTTCATCTTGTGACGACAGCCCGTTAAGGGCCGGTCATTCGTATCTCAGGGCTTCGATCGGATGACGGAGCGAGGCCTTGCGAGCCGGATAGATACCAAAAGCGACGCCGATCGCTGCTGAGAAAAAGAAAGAAACCAGAATCGATTCGATGGAAATCGAAACCGCCCATCCCGCAACCTGACTTAGCAGAATGGATGCCGCACATCCAAGAATAACGCCGATCAAGCCTCCAAAGGCCGAGATGGCGATGGACTCGATTAGGAACTGCAAAAGAATGTCACTTCGTTTCGCACCGATGGCTTTCCGCAAACCGATTTCTTTGGTTCGTTCGGTCACTGACACCAGCATGATGTTCATGATGCCGATGCCTCCGACCACCAACGAGATCGCGGCGATGGAGGCGAGAAGCATGGACATGGTTTTGCTCGTTGCGGACAGGGCCGCCTGGATATCGGCCATGTTTCGAATGGTGAAAGCGTCTTCTCCTCTGGACGGAGGGATTCTTTTCCGTTCTCTCATGATATCCAAAGTCATCTTTTCGACGAGGGCTGTGGATTCGGCGTTGGCCGCTTGGATCTCGATATTATCGACGTAGGTTTTCCCGAACAGGCGTCTCATGGCCGTCGAGGTTGGGATAATGATGATATCGTCCTGATCACGAAAGCCGCTGGCTCCTTTTTCAGGCAACACGCCGATGACCTGAAAGATCACCTTGTTGAGCTTGATCATTTCCCCAAGAGGACTCGCTTCTCCGAAGAGTTCTCTGGCGACGGTCACGCCGATCACGGCGACCCGGGCTCGCTTTTGCTCTTCGTCTTCGGTGAAGAAGCGACCAATCACGGGTTCTGCGGCGTGCATCGAAGGATAGGACGGGGTCGTCCCTTGAACCTGGGTATTCCAGTTTTTGTTCTGATAGGTCGCCTGCGCCTTGCCATTCACGACAGTGACGACGGCAGAGACATTGGGAAGCCCACGAATCGCCGTGGCATCTTCGGGCGTCAGGCGAGTGACGCTGCTTTCCTGCATGATCCCGCCAATTCGGTAGGCACCAGGCCGGAGCACCAGCAGATTTGAACCCAGCGAAGTGAGCTGTTCTTCGACGGCCTTCTGCGCCCCGGTTCCTAGGGCAAGCATGGTGACGACGGCGGCGACACCGATCAAAATCCCCAGCATCGATAAAAAGGTCCGGACCTTGCTTGCCCACAGGGTCTTCATGCCCTGTTTGAAAAACTCCGAATACTCTTTCCAGTCGATGCCCTCCGCTCTGGTGGGCGGTGTGGACTCCTGAGAAGAGCTTTTTGAAATATTTGGCAGAGGCGCATTTCGAACATCGGATTGGATTTCTCCGTCTCGCATGCGGATCAGGCGCTTTGCCTGCTGACCGATTTCTTCGGCATGGGTGACGATGACGATGGTGATTCCCTGATCGTTCAGTCGATGCAGGGTCTCCATGATTTCAATCTCACTTTTAGAGTCCAAATTTCCCGTCGGCTCATCGGCAAAGATCAATCGCGGACGATTCACCAAGGATCTGGCAATGGCTACACGCTGCTGTTGTCCGCCGGAAAGCTCGTTTGGTTGGTGGTCAGCGCGTGAACCTAGGCCGACCTGTTCAAGGAGCTTCAGCGAACCTTCAAGGCCTTGTTCTTTTTTCGAATAGAGCAGAGGCAAGGCGACATTTTCAACCGCCGACATTCGAGGCAAAAGATTGAATTGTTGGAAAATGAATCCAACCTTATCACGACGAAGGATCGCAAGTTCGTCTTCGGACAGTCCCGAGACCTCGCGATCGAGCAGGCGATAGGATCCGTCGCTTGGAACATCCAACAGACCCAGAATTTGCATGAGTGTGGATTTTCCGCTTCCGGAAGGCCCCATGATCGCGACGAAGTCGCCTTCCTCGATGGACAGGCTAACACCCTTCAGGGCTTGAACCACGTTGTGGCCCATCGTGTATTCTTTGGTGAGGCGACTGACCTCGATCATGCTCATCGTCGGCCGCCGCCCGGTGGTGGGCCCCCGAATCCGAAAGGGCTGCGATTTGTTTTGCTTCCAGAGCCCGTCGAGAGCCGAGGCGAAAGCACGATGTCACCGGCCGAAAGACCGCTCAGGATTTCGCTGTTTTTTCCGTCCGAGAGGCCGGTTTGAATCGGCTTTTCGACGGCTTTGTCCGCTGTTTTGACGACGGCGAACTGGTTTTCTCCGCGTTGAATGACCGCTTCAGCAGGAATGATCAAAACGTCTTTTTTTGAATCCAAGATAAAGGCGACATTGGCGGTCATTCCGCTTCTCATGAACGAGGGAATCTCGTCCGTCAGGATATCCACCGTGTAAGTGGTGACGTTGTTGGCCATCTTGGATTCATAAGAAATTTTATGGACGTGGCCACTCATCGGATTTTTTGGATAGGCGTCCAGAATCACCCGAGTGCGCTGTTTGAGAATGATCTGTGCAAGGTCAGTTTCGTCCACCTGAGCTTTCACCAGCAGGCGATCGGACATCGCAAAGATCGCGGCACCGGTGTCAAAGGTCTGTCCCGATTCGACGTTCCGATAAATCACAGTTCCTGCAAGAGGAGCGACGATCGGGATCGGCCGATACAGATTCTCCCAATACTTTACTTCCTCTTCGCCTTTGGCGCGGGCGGCATCCAGCAAGGCGGCCCTTTCATTGGAACTCATCCAGGCAAGGACTTGGCCGGCTTTGACGGATTGACCTTCGCGAACCAGAACTTCGTCGATCCTGCCCGCGAGCGGCGGCTTGATCTCGAGGCGGTTTTCCGGTTTCACCTCGCCTGTGGCAAGGATCGAAACTTCCAAATCGCCGTTCTTGAGAGTGAACTCACGCGGAGCCTCCTCTTTGGCTGGCTTGAGGACATAGAAAGTGCCTCCGCCCACGAGGAGAAGGAGCAGAGCACCGATGGCAAGCAGAGTCGTTTTGGAGCCTTTCCTCATCGGAGAACTCCTTTCCCTTGGACCTCTTCCCAGGCCGCTTCTTTGTGAACACGGTCACGACGGCTGTCGAGATGTCCCTTCTGGCGATTGATCAGCTCGTTTTCGATATTGTACCAATCATCGAAGCTGACGAGTCCGTTGTTGTATCTCATGCGTCCGATCTCGGCTCTGACCATAGTGGCATCCAGAAATTCTTTGTTCACGCGCACTCTTTCCACGGCTTGGATGTATTCGCTCAAGGCTGCTTCCAAGGAAACCAGGCTATCCCTCTGGGATTTGACCCTTTGCTGAATGGCGGACAAAAGAGCCCGGCTCTGCGCCCGGGTTTCATAGTAGTCCCGTCCGCCGCTGAAAAGAGGAATGTTCAAGGTCGCTCCGACGGTCCAATTTTTGTTGGCCTCGGGGAAGAACTCGGTGTCCGAACGATTGATGCCCGCGCTGACGGTGAGCGAAGGCATGAATCCTGATCGCGAGATCGTGAGACCTGCTTGCGCAATGTCTTCTTGGGCCCGGGCTTTTTCAACCGATGGAGTTGTGAGTGACAGAGGGGCTAGCCTCAGATCGACAGCCGGTGGCTCCGAGACGGGGATGTCACCTGTGACCTCGACGCTTTCGTGGTCATCGATTCCAAGGATCTTGGCTAGAGTGGCCCGGGAGGAGCGAAGCATCAGCTGGGCTTGCGTGACATCGAGTTTGGCCTCACTGAGATTGGCTTTTGATAAAAGCACCGATCCTTTGTTTTCGCGTCCGCTTTGAAAGCGAAGGTCGACGAGGCGAACGTTTTCTTGCCTGCGGTTGACGATGGATTCCCGCAGTTGGATGGATCTTTCCGCAAAAAGATAGTTTTCGTAAGCCACCTTGAGGTCTTTGCTGAGCCTTGCTTCGAGAAGCTCGAGATCTTTCTGTGTCACCGCCGTGTTGGCTTTGGCTTGGCGTCTTTTCGCCGAGTCCGAGAGACCGGCAAAGAGGTTTTGTGACAGACTGATTCCCGCGCCATAACCTTCGGATTCACCGGGGGTCGGGGCCTGTGTTTCTGTTTTATTGTAAGAAAGATTTCCTGAAATCTGCGGAAAGAAACCGGCACTGGCCGAGCCTTCGCGGAACTCGGCGGCCTCGAGGTTGGCTCGCATGGAAATGAGCTCTTCGTTATTTTTTTTGAGCAACTGAACGCACTGGTCCCAGGTCAATGGCGCGGAATGAACGGCGGTCGTCCACAGCAGGGCTAAAAAAAACAAGAACGGACGTTGCATATTGAAATTCCTTAGCTTTCTCATTGTGCGTCCGGGCTTCTTTGTTTGCAACGGGGAGACTTTGTTTGTCTTTCTTTGGTCCGGGTTCGTGGAACGAGGATGGAAGGCTCGCATTGACTTTCGTCGAATCGGACTCAAGCTCTCTCGAGGAGGTCTCGTGGAGACATATTCGGAACCACGGTTTGAGCCGTCGACCGTCGAATCCGACAGGGTTCTCGCGTGGACCTGGTTGATGGGAAAGCCTCGACGGCGAGGCTTCGTGATAGCCTGCTTATCGACGATGATTCTGTTGTTGGGAACTTTATGGATTTGGTCTTTGCCCGCAGGCATGGCGGAAACTTTTTCGGCAAATCGAGTGGCCATTTTTCACGACAGAGAGTGGTGGAGATTGTGGACTGCACTCTTTGCACATTCTGATCTTGGTCATATTCTTTCGAATGCCGGTCTCTTTTTTGTCTTTGGTCTTCTCTTGAGCGGTTACTTTGGCCTTTTCCTTTTTCCAACCATGGCTTTGGCTTTCGGTGGACTGACGAATTTGCTCGTGGTGGGGACGTCTTCTCCGGAAATGCATCTCATTGGGATGTCCGGTGTTGTGTATTGGATGGGTGGGGTCTGGCTCACTCTTTATTTTCTTTTGAGTCGGCATCTGAGTTTGACCCAACGAACGCTTCGGTCTTTCGGCGTGGCGCTGATGATCTTTATGCCGGGAGAAGCCTTTAATCCATCGATCAGCTATAAAGCCCATGCCGTTGGCTTTTGTCTTGGAGTGATCTTCGCATTTTTCTACTTCATGGTTCATCGGTCGAGCTTTCGGGCGGCCGAAAGATATACGGTTCTTCCTCGCGAAGAAGACCTATGATGCGTCCTTCCTCGACTTGCGCCTGAGCTGAGGCCGGGGTCTTCTGGGCGTCTATGTTGCAGACGATCCTTTTCGCCGTTTTTGGGATGGGTTTTTTCGGAAGTCTTTCTTTCGCCGAGGCTCAGTCCGCGTCGAATCTGCTCAAGGCTCCGCATGTCGAGATTCAGCTCCTCAGCTCGAAATCGGCGATGGCACCCGGTGAGGAAAGTTGGTGGGGAATGGCTTTTCGCATGGAACCCCATTGGCACGTCTACTGGAAAAACCCAGGAGATTCCGGCGCCGCCCCCAAAATCCAGTTTCAAACCGAGGGTGGAACAGTCGGAGAGCTGAAGTGGCCAGCTCCTGAAAGAATCCCTTTTGGGGACTTCACCAATCTTGGATACGAAAACCTGGTGGTTTTCCCTTTTTCTGTGAAAGCCGATCAAGGGGCTTCTTTCGTTCAGGTGCAGGCAAAGTTGGAATGGCTGGTCTGTCGTGAAGAATGCATTCCTGGTTTTGGGAACCTGTCTTTGAAAATTCCGGTTGCAGAAAAAAGTGCGGCCAGTGAATTTGAGAAATCCATTCTGGATTTCCACGGGAAGGTCCCGCTCGAGATCGAGGCTTCTGATTTCACGGGCGGTGAGAATCTGCGTTTTGAAACTCTGAACGCAGAGCTGGCCGAAATTTCGTGGACTCTGAAAGGCGGCGAAATGCCGAGCGAGCAGTGGACGGTTTATCCGATCGATGGCGAGCGCTTCTCACCGGCCCTTCCAGTGACTACAAAAGAAGCAGCGAAGGTCCGACATCAACTCAAGATCCTCTCTGACACTCCGACTCCGAAGGAAACCAGATTCGTCTTGGTGTCCACCGAGGGACGAGTCCTTGAGATTGATTTCCAGAAAAAATCCGATCTGTCGAATCCGGTCGATGGTTTTTGGATCCTGCTTTTGTCTGCCATTTTGGGTGGCATGATCTTGAACCTCATGCCGTGTGTTTTCCCGGTTCTTTCGATCAAGGTTTTCTCTTTTCTTAAGGCCCATGAAAATAATCGAACCGCTTTGGTCAAAGACGGTCTGTTGTATACATTGGGAACAGTTGTGACTTTTGCACTTCTCGGAGTGGCCTTTCTGCTCATCCGACAAAGCGGCGAAGCGGTCGGCTGGGGATTTCAGCTCCAGTCCGCCGTCGTGGTTTTCGCCTTGGCGGTTCTCTTTTTTGTGTTGGCTCTGAACTTTTTGGGTTTTTTCGAAATGGGAACCTTCGCGATGAACTGGGCGGGTCTTCGCATGACTAGGAAAGGGTGGACCTCCGCTTTTGGAACCGGCGTCCTTTCCGTTCTTGTCGCGGCTCCTTGCACGGGCCCTTTCATGGGAGCCGCTCTTGGTGCCTCGACGTTTCTACCGGCCACACTCGCCATGATGATCTTTCTGGCGATGGGGTTCGGCTTAGCACTGCCACTTTTGCTGCTGTGTCTTTTCCCAGCTTGGCTTTCTGGATTGCCGAAGCCGGGGGCTTGGATGAACTCGTTGAAAGAGTTCTTTGCCTTTCCACTGTTTGCGACGGTCCTGTGGCTGCTGTGGGTTCTCGTGCAGCAGGCGGGGGCCGATGGTCTTTTGTGGGCCGGAACCAGTTTGCTGATGGTGACAATGGCCTTTTGGATTGCCCGTCGGGATCGACGGTGGTTGGCCGTCGTTTTCTTTCTCGTCGGTGTCGCTTTGCCCGCTTGGAAGCTGCATGGTCTCGAGGTCGCTTTGCGAGCCACGGATTCTGTTGCATCGAAATGGCAGCCTTACGAAGCGAATGAAATCCAGAAAGCCCGCGCCAACGGCCAAGCAGTCTTTATCGATTTTACGGCCGCTTGGTGCATTACCTGTCAGTGGAATAAGAAGGCGGTTCTCGAGACATCGGCGATCCAAGCTCTTTTTGAACGAAACAACGTGCTCATCGTGCGTGCAGATTGGACCAAGCAGGACTCGAAAGTCACCGAAGCCTTGGAGAAATTTGGACGAGCCTCGGTGCCTTTGTACGTTTACTATCCTCCAAATGGAGGAGAGGCGAAGATTCTGCCTCAGATTCTGGCCCCATCCATGATTGAAGATCTGTTTTAAATCCGACAGGAGGTTTTATGGGAAAATGGCGATTTGTGATGGCGACGTTGATGTTGAGTGCTTTGCCAATAATGTCTTGGGGGCAAGCAAAACCAGGACAGCCTGCACCGGCCTTCGAGGTCAAAGATGCTGCAGGGAAAAGCCATCAACTTTCAGGGATGGCTGGGAAATGGGTCGTTCTTGAGTGGTACAACAAGGACTGTCCTTATGTAAAAAAACATTATGGATCCAAGAACATGCAGGCCTTGCAAAAGACCTATACGAGTAAGGGCGTCACTTGGCTGACCGTGATTTCATCGGCCAAAGGCACTCAAGGGTATTTGGAACCGGCGGCGGCTCTGAAAAACGCCAAGGAGCAAGGTTCTGGTGCTTCGGCCGTGTTGCTAGATACGGATGGTGTTATGGGGAAAGCCTACGGAGCTAAGACAACGCCTCATATGTTCGTCATCGATCCCACCGGAAAGATCGTTTACGCCGGAGCGATTGACGACAACGATTCGTCGGATCCTTCGGTCATCGCGAAATCTAAAAACCATGTTTCTGCCGCTTTGGACGAAGCGATGGCCGGTCAGAAGGTGACTGTTGCGTCGTCCCGCCCCTACGGCTGTAGTGTGAAATATCAGTAACGCGGTTTCGGGAAATATGATTCACTGAGGGCATGTTGAAATCGACACATGCCCTTTTTTTATTGTCCGCAGGACTTTTTTTCGGATGCGCATCCCAAGGTCCTCGTCCCGAGATTTTCAATCTTCCTTCGAAGGGCCCGGCGCAGGCCGAGGGGAAAATTCTCAAGAATGAACTCAAAGGTGGACTGAGCTCCCTCAAAGGAAAAAAAGTCCATGCGTTTGTGATCTTCAATCTGCCGGATGGTTATCTGATTCGAGCGAAGTCGAAAATCAACCCACCGGATTATGCGATCAAAGAAGTCGTCGATTTGCAGGAAGAGCGTGTGAGCTGGTTGAACGAAGCTCTTGTCGTGAACTGCGACCAGTGTTTCGATCTCCATGCGGAACCGCCTCTTCGCGAGCTTTCCGAAGACGACCTGCTTCGACTGATCGACAAGGTTTCCTTGCATCAAGCTCCGGTTGCTGCCGACTGGAAAACGCTGCAAAAAGAATCCGGCAAAGCGGATTACATTTGGCTGATTTTCGGTTCTGAAGACTACGAGCAGCGCCGCGGTCCCGTTAAAAAGAACGGCGTTCTTTCGGCCTGGTCTCAGATCGAAGTGACCTTGAAAAGCTATCTCTATGATCGGGCCAAAGGGAAAGTGATCCACGCCAGCGAGGTCGTTGCGAAAGACTTCGATCTGGCGGTTTACCCTCTGCCGACCGAGATGCAGGACAAGCAGACGGCCTTGGCGGTGACGAAACTGTCCACTTTGGATGATCTCTCGGCCTTGGAGCCGGAGGGTTCTGGTTTCGACAGCACGCAATTTGACAATCAGTACCCTTACCCCGATGTTCCCGACAGCCCGAATGTCGTCCAAAAAGGTCTGCTGAAAATGTTGGAGCTCGCGAATCAATGAATCTGCAAGAAATCCTGAAAGTTCCCGATGAAGCTCGGGATCTCGATTGGGAGAACCAGTTTTTCGATGCCCTTCTGATGTCGAAAATTAAAATTCTATCGCCAGATCCACAGAAAGGGCCTGACGGTTGGCCTTATCTGCTGGCTGAAACGGCTTTGGATGCGACAGAACCTTCGCCTCAGGTTGTGAATTGGCTCGCAAAGAAGGGGATTGGCCTTGTCATCAATCCGAACAAGGCCTACCCAGATTTCGTCTTTAACTACGGAATGGTTTGGCATTGCAAGGAAACAGGTCTTTTCGTCAGACCTCAATCCGAGGTTCCAGCGGGGACTGTCGAGGTGAAATCGGGGACAGGTCTGCATGCCGGTCCTCCGACTCCCGAGTATCTTCCGGACTATGTGCGTGCGATTCTAAAAGAGTTCTTACGTGATCAGGGCGTTCTGGCTCCGAAAATCCTGGTGATGAGCCAGGACCGCAAGCACTACGACTTGGCATTTTCGCTGGAGTCTTTGGGGAATCCTCCCGAGGCCGAGCACTCGGGGGTGGCGGAAGCCATCAGTTGGTTCCTGCCGGGTCACTACTCGTTGGTTTTGGTCAGCGAGAAAGGCCTTCCGCCTTTCACGCTTCTTTAGAGCATCAGTCGATTTCGCCTGGCTTTGGCAAAAGCTCGGTCAGGCATTCGCGCCAGTATTCCGGAGCATCTTCGCTATAGTCGATGGCGATCAGAAATCCTGCTTTTCCCATCAGTTGAGTTCTTGCGACGATTCCTGAGATTTCCAAATTCATGTCCTCGAGCCTCATGAAGACCCGGTCTCCGAGGAGGCAATCCAGGGTCAGATTTTTCCTGAGAGCCGAGGGAATCAGGGCCTCGCGGGTGACATGCAGAAGAAGTCCGCTCGAGGAGGCTTCGACCACGTCGGCCTGGCGGGCAATCTTTGTGAAGTCATCCAAGGACGTCAATGACGAGACATGGATCGGGGTTGTTTGCTTTCGAGGCGCAACTCGTTTGCCTGTTCTTGTGTTTGCCATCTGAAGTACCTGCTTTCCTGGACCTAGGTCCCGAGTTATTGAACTCATCGGCAGATCAGGACCAAAGTTAAGGTGGCAAATAGGAAGGCAAAATAATTTTTGAAAGTGTCTCAGGGCGAGACGAAAGCGGTCGGCCAACTGACCGGTTCGCCAGCAGCGATGCTCATCATGCGATCCAGCGGGACCTGGGCCTTTTTGCGTAAGGCCTCTTCGAGGGTCACTTCCGGCGAAAGCATTTCCAGTGCCTGGCGAATCTTTTCCAGAGAGTTCATCTTCATATAGGGGCAGTCGTTGCAGTTGCAGCCCGCGTCCGCGACAGGGGCCTGGATCAACTCGACATCCGGGCGCGATTTTTTCATCTGGTGAAAAATACCGGTTTCAGTGGCAACGATGAATTTTTTAGCGGGATTCTTCGCGACTTCCTCGAGCAAACGAGAAGTCGAGCCAATGACCTGGGCGTAAGCCAGCACGCTTTCATCGCACTCGGGGTGAGCGATCACGATGGCGTCAGGGTTTTCTGCGATCAACTGATGGAGTCGTTTGGCATTGAAGAGCACGTGAACTTCGCAAGAGCCCGACCACAACTTGAACTCACGTCCGTATTTTTTCGACAGCCATCGGCCCAAGTGTTGATCGGGGCCGAACAGGATCGGTCGATCAGCTGGGATCGCTTCGATGATTTTCTGCGCGTTCGAAGAGGTCACGATAACGTCCGAAATGGATTTCACTTCGGCGCTCGAGTTGATGTAGGTCACGGCGATGCCGCTTGGATTCTGCTCGCGCCATTTCAGATACTGATCGTAAGGAGAGCCCTTGACCAAGGAGCAGCTCGCCTCCATGTCGGGGACGAGGACTTTTTTGGAAGGGTTCAGGATCTTCACCGATTCCGCCATGAAGACGACACCGGCCAATAGAATCACATCGGCTTTGGTCTGCTGGCCAAATTTCGCAAGCTGGAAACTGTCGCCCACATGGTCGGCGATATCCTGGATAGCACCGTCCTCGTAATAATGGGCGAGGATCACCGCGTTTTTCTCGCGTTTGAGTTTCTGGATCTCGGCGATCAGGTCGTAGCTCATGGGGATGGGTGTAACACAGGTCGGGGGGCCTGCAAAGGGGGCGAAAGCTGGACTCGTTCAAGCAGGGCCTGAAACCGATAAGAATTCGGTGAAATGTCTGAGAAATTCGCTCATTTGGGCTCTCATTCCTTTGTTCTGCGTTCCCGCGAAATCCGAAGCGAAAGCACAGGTCGGCGTCGGCCGTACGAAATCTCCGATTATTTTCGTCGACCCGAAGCATGAAACGACCATTCCGGTTTATGCCTTGGACTCGAAGGGTCGGCTCAGTAAAGAGCCCGTCACCGCTCTGATTCCCGGAGATTTCGCCTCTCTGAAAGAGGTCAGAAAAAAAGACGGCCTTTTCATCATTCGCGCCAAGGATGAAACGGGTGCGGATATTGACCTCGCCTTGGACCCGAAAACCTTCAGCGACAAGGATCAGCAAACGGCGGTCTGGCAGGCGGCGCCGAATGCACGGGTGATTAAGATCGGTGGGGATTCTCCGTCAAAAGGTTTGCAGAGCGCGGGCCTCGACTCGGCAGTTTGTCCTGTTGATGAAAGCATGTGCCGGACCTATCAGCCGGGCGATGAGATCGATGTGGAAGATGCCGCATTGGCACTGACCACCGAAGGTGAGAACCCGAAACTGAAATGGCGGAACTACTACAAAACGAAAGACGGTTGGTGGGTTGATTCGGACAATACCTCACGAGTGGATCCGATTTGGTCGGCGAAAGAGGACTCGCCGGACTGTGATCCGCAAAAGACCGCCCCTATCGACAAGGAACAACGCAATGATCTTGAAGCCGTCGCAGATGGTGCGCAGCGGGCGGCAAACGAGAGTCAGCTTGAAACGGTTCTCAAGCATGTGGGCGATTGCCATCCGCACAAGACGACCGGCGATTATCACAATGACCTCATCAAAGGAATGGCGGAAAAAAAAGTTCCTCCGCTGACGAAAGAAGAGCGCCAAGCGGATGGCTCGGTGGCGGCGGTTCCTGCCACACGGGCAGATTGGGTTTCAATCGATCTCTTGGCGAGAACCCTTTATGGTGAAATGGCCTCTTGTTTCGGTAAGGGAATTCAGTATCCCGAAACTGTCGCCAAGGTGATTCTGAACCGGGTTGATTTCAACAAGGATAACCCGAAGTTGGGAACAAGGTTCATCGCTCCATCCGAGAGTGGCATCCGAAACGACATCACCAATGCCGTTTTCAAAAGCAAGCAATTCGCCGTGTGGAATCGCACGGATCCGGCGCGCCGAATGGCGATGTGTCCTCCGAGCAAAGAGGATGAAAACTTCTGGGCGGGTCACAAGCCGACCGACGAGGAAAAAAAGATCTGGCGTGAGGCTGTTCGGATCGCGAGCGAATCTGTTTTGAGCGGCGAAAGTTTCCGGCGGCGGACAAAGGACTTAAAGGCTCTTTATTACACCTCGAACTTTGAACTCTCGGAAACGCATTTCACGCCGATCACCAATGCCACAATCGGTGGAAAGGCGATGCCTTTGTCCCGTTGTGTGCAGCTCTGGAGCGCGAAGGATCTTAAAAAATGGGCGCCTGAGTACGGTGAGATCTTTCATCCGTTCTTCCATCAGGCACTCTATCGAATCGTTGGAAATTAAAGAGTCGATCCGCCCTTGAGGACGTTCAGGATCGATTTAGAAACGGTCTTAAGGCTTTCCATGACGCCACGGCCTTCGGACGCCACAGCTTCGAACTCAGGAGCATTGTACAGGTTCAGCGTGCTTCTCATCTCGGCCAGAGAGGCGACGTTCGGAAGATCACGCTTGTTGTATTGCATGACAAGAGGAACTTCGCGGATGTCGTAACCCTGTTTTTCCAGATTCGCCTGCAGATTTCTCAGAGCCTCGGCATTTTCTTCCATGCGCTCGACCTGAGAGTCAGCAACGAAGATCACGCCATCCAGGCCTTTCAAGATCAAGCGTCGGGAGGCATCGTAAACAACCTGACCTGGAACTGTGTACAGATGGAAGCGAGTTTTGTAGCCGCGGATGTCACCGATGTTCAGCGGGAGGAAGTCGAAGAACAAAGTTCGCTCGATCTCGGTGTTCAGGGCGATCAGTTTGGATTTCTGATCGTCGGCGGTCTTTTGATAGACCCATTGCAGGTTCGTCGTCTTTCCGCCCAAAGAAGGTCCGTAATAGACGATCTTGCAGTGAATCTCTTTGGCATTGTGATTGATGAAAGACATTAAAGTTCCACTCGGTTTTCGAGAGCGCGTCCCATGGTTCGGTCATCGATGAAATCGATATCGCTGCCGATGGGAACGCCGTGAGCGATCCGGCTGAGTTTCACCTGTTTGCCGGCAAGCTGTTTCGTCAGATACAGGATCGTGGTGTCACCCTCGAGATCGGCATCCAGTGCCAGAATGATTTCTTTGATGAGGGGGCTTTCGCCACGTAAGCCCGCGTCCACGCGATCCAGAAGCTCCTGGATTTTCAAATCCTGAGGGCCGATGCCTTCGAGGGGTGCGATCGCACCATGCAGGACATGGTAACGGCCACGGAAGGCTCCGGAAGACTCGATTCGCATGATGTCGGAAGGTTCTTCCACCACGCAAAGGGTTTCATCGGAGCGCTTTTCATCCGCGCAGTATTTGCACAGATCGGAATCCGTGTAGTTGAAGCAACGAGGGCAGCTATGAACCTCGGCCCGGACTCGGTGCAAAGCATCGCTCAAGCGGTCCGTGTATTCATCACGGGACTGCAAGATGTGATAAGCCAGCCGCTG
>JAHBUU010000139.1 GCA_019637895.1 Pseudobdellovibrionaceae bacterium | reverse complement strand
TGAATACATCATCACAGAGCCTACACGATGGGAGGCTCCTTAATGAAGTATGCTCACGGTCGCAGGCTTTCTAAGAATGCTGTCGATGCCGTGAGATTCGTTGCCAAGGTTGGAGCCATGAGCCGAGAAACTTGGTACGAGCTTTTTAGTCACGGGACTCTCCGCTGGCGACAAATGCAACTTCAGCACTTGATTGATCGAAAGGTTTTCAAACATCACACAAGCAAACATGGACATGATGCTGTCGTGATCGACACTTTCGGAATTGAGCTTATCAAAAGTATGAAATGGCAACATGTTCACTCGATTTATCCACACTTCATTGAGCATGATGAAACAGTTGGAGCTGGATTATGGAAATTAGAAAAATCTGGTCTTTGCCAAAAATGGATGACCGAAAGTGAAATGAAAATTCAGAAGTCAGCAAGCTTCAGACTTGATATTCAGGAAGGCGGCTTCAAATATCCTGATGCTGTTTTTAAACTCCAAGGAACTCAAGCTGCTCCGATTGTGGCAATTGAATATGAAAGAACGGCAAAAACGAATTGGCGATATAACAAAGCTATTCGTGCATACAGTGAGGCTTACGACTTTGGATTCATCTTCTTTGTCGTGGAAAATGATGCCATCGAAAAGACCATCCAACGAGCGATGAAGTACATCGGAGACGGAAGACTAAACTCACGCATTGGCTTTGTTAGTATTGAAGGCTGGAAAATGAATCCTGCAAGCACGGAACTCCGAGGACTCAAATTAGGTCAAAGCCTAGAAGAACTTGCCTCGAAAATTTGAAGTGAGAAGTCTTCGCCAATGTCTACACAAGACGAAGACTTCTCTGAATGCCTAATGAGATGCAATTCGATCAAAAAGATAAAGAAAAACAGAGATTTCCCCACCGCCGCCTCGTTCTTAATGTCCCTTGGCCGCTGTTGACCCCTCCCTCCCAACGAGTTGGTAGGAAGGGGTCAACAGCTAGGTACTAAACATCGGCGGCGGTGGGGAAATAAAAAGTTAAAGGTAATAGATATGAAAAATAATAATATAAATACAAATACGGGAATGGAGAAAGAAGAAGATCGTACTAATCAAACAGTCAGTGCCAGGTTGCAAAGAATTGTGGTTTCTAACGAGTCATTGGCCGCATTGAAGCTCATCATTGATAAAGTAAATGATGGCTTCAATGGCGGCAGAGTCAATCAGACTGAAATCGCAAACTGGATCATCTTGCGTTTTCAGTCTGAACTAGATGAAGCTCAGGTTAAAGAGATTCGAGCTGAACACTTCGACGAAGTGGCCATGCTCGAAAGCATTTTAAAGCAAGCAAAAGAGTCTGGAAAAGTCCCTACGGATTTTAAGAACTTGCTTCAAAAACAGCTTGGACTAGATGAGTCACCAAAGAGAAAGACTTCACGATCCTTGACTTGATTATATCATCAATGATGATATAATCAAAAAAACGGCTATGAGGACTCAATGAACGGAAAAAACTGGAAATCAAAAAAGAGACAATGGGACGACTTAGTTAAACCAGAAACGAAAAATAAAGCAGCCAAAGCAGCATTCCTTAAAAGCAAAGGGAAATCCGTTCGAGAGATCGCGGAAGAGTTAGAACTAAGCACATCGAGAGTTTACGAACTACTTAGGACAAAATCGTGAAAGGCATAGAAGTCAAAGAGATTCGAGAAAAACTTGGGCTAGATCGAGAACAGTTTGCCGATCTTCTATGCCTTTCTGGTTATCAAGCGATGATGAATATCGAAACTGATTTTCGCAAACCGAGCAAGCTCGCTGTTCGCTTTTTACGGTTTCTTGATGCCCAACCAAAAAAGAAAGCGTTGGAGTTTATTGATAATTTTAATGGATATAAAAATGATTAAATTATCAAGCTATGGAGAATGTTTTTGGAAATCAAAAAATCAAAGTCTGTCCAAAAGGCAGCACAAGATTTTTTGAGCATCGAAATGATTGGGGTTGAGCTGGATTCAGATTCTGCACAAAGAACAAAAGAATCCGCACAAAAAATTTTAGGGATGATGTTTGCCTCTCTACATAAGAAAGGTCGCCCCACCAAACATCAAAGTGAGGAATTAAAATATGGCATTTAATATCGGACTTTATATTCGTGTAAGTACAGAAGAGCAGGCCCTTCGCACAGAAGGGTCACTTGATAGTCAAAAGCATAGACTCAATGGATATGTTGATATTAAAAATATGCAACAAACTAACTGGGGTGTGGTTGTTGATGAATATATTGATGATGGCTTCTCGGCCAAAGACACCAATCGCCCAGCACTTCAAAAGCTCATCAGAGATTTAAAAAAAGGAAGAATCAATACAGTCCTTGTAACAGACCTATCTCGCCTCTCAAGAAGCATTAGAGATTTCTGTGTGCTTATTGATTTCTTTAAAGAAACGAAAACTCAATTTCTCTCACTCAAAGAGCAATTCGACACAACAACAGCCGCAGGTGAAATGATGCTCTTTAATATGATAAACCTGGCTCAATTCGAGCGCAGGCAGATTTCAGAAAGAGTTATATTGAACTTCCATTCACGAGCTATGCGTGGGTTAAGAAATGGAGGGTCAACAATCCTCGGATACAAGGTTGATCCAACCAATAGATCCACTTTGATCGTCAATGAAGAGGAAGTTTCATTGGTCGAAAAAGTATTCAAAACATACATTAAAGAACGATCAACCTTTGCAACAGCAGCAAAACTTCGAGACGAGAATGTTCCGTTCAAAGGAGCCAATGGCGAAACTTGGAATACGCAAACAGTAAAAAACATTCTCAACAATCACAGTTATATTGGCATGAGAGAGGTCAACAAAGGAAACAAATCGAAAGATCAACGTGAGTTAAAAACATTTGAACAATACCAAGTCGTGCAAGCTTCTTGGCCTGCAATCATTGAAGAGACAACATTTAATCTTGTTCAAAGTATGCTCTCAGACAATGCAAAGAACGAAAGACTCAGATTGAAAAATGCCAAAGCAAGAACATTTCTATTCACGGGACTCGCAGCCTGTGGCGAATGTGGTCGCCCACTTGTGGGATCGACTGGTCATGGTCAAAAGAGAGACATTCGTTACTATGTACACAGACCGATTGAAGGAAAATCTGTTGATTGCTCAATAAAAAGGTATCGAGCTGATGAAATTGAGGCTGCACTTGAAGACCATCTGTTAAGAGTTATCAATCAAGCTGGTTATTTAGATGGAGTTGAAAAATCAGTTAGTGCTTCTATTTTGTCAGATAGAGAGTCAGTCGTTACACAAAAGAACTTATCATCAAAAGCACTTACTCAGATTGATAATGACATAAAGAGCTTGGTTCGTTTGCAAATGCAAACCGACAATATGGAACTTCAGAATCTTTATTCAGGACAACTTATTGAACTACAAGAACAGCGAAAGAAAGAACGTGAAACCTTAGATCGCTGCGAATTGGCTTTGGCAGACATTATTGATCCAAAGAAATTTGTGAGCGGACTCCAAGAAGGATTGAAGCGTTTACAAATGGCTTGGACCAAGGCTAACCCAAAAATGAGAAAGGCTTTGCTAAGAGTTGTAGTCGATAAGTTGATTTTCAAAGAAGGACAGGCTCAAGTTTTCTATCGTCAGATCAATCAAGGTTCTGGCGATGGGAAACCCAAAAATAAGGTAGTGAATCTGTCTGAAAAGCGAGAATCAATGAGATTGAACGACAAAAACCACTCCGAAGCTTCAAATGAAGCCAAGGAAGAATCTTTTTATAAGTCTCTGGAATTATTTAGAAAGCCATCTCATAATCCAATGGCCCAAGGGTGGGATATTGGAAAAAATGGTTGCGGGGGCAGGATTTGAACCTACGACCTTCGGGTTATGAGCCCGACGAGCTACCAGGCTGCTCCACCCCGCGACAAGATGAATTCTGATAGGAAAGTCACCCTATGCCCGCTGGTTGGCCCCGTCAACCCCCTTTTTCGGAAAAGGCTGACACCTGTCGTCTTGTCCACGGAGACGCATCTGGGCAGGGTATCGCCATGGAATCGATCCTTGTCGTCGGTGGAGCTGGAAAAACAGGACATCTTCTCGCAGAGCGCCTGGCGTCCTCGGGCCTGAAGCCCGTGGCCTTCGATGACCTCTCGACCGGCGTGGGCGACCGCGTGACCTTCGGGCCTCTCGTCAAAGTGGACGCCCGACAAACTCCGCGGGTGGTTCGCACCCTCAAAGAGCACTCGATCCACACCATCATTCACTGCGCCCTGCATTCCCACGCCGATGATCCTTTGGAGCTTTTTGATCAAAATCTCAGCACCACGATGAGCCTCCTTCAGGCCCTTCAGGAAACCAAGGGCAAGAAGCTCATCCTCGTCAATCCACCCGCCCTCACCGACCAAATGCTCGCCCGGATCCTGCAAGACTGCGCGGCCGCTTACGGCTATGAGGCCTCCATCGTGTCCGGCGAAACCGCAGACGACGTGTTCGAACAGCTTCAACCCCGCCTCAGGTAATCCCCGCCCTCTTTTGACTGTCTAGATTTTCGACTGTTCTGAATTAAGTTCCGCGCCCCTGCCGGACTCTCGCGGCCCTCTGCTGACTGCGCTATAACCATCCCTTCGATTTGATTTCGAAGGAGTGACCATGAAAACGATCCTCGCCCTGGCTTTGACCCTGTCCGCAGCCCCCGCCCTCTCGGCCACCAACCTGGAGCTCGCCGGAGACTGCAAACCCAAAGTTGAAAAAGTGATTTCCTCACTGACCCGCTCGCAGGCCTTCATCGTGGCCGCCGAAGAAGTGGGCGATCACACTTTGATCGTCACCTTTAACTCGCTCCCACAAAACACCACGCTCAGCCGCGCGAAAGTCACGCTCGATGGCGTTCGCACCCTGGCTCGCGGTCGCATGGTCTATGCAATCGACTGCTCGGTTCTGTCTTTGAATTTCGTCCGATAAATAAAAGAAAAACCTAAAGGCCGTTCAAGGCCTTGGGACCCGAAACGAATTCCGAGCCTTTGAGGAAAAACCTCAAAGGCCATTTCGCCGCCTCGCCCGCATAGGCGACACCGATGCGCTCGGAACTGGCAATGTCCTTTGCTCGCGGCTCTTCACCCTCTTCGAACCAGATCTCAGCTCCATCCAAGGCAATCCCACTGTGCCTGCGCGTGATCTCCATCGCTCGGCAAAGTCGGCCCGGCCCCTTCAGCCAGTCACGGCGCTTGAGATGAGGCACTTCCTGCTCCCAATAATCATCCCCTTCGAGGGGCTCTAAAGCCCGCACCAAGACGGCTTCGGGTTCATTTTTCTTCAAGGTCACCACATTGAAACAGTCATACATCCCGTAGATCAGATACACATAGGCATGACCGCCCTCGCCCCAGATCACCTTTGTCCTGGAGGTGTTTCGCCCGCCATAGGTGTGACAGGCCCGATCGATCAGCCCCAGATAGGCTTCGGTTTCAACCACCCGCCCACGCAAGATGCGACCGTTCGGAAAAGCCCGGCACATGACTTTGCCCAAAAGCTCTCGGGCCACGGTTTCGGTGTCTCGTTGGAAAAAGGACTTCCTGAGCCGCTTGCCGGCTTTGCCTTTTCGAAGATTGGTTTTTTGGGTCGCGTTTGGCATATCGGATCGCCCGAGTAAATGCCCTAGCCTCCGAAAAGCTGGTTTTCCGAAGCGGGCGGTGTCGCCGGAGGCGTGGTCGTCGTCTCTGGATTCGCTGGTGGCTGCACCACAGGCACCCCGTCACATTCCCTCAGCATCAAAAGACGAACATTGTGATAGGTCCCCCATTTTGGGAACTCCCACGGCGGATAAGGGAAAAATTCGGCCTCGGCACATTGACCGGGTTTTGCCACGGCCCACTGACGATCCTCGGTCGAACCAGTGACGATCTCACCCGTCCGGTGATCCTGAACTCCGACCGCAAACGAAAAGATCTGCGCAGTGGCAGCCTGCCCCGGATTCGTCAGAATCGCCATCGGAGGCGTCACGCGCTCGACCGCCTTGATCACCCCTTCGACCTTTCGGGAAAAGATATAGGGATAAAAGCTGACCACGACGTAAACAGACAGACTTAGGAACAAAAACAGGAAGAGGACATTCCGAAGTTTCTTCATGCTTGTTGTTTTACGCTCAAAGATCTCCACAATCAACTCCTCAAACGCCGAAGCTCTGCGTATGATGGCCGCTATGACGCCTTCTCATAAAGCCGATTCGTCCCGTTTTTCCCGCTCTGAATGGATTCTTCTCGCCTTGATGGCCGCCATCCAGTTCAGCCACATCGTGGACTTCATGATCATGATGCCATTGGGGCCGCAACTGATGAGACTCTTTCACATCGATCCTCAACAGTTCGGACTGCTCGTGTCCTCATACACCTTTGCGGCGGGGATCAGCGGATTCGCCGCTTCGTTTTTCATCGACCGCTATGATCGCAAATCCAGTCTGCTGTTTTTTTATGTCGGCTTTGCCGCGGGTACGATCGCTTGCGCCCTGGCACCGACCTTCTCGCTGCTCCTGCTCTGCCGATCCATCACGGGATTTTTCGGAGGAGTGCTGGGCTCTTTGGTTCTGTCCATCGTCTCGGATGCCATCCCCTACAACCGCCGTGGGGCCGCCATGGGAATCGTCATGGGTTCCTTTTCGATCGCCTCGGTTTTCGGAGTGCCGTTCAGTTTGTACCTGGCAAATCTCACCAGTTGGCATGCGCCCTTCATGTTTTTGGGCGTGGTCTCGTTCGCGGTGATCGCCCTCGTCGTCTCGTTCATGCAACCGATGACGAAACACTTGCGCTCGAAAAGCGAACAGCATCCACCACTGGCCGCCCTCACTCACATCTTTCAGACACCCAATCAGCTCTTTGCCTTGCTCTTCATGTTCTGTCTGATCCTGGGGCAGTTCTCGATCATCCCCTTGCTGAGCGCGAGTTATGTTTCAAATGCCGGGCTGACCGAGGCACAGCTGCCGCTGACCTATATGTTCGGAGGATTGTGCACGATCATCGCCTCGCCTCTGGTCGGTCGACTGGCTGATCGCTATGGCAAACGCAAGGTCTTCCTGGTTGCCGTGGCAACATCGATCCTGCCGATTTACATTATCACCAACTTGGGCCATCATTCCCTGTGGCTGGTCCTGGTCATCTCGTCCGTCTTTTTCGTCATGATGTCGGGCCGGATGGTTCCTGCCATGGCGATGATCTCGGCCACAGCAACACCCGCCTATCGAGGCAGCTTCATGAGCATCTCGAGTTCGGTTCAGCAGCTTTCAGCGGCCCTCGCTTCGTATTTGAGCGGAGTCATCGTCGTGCAATCGACATCCGGGGAACTGCTCCGGTACGAATACGTCGGATACATCGCGATCGCTTTTAGCTGTCTGGCTTTTCTGGTC
>JAHBUU010000138.1 GCA_019637895.1 Pseudobdellovibrionaceae bacterium | reverse complement strand
GGACTCCATGAGATCAGAAACGGCATCAAGAAAATCCAGACAGCGAAACATTTCAGCAGCTCGCCTCTCCATCCTCTGGGAAAAGGGAGGCTCAGTGAAAAGGCGGCGACCCAACTGAGCGCGAGGGACAAAGAGTCTCCCCACGAAGGAAAAAGAATCAGGGTGGTCAGCCCACTCAAGAGAACATGTTGATCGGATCTGAGGGCAGGGGTCCAACGTGGTTCCAATTTGATCAGCAACAATCCGACCCAGGCTCTGACGACCGGCGGTTGCCAACCGCAGGCCAGCGAAAAAAGTGTCCATCCCGAGAGGCGCAGAGCGAACGGGGCATTTAGTCGTGCGAGCAAATGCTCGAGCCAAATCAGATGAGCACCTGACACGACGAATAGATGCAGAAGTCCCGAGGCACGAAGCAGTTGTTTGAGTTCTCCGTCTTTGACGGAGGCTCCGCAGAGGAGACTGTGTAAGGGATGAAATGATGTCGTCGGAAGCGATGAAAGACAGAGGTTGTGGATATGTGGAGACAGTTCTGCTGTGATGGTGAACAGAAAACCTGAGGCATGAAGTGCTGAAAGACTCAGCATTACGATAAAAAGAATCATTGTTACGATAACTTAGCAAGACAGAGGGAAACCCGAGGGCTCTCTGAAATCTGTCATGAGAGGTCATAGAGGTCGAAGTGCGGACTTTAAGATCTGTCAGAATCCTTCATGTTCACTGCCTAAAAAACACCATTTTTTAAGTAAATTCATATGCTTATATAATGCTTAAAAATGCAACAAATCGCTGAAACCCTTGATTTTTCATTGGTCCAAGGTCCAGGACCTCGAGGTTCCCACATTTTATGTGGATAACTCTCGCTTGAGCCTGCTTCCGTCGCTGTGTCATACTCGAAAAAACATGAAGGGGTGAACACGGATGAGGCACTTCCTGCGAATGACATGGATCGTTCTTTTCATTTTTCCTTTGGTCTCCCAAGCGAAAAATTCAAAGAGCAAAACGTCGAATGAGTTCTCCGAACAGGCTCTGTTGATCGAGCTGACGGGTAAGGACCAGGGAAAATTGAGCGAAGTGGATCTTTACTCTGAGTTGGTTGCGGCCTACCAGAGTCAGGACGAGATCGGCTTTCAAAGTCGTCTTCAGACGTTCATGTCCCGTTTCCCGCGAAGCAGTTTCGCGGACAATGCGCTTTATCTCGCTGGGCGGAAGGCTCTCGAGCAGAAGCGATATGCTCAGGCTCTTAAATACTTTCAGCGAATCATTGCCGAATATCCGCGCAGCAATCGCGCCGTCTCCGCGCAGTTCGCGAAAGCCATGGCCTATAAGCAAATGAATCTGACGACCGAATCCCGCAAGGTCATGAAAGAGGTCGTTCAAAAATATCCCGGCAGTCCCGAGTCTTTCCGTGCCGACAGTGAAATGAGATTGCTGAATTGATGAAAACCTCGATTGGTCTTTCTTTGATTGTCGTCCTGATGATGAGTGGAACCGCCTTCGGTCAGGCCTCCGAGTCCGAAGATTTGAATTTGGGCGATACTTCGATTGGTGAAGACACCGATCTGGGGGCTCCTGATCCGTTGAATGCGCTCGAGATTCCGGAACCAGAGATTCAACCCATGCCCGAGTTCAAGGAAATCCCGGACGAGAATGCAGCGACCCCTCCAGCAGAAGAACTGCCGCTTCCCGTTGCGGAAGAGCCTCCGGCGCCTTTCATTCCCAATACGCCGGAAGAGCGTCAAGCGGACGGTCCTGATTTCCGTCGCGAGAAAAATTTCAATGTGATCTACCAGAAGTACAATGTCGATCCGACTCCTCTCGATCAATGGGAGCAGGCATCCGGAAATCGCCAATCTCAGGTTTATAAGGTTCAGCGAGGCGATACCCTTTGGGATCTGTCGTCGACCTTGTTTGGTCAGCCTGATTACTGGCCGAAAATTTGGGCCTTGAACAAAGATGAAGTCACGAATCCGCACCAGATCGAAACCTGGATGCAGATTCGTTTTTTCCCAGGTGATTTGCAGAATGCACCGACCTTGGCGGTGGCCGAGGCTCCGCCGGTTCCTTTGGCAAACGGTGGAGCGGTGACTCAGGCTCCCGAAGGTGTTTCGGATGCCTCCTTGATTCCGCCCACTCGTGCTCGAGCCGCCTTGGTGAAGAAGCTGCCGGAAAGCTTACCTGTCTATCGGCCGAAGTCGTTGCGGGTTCCGCCGACGAATTTCGAGGGGCTGCGGCCTCCGCCGCCGATTGCTCGGCCGAATGCGCCTTTGTCTTACTATGTGGCGGACGACTTTCCAGCCACTCAAGGTGAAGTTCGCGAGGCCGAAGCCGGTGGACCGACGGCCATGGAATATCAATACGTCTATGTCGAGCTTGATCAGCCGGGGAACCGGATCTTCACGGTGATCCGTGACGTCGGGTCCGTCAGCGGCAATGGAAACTCGGGTCGTGTGGTTGAGGTTCAGGGCGAGATCGAGGTGGTGGACACCGCTCCCGACAACGGCCTTTATCGTGCCATCGTCAAAAAGAGCTTGGCTCCGGTCGAAGTGGGATCTCATCTGATTTCTGGTCGCATCGAGACGGTGAATACATTGGATGGAGTCCCATCGAATGGACCAGCTCTGAAAGTCATCGGTGCACAGTTGGCGAGCAAGCGGATCATGGCCGATATCGAAGGACTCGTCTTTCTGGATGGCGGGCGTGCTGAGGGCGTTCAGGTCGGTCAGGTGTATGGGATCTATGCGGACCGAAAACTTCGTAACTCAAAATCCGATATCGAACACACGGGGATTCTGATCGGTCATTTGCGGGTGGCTAAGGTCTCTGAAAATTTCTCGACGGCTTTTTTGACCAAAATGACGTCTGAGGTGCTGATCGGTGATCATGTGGGAGCCCCTGCGGGCTCGTCGGCTGCTTTGCGGCCAGCTTCGGGCGGAGCTTCTGGCTCGGGTGAGGAATTCGATCTGGATCTCGATTCGGACTTGTCGGCTCCTGCGACCCCCGCTCCGGCTCCGTCCTCGGGCGAAGATGAGTTTTCCGAGTTCGGCGACGATCTGAGTCTTTAATTTCCCTTCTCTGTATTCGCGGGCCTCCCCGGGTTTCAAAAACCTGGGGCTTCGCTTATTTACGTTTCTGAGAAAAGGGGGCGGAGTCTTTTCCACAAGTCATTGTCGGGGGCTTCGATGGTGAGCGGGCCTCGATCTGGGGAGAGGAAGCTGAGTTGGTGGGCTTTGAGGCAGAGTCCGGCAAAGCCTTTTTGTTTTCGAAAGAACTGATTGTGTTTTGAGTCTCCGTGCATGGCATCTCCGATCACGGGATGTGAGATGCGATTCATATGGCGTCGAATCTGATGGAACCGGCCTGTGTGCGGTTCCGCTTCGACCAAGGAGTAGCGGGCCGTGGTGTGCCTTTTTCCGACGGCCTCCGGGAATTCACAACGCCCGAGCCGACGATAAGAGGTGTGGCTTTCTGCGGGTTCGCCTGTCGAATCCAGATCCAAAGATTGAGTGATGTCGCCAGCCTCTTCGGTCCACCCACGAACGACCGCATGGTAGACCTTGCGGACTTTGTGATTTTGAAACTGTTGCGCCAGAAAAGAAGCGGCTTCTGAATTCAGGGCCATCAGCAAGACTCCGGACGTTCCTGCATCTAAGCGGTGGACGGGATAAACGAAACAATCCAACTGACGGCGAAGTTGGTAAAGGACGACCTTGTCTCGTGGCACACGATGGGTGCTGTCTTCGGGAGGATGCACGTGAAAGCCCGCCGGTTTGACGAGGGCAACCCAGTTTTCGCTCTGATCGAGAAGTCGGAATTCGGCCATGACCGAGTCATCCTCATGGAAACCGGATTCCGGCTCAAGGAAAAACCGCTTTCTCTTTGAGTTGCGGGTGGTGGGTCCCTGCTTTTTGCATTCCTTTCCTGTTCTATGAATCATGATGTTTGGCTTTCTCTGAGTTTGTGGCAAAGCCTGTCAGGCATTGGCGCCTGCCGACCTTTGCTGTTGGATTTGGTCTGTGGTTTCCCCGGCAGTACGTGGCGGGAATTGATGTTTCGGGCCGAGGAGCGAGGATGGCTCTTGCAGGACCCCCTCGAGATTCTTCCGGCCTCCGAAATCGAAAGGGCACGCATCGAGCTGTGTGCCTCGCTGGCGAAGGGATGGCATCTGCTGACTCCGATGGATGCCGAGTACCCGGCAAAGCTTCTTAAGGGCATGGATCCCCCATTGGCGTTGACGGTGGCGGGAAATCCCGAGGTGTTGCAGGAGCCCGCACTCGCCGTTGTGGGCAGTCGCGAGCCAACGCAGGATTCATTGACGTGGATGGAGCGCGAGTTAGGAGCGTTCTGCCGCAGAAACCGCGTGGTCATCGTGAGCGGTGGTGCTCGAGGTATCGATCAAAAGGCTCACTCGGTCGCGCTTCGCAATTCCTGTCCGACGGTGGCTTTTTTGCCGAGCGGTCTCGACGAAGTTTATCCTTCGGATTTTTCGGCATGGACTCAGTCGATCATCGAAGGGGGTGGGGCTGTCTTGAGCGAGTATCCGAACTCGCATCGCATGCGTCGTCAGAATTTTCATCAACGCAACCGATTGATCGCAGCTCAAGCCGAAGCGACCTTGATTGTTGAGGCTCGTCCGAGGAGTGGCACCTTGATCACCGCGACCCGTGCGGCTGAGATCGGAAGGGCCTTGTGGGTTGTGCCCGCACATCCTGGTCATCTTTCGTTTGGCGGAAATCTGCAGTTGCTCGCTGAAGGCGGATGCATGGTGCGACAAAATGAGGACCTGACACTTTTCTGGCAAACTGAACGAGAATGCTTCGGGCCTCATATTCTACCTGTAGAGATGTGCAAACCAAGTCATCACCACCTATAGGGGGCTGTGGATAAGACTCTGGAGAAGTCAAAAAAAATGAAATCCACTGAAAAAAAGCTGTTGCAAAGAAACCAGAAACCCTTAACCTTGATTTCAAGGGAGGGGCGATGTGGTCAAGGATGACCTCAGTCGTACGGATGCGGCTGCATCGCTCTATTTTCTTTTGCTCCCGATCTTCTTAAAGAAAAATCCATAAAACACTGAAATGGCTTCCGGAACTGGGTTCTTGGCTTTTCGCGTCGATCTGTGGCGGCGCCCGCTTTTGTCTGAAGGGGTGCGCTCTCTGGGGCAAACAGGGACCACTCCCCACTTCGGACATGCGTTTGGCACTCGCTTGCATGCGCAAGCTCGCGCCAAGCCGAACTCGCGGTGAGCGTTCCCTGTTTGCCCCAGAGAGCGCACCCCTTCAGACAAAAGCGGATCACTCGACAAGGGCGGGGCAAAAAATCGCGCACTTGTATTGGGAAAACTTCCGCGACTTTGAAAAGCGTTACTTGAAGCAGGCACTCCTCAAGAAAAGGAGCTTCCGCTCGACAGTCGCGGCCAACTCAGTCTCCTCGGCAAAAAAACACATCCCTCAAACACTGTGACCTTTCCTCACTCACGTGTCCTCGCAAGAGAAGCGATTCGGAGAGGGGGACCGGATGGGAGCTCGCCGCGAGTTCGGCTTGGCGCGAGCTTGCGCATGCAAGCGAGTGACAAACGCATGTTCGAAGCGCCGAGCTCCCATCCGGTCCCCCTCTCCGAATCGCTTCTCTTGCGAGGCTCGGCCGGGGCAGAAAAGTCAGTTCCAGTTCTTCTTGAGGGTCCAAGCCGCGATCGAGGCAAACACGGCATTCGGGAACCAAACGGCGAGTGCGACCGGCAGGGTGCCTGAGCGGGCAAAGCCTTCGAAGCTCAGATACAGAACCCAATAGACGATGATGAGGACAACCGAGAGGATCATGCCTCCGGCTTTTTGTTGGCGGCGGTTGGTGGTGGTGCCGAGGCCCACTCCGATCAGGGCAAAGACCGGGCAGAGAACCGCGATGGCCCAGCGTTTGTGCCATTCGGTGAGCAGGGTGCGACGTTCGTTCTCTTTGAGCTCTGGCTGTTGAAGGCGCTCCTCGAGATCGCTGAGAGTCAGCGACGGAGGGGACTTTTCCCTTTTGTTGTCTTTCACGGGGTCGACCAGTTTCAGGTCATAGGTGTCGAATTTGATTTTGGTGTGGTTCGTGCCTTTGCGATGGATATCGCCTTCGTTCAGCCGGAGGAGCACTCGGTGACCCGGCATTTCGGGGTCGGGGATGATGCGGCCGGATTTGGCGATGATCGTCAGCGGGGTGTCGCCCTGCTTCTCATCGTAGATAAAAACGCCTTTCAACAGACCTTGGTCCGAGTCGACGTCCTTCGCGTACACCACCATGTCGAAGAAACCTTCTGCAAAGGTGCCGGGTTTGATGGCGGCGGCGGCTTTGGTGTTGGCGAATCGTGTGAGCAGGACTTCGAACTGACGATTGCCCCAGGGGGCTAAATCGAAAGTGGTGCGTCCTGACAAAACGGCGACCAGCATTCCCAGAACAAGAGCTGGGGCCAAGAGACTCGTCATCGGCAGTCCGCAAGCTTTCATGGCGACGATCTCGGAATCCCCCGAGAGGCGGCCGTAGGTCAGAATGACGGCAAAGAGCAGGCTCATCGGAAACAGAACGGGCAGCATGGAAACGCAAACGTAGCCGATCAATTCCAGGATGCTCAAAAGACTGACCCCGTGAACCAGCGCGAATTCCGTCAGCCGGAGCACCTGAAACATGAGAATTATTGATAGAAAAACCGCCAACCCCAGGATGAACGCGGGGAGCATCTCAAAAAAGATATACTGACTGGCTTTGAAGCCTCGAGGACTGGGAAACATGCCGTCTTAGTGTATCGCATTGACCCGCCACTGGGGGAACAGCCAAAATGAAAATATGAACAAGGTCCTGCTCGCTTACGAGGACTATTCCGAGATGCTGACCATCCAGTCGGTGCTGAAAAAGGTCGGTTTCGATGTTTTAACGACATCGAACGAATTCTCATTGTCCGAGCAGGTTTTATCGTTCAATCCCGAAATCATCGTCGGCTATGGCAAAGGACCCAAGGTCTCCACTCTCGGGGTCGGTCGCCGCCTCAAAGAGATGCCGAGGTGGACCGGGAAAGTGATTCTGATTTTCCCCGCAGGAACCAAGGCCGATCCCGCCGAATTGGCGAAGGTGCGGATGGACATGGCGCTGGAGGCCCCATTGGAGGTCACTCGCTTGTTGCAGGTTCTGGGTAATTACACCGGGCAGGATTCGCGTGTTCTTATTGAGAGGATGATGAAAGCGGTTGCCCAAGAGGGCGAGCAGCGGGCTTCGGCAGCTTTGGCCGCTCGTGCCGATGAACCCGTTTTTGTGACGGGCTCCCGAGAGGCTGTCGAGAGTTGGAATATTAAAGGCGGGAAGGATCTCGACGATTTTGATCGTTTGATGGGCACCAAGTCCGGAGGCCCTCAGAGTCAGACTGTTGCGTCAAAGGAATCCACGGCGGGCACCGGGCCG
>JAHBUU010000137.1 GCA_019637895.1 Pseudobdellovibrionaceae bacterium | reverse complement strand
ACAATTCGTTCCGTCCGCCGCACAAATATGCGTCGCTCGGATTTGACCAGCCACATCCAGCTTGGCTCCGGGAGTTCCCGTTCCGATCCCGACATTACCACCAAGAGGGTTAATGAGGACATCACCCTTCGTCGTTTGCAGCGACGAATCCAGAACCAGATCCGAGCCGGCGCCAGAGCCACCATAGATGCCGTCATTCGCAATGAATTTCGTATACGCAACGATATCATCGCGACGGATATTGAAACGAGTTTGAGGAGTTCCTCCTGCATCATTCGTTTCGAAAGTCATACCCCATTTATTCGTGTCCATGACCCGAGCAGAACGCAAAATCAAGGTCGAATCCGAATCGTTCTGAAGACGGTTCGAAATCGTCAGTTCCCCGGCCACATGCAAGGTTGATGATGGAGAAGTCGTCCCGATTCCAACACGGCCCGTGCTTCGAGAGACGTCTCCACCACTCGCTGTCCACAATCCATCCGTCACCGACGTCGCAAGCTTGCTGGCCGTGATCGTGCCCGCTGCAATGTCCGCATCAACAATCGTTCCGTCCAGGATCTTCGCTGAAGTCACCGCATCTGCGGCCAAATGAGAATTTGCCACACCGGCAGCGTTCAAAGAAATCACCGGGGTTGTTGTACCGGTCGCCACCGCGATCGGCGCCGTTCCGGACACACTGGTCACGGTTCCGCTATTGCTGTTATCAGCTCCGCACTCCCAACCATTCGAGGTCTTCTTGAGGACCTGACCGGTCAAACAAGCCACGCCATCCGGAGCATAGGTCAGGTACAAACCCGTCCCGCTCGTGATCTTGTTCACGGCCACGCTTGCGATCTTTGCATCGGTCACCGAGCCATCGGCCAGATCGGCCGTGACGATACTGCCATCGGTGATGTTCGCACTGCCGATCGTGATGCTCGAACAGGCAAATGAGTCCGTTGCCGACTGCCACACGATCGCTTGCCCGGCGGAACAATCCGCAATCGGCCATGGCGTTCCCGAGGTGTTATTGATCAAGTCACGATAGTGGAGCTTTGCAAACTGCCAGTCCGTTCCATCGAAACGATGAACCTGGCCATCGGCACTGGCCTTCTGAAGCTTCGTCAAAGTCACGGCTTCATCAACGATCTTCGTGGCCGTCACGGCGTTCGCCGCGATGGTTGGCCCAGGGTAGGTTCCGGTCAAATCACCACCCGCATTGCCAGTAGGAACGCCACCGCCGCCACCGCCTGCAGGTGTTCCCGGTTCCCATCGAGAGCTGGCGTTATTCCAAGTCAGCACTTGCCCGTCCGCCGGGGTGACATCCAAGACTGCACGGTTCTGGATCCGTTCAACCTTGGTCGCGCCCTGACTGCCGGTCACATCGCCCGAAAGTGAACCCGTAAAGCCCGCTGCATTTCCACCGATGCTGGCGTTCCCGCCACTGATCGTCGTGTTCGTCACCAAATCCAAAAGTTTTTGATAGCCCACCGATGTCCAAGGAGTCATCGTTTGAACGACTCCCGAATCGACCACGCTAAAAAAATTCGAAGGCTTATGGCCACCGACCGTCACCGCCTCCAAAGCCATCGGAACAAAGTTGATCTGCTGCGGAGGCAAAGCCTCCCACCCAGAAAAGCTCCCATCATTGAACCAAACAAGGATCTGACGATGAGCCGTTTCCCCCAGATTTGCAGAGGATGAAACCGTGCACTTCCCCGCAGGGAAACCAACAGTTCGTTGATTGCGAAACACCTCGGCCAAAGAGAAGGGTTCCGTATTCAAAGTCGTCGCCGTTCCATCACCAATACTGATTGCAAAAAGACCTTTCGAAGCCAAAAGGTCCTTTGTCTGCACCTCTTCGAACATCAGACAATCAGAGTCATCGGCCGGAGTGCGAATCTGGATTCTGAATTGCACATTGGATGCCTCAACGGGCTCTCCGTCGGGTTTCAATAGGCGCCCTTGATAAGTCACGCCGTAATCAGCCAATGCGACCGTAGAAAATAGAAAAAAACAGGCAAAGACGGCCGCAAAAGCAAACGCCGAACGGCTCTCAATTTGTAAGAAGGCCTCTTTCGCCTGAGTTCCCAGAAACAACAAAGTCCCGAATCTCCATCAATGACGTTTAAGACAAACGGAAAAACCTCGGATAAGGTCCTCAAAAGATCGGGACAAATATCAGTTCTCTTGAAAAAAACCGTCCCCGGACGAGACGGAAATGTGTGCTAAAAGCGCTATTCATCTTGTTGAAAGCAAGAATTCGTTAACCGAAAGTTAATTTTAGGTGATCTTGGAGCGACTGACAAGACTACCGACAACACAGTATTTTGGAAGCCGTATTACAACGCGATTGGGTGATCTTCAAAAGGCTCGCGGATTTCTCAAGAACAGCACCATAAAGAGAAGAACTCGCGGAAGTCCAGTCTGTGCATAGCAACCCCAAATCCGCCTCACCAGTTCCACCAATACCGATTGAGTTTATCCAATAGATTCCATCCAACTTCACTCCGGGCGACTCGGTTCCAATCCCCACACGACCTAAAGCATCGATGACGAATGGATATCGATTCACGGAAGCATCCGAGCTGCCCTGCCAAATCCCAAAAGTTCCCGGCGTCGACGTGTTCGCTCCCCACGATAAGATGCGCGCTCCACCCGTTCCGGAATAGTAATCAAGTGCCCCCATGCTGGCTCCAGCCGTGAGCGCAGGCCCCGTCACTTTGACTGCACCCGCCACCTGAAGCTTTTCCCCAGGGTTTGAGTTGCCGATCCCGACGTTTCCACTCGACGACAGAATCGTCATCATATTCGTGGTCGTACTTCCATTCCATTTGGAAAACTGAAGATCGGGAATACTGCTGCTGTAGGTACCCGTTCCCGCCGTGACGAATTGGGATTCCGATCCATTGCTGTAATAGCTCGCCCATGTCGCGTTGGCCGCTCCGAAAGTTCCATTGCCAAAGGCATAAAATGATTTTCCACCATCCACGGCGATATCACCATTCCCGACATGCAGCTTGGCCTTCGGACTGCTCGTCCCGATCCCGACATTGCCATTGGGCTCGATTCTCATTCGTTCAGAAGAATAGACATCTCCGGCCGTGTGGTTTCCGGTCGAAGTGTGAAACTGAATGCCATCATTTAAGGTCCCGCTCACATCCGGGTTTATTTTGATCGCGGATGCCCCATTCGCGATGGTGGCGGCGACAGACCCAGTTCCAGAAGCGGTCACTTCACCGGTCAGGGCCGTGATCCCCGTGGTCGGTGTATCGACCCAAGAAACGTTCGTGCCATTCGTTTGAAGGATCCTGCCGGCATGGCCAGATTGTGAGGGCAAAAAATTATTGATCGCGCCTTGGGCATCCGTTGCACCCGTCCCGCCGCGATCGACGGACAAAGTTCCCGTTGTATCGGAAATAATATTCACGCTCGGGACCGCCGTATAAGCGCCAGCCCCAGTCCGTTTCACAAACCCTGCACTGCTGAGTCCATTCACCGCTGCGAGTTCGGCACCCAAACCAATTGTTCCAGAAGTCGTGATGGTTCCACCAGTGAGTCCCGTGCCTGCAACAACAGACGTCACAGAACCACCACTGCCCCAAGAGCCCGTCTCAGAGCGAGATGCGGGCTCGTTTTTTAAGACTCACTTGAGTCCGAGCAACTGACGGTAATGCGACTGATAATCAATCTTTGCGCTCTCGAAACGACGAGCAAGATCCTCGATCACGGTCAGCAGACCGGATTCGATTTCACGAGATGGCTTCAACGCCTCTTGCAGCGGCTGCAATTTGGTCAAGGCCTGGTCCCGTGTCGTCGTCTGTTTTTCCAAAGTTTTTTCCAGCTGCGCGATCACCGGCTTGATCTTTTTCAGATCGCTTTCAGTTTTGGTGATGGTTTTCTTCAGGGCTGGAATTTCTTTTTGCAAAGTCGTCACACGAGTCGAGGCCGCCTGAAACTGAGCTTCAGCATTGGCGTAACCGATGGCCGCACTCTTAGCATCCCGAGCTTGTTGCGACTGAAGCAAGGCTTGCTCAAGACTTGGAACCGAGGCTTCCAGCTCCGGAAGTTTCTTTCGAGCGTAGGCAAGTTCATTCTGCAGTTGTCGAATCTCCGACTGATTGCTGCTTTGCTGGTTTTCAGCCGACCGCTTGCGGGATTCCAGATCACGAAGGACATTCGCCGCCTGATCACGCTTTGACTCAAGGTCGCTCAGCTCACGCTGAACCTGGGATTCAATTTCACGACGGATCCGTTCACGATCATTCTCGGCGCTCCACTTTTCGCGGATCGCCTGGTCTCGACGGGATTCCAGCGAACGAACTTCGTTTCGTTTCTGATTGACGGCCGATTCCTGGGACTGACAATTCTGCTCGGGCACGGCACGACAAGCATCGTACTGTCTTTCCAAATCGCGCAGATCAGAGCGAGCCCGATCCCATTCTCTTTCGGCCCGAGAAGCTGCGCCTTCAAGATCGCGAATCCGGCCTTCAGCTCGTGAATATTCCCAGCTATGAAACAAACGACTACTGATTTCAGAACTTGCATTGAAACGACGAACATCCCAGTCACGAGAGTCCAGCTCACTGCGTGCCGAGCTGATGCGGCGATCAAGGTCGTCGATCTCGCTCGAAAGATTCGAGTTCTCACGACGCAAACTCGAGATGCGGCTTTCGATCGTCGGAATGCGGTTTTTGAGACGTTTGATTTCCTGGTTGGCGGCCTGAAGGGCCTTGTCCTTTTTCGCAACGTCTTGAACGAAAGGCTCCATCTCTTTTTTCAGAGGTTCGTAGATGGCTTTTTTCTGAGCCAAGTCCTGCTGAGCAACGACAAGCTCGGCCTCTTGACGGGTCAACTCGCTCTTGCTGGCGGCAAGACCGTCCTGCAGATTGCGCTCTTTCAGTTTTTCCGCCGCCAACTGATCCGTTGTTTTCTGCCAAGCTTTCAAGGCCGTGTCGTAGGTCTTTTGCGCCGTCGCTTCTTTCGCAAGAGTCGGCTTCATCGTCGCACGAAGGTCCTTGAGTTCTTTGTCCTTTGCCGTTTTCTGCAAATAGGACTGATAGGCCTCCTCGACCTTTGCCAGCATGTCTTTGGCTGAAGGATGAGTCTGATTCGGAAGATTTTCCGTTTTTGCATTCAAGGATTTCAAGAAATCCAAAGGCAGAGGCTCGGTTCCCCCCATGCACTTTCGCAAATTCTGAAGAGCCGCCGAAGATCCTTTCAAGGACACCAGCAGTTTCGCCGCCGTGCTTTTGATCTCGAGGTTGTTCGCCGACGCGATCAAACTCAACAGGGCTGGAAACTCGATAGGGGCATAAGCGTAAACACTCGGATCTTCCTCTTTGCGAGCAGGCTCATACAAGAACAAGGCGTTGCTTCGTTGAGCACTCATCTTAATCAGAAGTTGAGGATCCGCGGCCAGACCGCTCCAGACTTTCAAGAAAGCCGTGGGAACGCTCTGACGATCCTTTTGAAACTTGAGCATCAGCTCCGCAGGGGCCCCGCCGGTGATCGCCTGAGTCGATGCCCAACAGATTTCCTTTTGTGTCGTTTCATCCAAGGAAAGACCGCTCGTCCAATCGCGGCTAACAACAGGCTCGGCCCAAACCAAAGATGTAAAACTCAGCAGAATAGCCCCAACAAACGATGCGATTTTCAAGAAATCCCCCTCTTTCCAAAAGAACCAGTGACTTTTTGGCTCCATTTTTTGATCCGGCAGTCTGCATTTCAAGGCCTGTGCCAGGAAAGAATGATCCTGCGAAACCAATCGACGTCCCATAAAAAAAGGCGTCGAGTGACGCCTTCTTCTTAAATCGCTCTTTGCTGCGATCGTCCGTTAAAAACTTTCCGGGCCCCGTGGCTCGCTGTTCTTTTTCGGTCGAAGGATCTCGAGCCCTGGCAGTTTGTCGCCTTGGAGGTATTCCAAGCTCGCGCCACCACCTGTGGAGATGTGGGTCATCTGACCAGCATAGCCAGAGGCTTCCGCCGCCGCTGCCGAATCCCCACCGCCGACGATCTTGAGGCCTTTGGACTCGGCAATTGCCTTGGCAACGCCAAAGGTTCCCCGTGAAAACTCAGGGGTTTCAAAAACTCCCATCGGGCCGTTCCAGAAAATCGTTCCCGCCTCTTTCAAGGCCGTTTCGTATTGAACGAGGGTCTTTGGACCGATGTCGACGCCGAGTTCGTCCTCATTGATGCCCACACCCGGAGTGGTGCGAACGCTCTTGGTATCTGTGATGGACTTCGTGACCACATGATCGACCGGGAGCAAGAATGTCTTATCCCGAGCTTCGACCCGCGCGATCATTTCTTTGGCAAAACGAATGCGGTCTTCCTCGACCAGGGATTTTCCAATCGGATGTCCCTGCCCTTTCAAGAAGGTATAGGCCATCGCCCCACCCACCAGAAAGCCATCAACGATGTTCATCAGTTTTTCGATCACCGCGATTTTATCGGAAACCTTGGCTCCACCAAGAACCGCAATATAAGGACGAGCCGGATTCTCGATGAGTTTATCGAGCATCATGATCTCTTTTTCGATCAGAAGTCCGATTCCTTTTTCCTTCATCAGACTTGGCAGCGCATGGATCGAGGCGTGGGCCCGATGACTCGCACCGAAAGCGTCGTTCACATAAACGTCGCAGTAAGAGGCGATCACCTGAGCGAACTCCTCAGAGTCTTTCGTTTCACCGGGAATGAATCGCAGGTTTTCGAGCAGAATCAGCTGATTCTTTTTGAGCCCGATCAAAAGTCCCTTCACTCCATCCGAAGCGGCATCGTCGAACAGCAGAACCTCTGCTTTCAAATGCTCGCTCAGACTTTTTGCGACAGGCTCCAAGGAGAACTGTTTGTCATCGGCGGACTTGGGACGTCCCAAGTGCGATGCCATCACGATCTTTGCGCCCTTTTCCATCAGATATTGGATGGTCGGGAGCGAAGCCGTGATCCTGGTTTCGTCCGTGATCTTTCCGTTGTCCAGTGGGACGTTCAGATCCAATCGCAGGAAAACTGTTTTTCCCTCGACGTTCAAATCACGAACCGTGCGAATCCCCTTGAGTCCAGCTGCCGCCATGTCTACAGACCTTTCGAAGCCATGAACAGAGCCATGTCGACCATGCGGTTCGAAAAGCCCGTTTCGTTATCGTACCAGCTCATGACTTTCGCCATGCGAGGGTTCGTGACCATCGTGCATTTCGCATCAACGATCGAAGAGTTTTTATTGCCGTTGAAGTCGATGGAAACCAGTTCCTTTTCCTCGACCGCGAGAACACCTTTCAGCGCGCCCTTCGAAGCCGCCGTCAGAGCTTCGTTGATCGAAGCGACGGTGACGTCTTTGGCCGGACGGAAGGTGAAATCGACCAGGGAAACATTCGGAGTCGGAACACGAACAGAAATCCCATCGATCTTGCCCTTCAGCTCGGGCAAAACCAAACCCACCGCTTTTGCGGCACCGGTCGTGGTCGGGATCATATTGACCGCCGCCGAACGAGCCCGACGCACGTCTTTGT
>JAHBUU010000136.1 GCA_019637895.1 Pseudobdellovibrionaceae bacterium | reverse complement strand
CAGCTGATCTGCCGAGGTCGATAACCCAGGCTTCGGAGCATGCCGATTTCACGGGTTCTTTCTTTGACGTTTTTAACCATCGTATTGAAGACCGACAGACCCACGATGACAAGGATGATGCAAACGATGAACACGTGGAAAACCCGGAGCAGACTGCGGGTTTGTTTGTACAGATCCGCTAACGGATGCTGCATCCAATTCATGGCCAACAGAGGAACCTGTTTCTTTTGAAAGAAATGGTTCATGTCCTTGGCAAACGCATCGATCTGTTCAGGATCTTTCAGAAGGACAGCCATGAAGCGGATCTGGTCCGTGTTCAGCAGGGTCTGCGCGACCTCGATCGGCATCTTCATCCAACGCTGATCGACCTCTTTGTAGCCTCCGTCGATGAGACCCACGACGTTCACATCCAGAGCATTCACCTGCCCGGAAAAAGTCGTCGTGCTCACCTGCAAGGACGGGCTTTCGCAGTGGTAAGGCCTGACTTCAGCAACGTATCCATCATTCTGAACGATATTCAGTTGGGGGTTTTCTGGCAAACAGCCCACCAGCAAACCCAGCGATTGGCCCAAGACCACACCGTTTGGAATTTCGCTCTTATGCAAAGGCACTCCGTAGAGCGTATCCCAAACCCAGTGTGGCTCTCGCATGATCACGCCTTCGGGCACATCGTATCCCATGGCGATGAAAATGAAGGAGTTCTTGCCGTTGGTCACTGTCCCCGACACCGGCAAAAAACGAACGCGGGTCTTTACCTGATCTGCATGACGGGACAGGTACTCCTGAATCAGCTCTTGCTGTTCTTTGGTGACGTGGAATTTTTCAGGCTCCAGTCGTGCCCCGGTCGAGTGAGCGTCTTTGTTTTCGATGATCAGATTTCCGTACATCGCCCGACTGCTGAACCCTTCTTCGTACATCTGGTTCACGTCGTTGATATAGCCCTGAAAAAGCACAAGCGAGATGAAAGCCACCGCAATGGATGCGATGGCGGCCAAGCTCTTGCGCCAGTTCTTGAGCGTATTTCTGAGGGCGATCCGGAAAAAAATCTTCATCGTCTCAAGTTATTGATGTTGAAGATCGCGTCCGGCTGAGACTCGAGCTTCGGTTTTTTGTAACGAATGATCGACTTGTTCTGTTCCATCTTGGCGTCGGTGATCTCGATCTTGCTGACGAACTGCAAGGGCTTGCCGTTCACCTGAACCGTGTTGTCGTACTCCAAAGTCGCCCGTTTGAAGGGCTCACCTTGCAATGTCAGGAACTCGGCCTTGACGGCCTTCTTCGATTTGTCAGAGATCCAGTAACGAATCTGATCGTAGGTCAGATTGTTCGCCTTTGCCTTCAGCATCAGCACGTGAACCTTTTCACCGTTCAGCGTTTCTGTTTTCTCTAGGGTCGGATTGTAATCCCGTGAGTAGTGCGTAGAGGCGATATCCCCGTTCGCCGCCTGACCGGACAACTTTTGCCGGGCGGAAATCGCCACCGGCTTTTTCAAGGACGGCTTGAAGAACCACATGTTGCGGTCATTGAACACATAGACTTCACCCTTGTTCCGAGCCGGTGCCAGCGCATCGACCACTGCATTCACGCCCTTGGCGCGGATGCGGAATTCGCGAGTGCTGGCGTTGCCGTTTTCATGGGTTTCGACTTCGCTGTCCCAAGTGATCCCGCCTTCGAGATTCCCCCGGGCCTTGTCAGATTCCTTTAATAGGTCCAAGGCCATATCCGCCTGGGCCAGGGATGCGAACAACAGTATCGCAAGACCGATCATTTTTTTCATCTATGCCCCCGCATCAGAGAGTAAGTCGACCACTTTTGATTTCATTTTCCAGTAGCTCATCACAAAGGACCCAACACCGGAAAGAATCATGAAGAGCAAATACGAATACACGAACAGATCCCACTCAGGCGTCAGCAAAAACTGAATGCTTTTCGGAGCGCCCGGCGGCGTGAATCGAAAGTTCACCTGGTTCACGATCATCGAGATCACCAGAGCCAGCACCGCCCCCGCCAAGGAGGCCAGCGTCGTCAGCCACAACGACTCCTGCGTGAGCATCCATGAGATCTGCAGCCGCTTGAACCCAAGCGCCCGCAAAGTTCCGATCTCGCGAGTCCTTTCAAGGATTCCCATGGTGAGCGAGTTCAGGATCGACAGAATCACCGCTCCGCAAATCAAAAAAATGAAAAATCCCGACATGACGAACAGAAAGCCCTTGGCCCCCACGTAACTCGGGGAAATATCCTGATCATCGAAAGGATAGGCCTGATAGGGCATCTGCGTGTCCGCAAAGCGCTGATTCAGCGAAGCCAGAAGATCATGTGTCCTCGTGCGGTCTTTCAAAAAGACGATCAAGGACTGAATTCCCTCTGTCTGGAAAAGATCCTGCGCCAGAGTCAGAGAACCAATGAGGCTCGTGTTTTCGGAAAATTCGGAACCGGTCGAATGACTGCCTCGCAGTTCAGAGTTCACGGCATTCAGGTCTCCGAAATAGCTGAGGCCCGCCATCTGCAGCGACTTGGTTTCTTCGGACAGCTTTTCATAAGGCGGATACAGACTCAGCAGCTCGCCCAGCCGGATCGAGATCGAAATGGCCGTGGGATCCGCCGCCACCGCTTTCGCATAGGCTTCGTCCTCGGAGGTGACGAATTCTTTCGCCCAGGTCCTGACCATTTTGTTTTTCTGAACCTGTTCGAAGGAATTCACATCGACCGCAAGCAAACTGTAGGGAGTCGATTTCAAACCGTTACTGAGCAAGCCCACTCCGCTGAGGGTCGATCCCGTCCAGTCGATTTCGTCTTGATGATCCTTGAGAACGCCTTGAATTTTTTCGACGTCCACGGGCAACAGCTGAAAGCGTGAGGGATCGGTGGCGAACTTCTCGAGGCCTTCTTTTCTGAAGATCGAAAGGTGTCCTTTGTATTTCAGATAGATCGCCTGCGCCTGCAGGGTGTTCTCGACGCGGAAGATGAAACCGCCCAAGAGGACCAGACCCAAAAAACCCACCAGGATCGCGATGCCTGTCGCGACACTTCTGCGGGCATTCCGGAAAAGGTTGCGAAACGCGAAGCTCCAGGTCATTCGGCGATCATTCCATCTTGGATGCGGACGACGCGACCGACTCGGCCGATCAGCTTTTCGTCATGAGAGCAAAACAGGAAGGTGACGTTCTGGTTGCGGTTCAGATCCGCCATCAGATCGAGAATCATATGCGCCGATTTGGAATCCAGGTTCGCCGTCGGTTCGTCGGCCAGGATCAGAGAAGGATTCGTCACCAGAGCCCGCGCGATGGCAACCCGCTGCCGCTGCCCTCCGGACAATTGATCGGGCCGATGATGTTTGAATTTTCCAAGCCCGACGGATTCGATCACTCGATCCACGCGCTCCCGACGTTCCGGCACGGCCAGTTTGTTTTTCACGAAGAGTGGCAGCTCGACGTTCTCGAAAATATTCAGCACGGGAATCAGGTTGAAGCTTTGGAAAATGAAACCGATTTTTTCGTTTCTCAGCGAGCTCTCGGATTCCTCGTCGAGCTTTGAAACGTCCTGGCCCGTGATTTTGACAAGCCCCCCATCCGCCTTGTCGAGACAGCCGATGATGTTCAGGAGCGTGCTTTTTCCGGAACCCGAAGTTCCGATGATGCTGGTGAATTCACCGGAGTGAACGTCCAGTGTGATCCCCCGCAAAGCATCGACGCGGGTTTCACCTAATTGATAGGATTTACTGACATTTTTCAGTTCAACAACGGCCATAAAAACCTCGGCCCAGACGTTAACCCGAGGCCGAAACAGAGTCGAGTTCGAAGGCCCCTTGTGAAGGGAATGGAGAGATTAACTCAATGCATCACCTCTCCGCATTCCGCCGAGGGACGGTTCAAGGCCAACCTCGCTTCTCCTTGAAATCACAAGACAAAGTCGATTTTCAGCAGGCTTTGATCAATTCCTTGGGGGGAGGATACCGGCTGCACCCTCACCTTGACCTCTCATGAGATCGAGGCATTCCCTACAGGTGATTCATCTTGAGACAAACAAGGGTTCAGATCGAAACGATCCGAGTCTCAAAGACTGTTGTCGCTCATCCTCCGAGATCGCTTTGTTGCCGAAATGCTTGATGAAATCAAGTTTCGGGGCATTCCTTCCGATGAAGGAACATGGCACGTTGGTTCGTGAATAAATTCAGATATTTTCTCACAGCGATCTTCTCGCTTTTCTGTTTAGTTTCACTGAACGCACAAGCCGATGTGGGCGTGACCTATCACGGCCGACTATTAATGCCCAATGGCCAACCCGTAGTGGGAACCTCCGTTCGTTTTCAAGTTCAGATTCGCACTCCGCACCCGACCAGTTGTGTGCTTTTCGAAGAGGTCCATATTCGCGATCTCTCGGCTTCGAATGGCGTGTTCAGCATCACCTTGAATGATGGAACAGCTTCTTTGACGAAAAACACCGGCTTCACTCTGGCCAGAGCCTTCCGGAATCAGGGAGTGATGGATTTCTCCGGCGGCGAATGTATCGGTGACGACGAATACGAACCCAATCCTTCGGACGGTCGACAGCTTTTCGTCTCGTTCAATGACGGATCTTTCTCTGGATGGGAACCGCTCCCTCCGCAGAATATTGCCTTCGTTCCAATGGCGATCGAATCCATGACCGTCGGAGGGCACAAGCCCGGAAACTTTTTCCGAGTGGAAGACGGCACCGGTGTTCCGCAGACCATGGGAGCCTGGTCGGTCGCAAACTACACGAAACTCACGGACCTCATCGGAAACACCACGATCTCTGGCGGTAACGCCAGCATTGGTGGGAATGCCGCCGGATTTACGGGCTCTCTTTCAGGGGATGTGACCGGAGGGCAAAGCTCCACGAAAGTGGGTGCGATCCAGAATCGCGCGATTCTGGATGTGGCTCCAGGGAATGGTCAGGTGCTCACTTGGAACAATGCTCAAACTCGCTGGGAACCAGCGCCTCTTCCGGCCGCGGGAAATCCCGCTTGGAATGACATCACCGGCAAGCCCACGGAATTTCCCCCAGGGGGAAATGCGACCGGGGATCTGACGGGAACTTATCCAAATCCCACGATCGCCGCGAGTGCGGTGAATTCCGCGAAAATCGCGGACGGCTCGGTCGCTCCCATCGATCTTTCCACCTCGGGTGCGGTCGCGGGAAGCACCTTTCGTTTTGGAACAAGTTGGGGAATTTCCAAACTTCAGTACACGGATCTTGTGAACAATGTCGGGGCCTCTCCGTGGCCGGGGCCTTGTGCCGCGGGCTCGTTCATGAACTGGAATTCGGGAACGGATGCTTTTGAGTGCGTAGCACTCACAAACGCCATGGTGGCAGGGGCCCTCACGACGCTTCCTGTGAATAAAGGTGGAACGGGTGCGACCACTGAACAAGGGGCACGAACGAATCTTTTGCCTGCGCAAGGCGGAAATGCCGGGAAGCTCTTGCAGACCAATGGAACGGATGTCTTGTGGGTGGATGCGCCTGCAAGCGGCGTCACCTCGATCAATGGAGCAACCGGCGGCAGTCAAACTTTTCAGACAGCGCAGGCCAATACCACTCCGACGTTTACTCGCTCTGGAGACACGCACACGCTTGAGATCCCGCAAGCTTCCACCAATGGAGTCAACGCCGGAACGATCAGTTACACGGATTATCAGGCTTTCAGTGGGAAACAAAACGCTCTTGGATTCACTCCTCTGAATCCTGCGAATAATTTGAGTGAGCTCACTGCCACGGCCTCGACGGCAAGAACCAACTTGGGCCTGGGCACAGCTGCGACCAAAGCTTACGGAACTTCTTCTGGAAACTTGGTGGAGCTTGATGGCTCGGGGAAAATTCCTGCGGCCCTGTTGCCAAGTCAGAGTGGAACTTACTTTGCTCAAGGGGGGAATGCCTTTACAGCTCCCGCTGTTCTTGGCACCACCGACCTTCAGCCTTTGCACCTGCAAACCGATGGAACGAACCGACTCACGATCTTGGATGACGGCAAAGTCGGGATCGGGACCACCAGCCCCGACAGCGTCAAACTTGAAGTCAATGGTCCACAACGAGGGGGCCTCGTCGGACATCCTGGGAAATACCAGTGGAATATCCATTCCTCCGACTCGAGCGCCATGGCATCCAACGTTGGCGGAGGGATTGGGTTTCAAGGACGAATCGATGCTTCGACGACCCAATGGACCTTCTCCGGGATTCATGGCGGAAAAGAAAACGCCAGCTCGGGGAACTACTCTGGATATTTGTCTTTCCACACACGAGAAAACGGCAGCCATGAGGCTGAACGCATGAGGATCGACTCGAGCGGGAGCGTCGGGATCGGCACCACAACACCGCACGCAAATCTCCATATTCAAGGAAGTTCCTCCGGCATATTTTTGGATGATACAACGGTTGCGAATAACGAAGCCCTCATCGTGAACTACAATTACAAGTTAGAAACACAAAATAGAAACAGCGATGGAACCCTGGCGTCTATTCCCTATCGATTCGATATGCGAGCTCCTGCAAGTAGCCTTGAGGTTGCTCAAAACGGCAACGTCGGGATCGGCACCGCCTCCCCATCTGAAAAGCTGGAAGTGAGCGGCAACATCAAAGGAACCCAGCTCTGTATCGGCAACGACTGTCGGTCCGCATGGCCTGGCGCCGGAGGGGGCGGGACCGTGACCTCCGTTGGAGCAGGGACAGGCCTTACGGGCGGGCCCATCACCGGCAGCGGGACTCTTGCCGTTGATGTCGGAACAACCGGCAACAAGATCGTGCAACTGGATCCTTCAGGGAAACTTCCGGCAGTTGATGGAAGTTCGCTCACAAATCTGAATGCGTCTCAACTTCAGGGGAAAAGCCTCACCGTCACGGCTCCGACGACGGGAGACTATCTCAAATACGACGGCACGGGATGGGTGAACGACGCTCTTTCCAGCGCCGATCTTTCGGATGCTTCTGGTTTGATCAAAGCCTCGCAGATGCCCGCCAACTGTGCCGCAGGACAGACTCTGACTTTCTCTTCTCCGACCGGAGCTTGGGTCTGTAGCGGGATCGCAAACCTGGATGCCGGCGTCCTCACCACGGGAACGATCGCAGACGCCAGACTCCCGAACAGCGCGAAATACTGGCAAGCCGCCACCGGAGGGATCAACTACGCCGGCGGGAACGTCGGCATTGGAACAACGAGTCCACCTAGTAAGCTCACCGTCAACGGAGCTATCGAATCGCTCTCCGGTGGGATCAAGTTTCCGGACGGTACGATACAGACAACCTCTGCGACCAGCGGTGTGAATAGCTCCGTCGTAAGTGGGTTCCCTGATATGATCATTTGCGCTGACGGCTCTGGAAATGTCATGCCCTTACCATTGGCCTATGCGCCATCTGCAGGTAATAAGCAGTATCGTGCGCTGAACTACGTCACGAATCTTCAACTCGACTATAACGCTGCGGGTGCATTGGTCAGTTCTTCAAACCTTGCAGGCTATGATTGTGTTAGCAACACGTGGAGCATCTCTCAGCTTTATGTAAACGGAAGAGCCTTCAACT
>JAHBUU010000135.1 GCA_019637895.1 Pseudobdellovibrionaceae bacterium | reverse complement strand
AGTTCGTGATTTAACAAAGGATTACGGCCCTCATCGGGCGATCCACTCGCTGAATTTCACGGTGCAAAAAGGAGAGGTCGTCGGTTTTCTCGGTCCGAACGGGGCCGGTAAGTCCACGACGATGAAAATCATCACCGGGTTCATGGCGCCCTCTTCGGGTTTTGCCAAAGTGGCCGGGATCGATGTTTTCGAAAATCCCATCGAGGTCAAAAAGCGCATCGGCTATTTGCCAGAAACACCTCCTGTTTATACCGACATGTATGTGCGGGATTACCTGCGCTATGTGGCCCGACTGAAAATGGTGGAAAAATCGAAAATCGAAAGCTCCATCGACCGGGCAATCGAAAAAACCAATTTGGGTGACGTCAGTAAACGCCTGATCGGACATCTGTCCAAAGGATTCCGTCAGCGGGTCGGCATTGCCCAGGCCATCGTGTCCAATCCGGACGTTCTGATCCTGGACGAGCCGACTGTGGGCCTTGATCCGAAGCAAGTGGCCGAGATCCGCGATCTGATCCGCGAACTCCGCGGTGAGCACACGATCATTCTTTCGACCCACATCCTGCCGGAAGTGCAAGCGACCTGTGAAAAAGCCATCATCATCAACCAAGGCCGCATTGTCGCCGAGGACCGCATTGCGAATCTTGAAACCTTCGAGCGCGGGCAAAGCCGAATCTTCGTTCGTCTGCGCAAAGAAGTCTCGAATCTCAAGGACGTTTTGTCCGGTGTCGCGGGTGTGACACAAGTCGAACCCGGCGTGAGCGGTCGTGAATGGAAGATCGATATCCGAGGCAGCGACGAGGCCATCGATGCCGTCTCGGCGAAACTCGTCAGCCAGGGATTCGGGTTGTTGGAATTCAGCCCAAGCAAACTGGATCTCGAAGACGTCTTCTTGAAACTCACATACGGACAAAATGCGGGAGGTGAGGCATGAGAGGCCTCTTCGTTATCACACGAAAAGAACTGGCTGGCTTTTTCGCAAGCCCCACATTCTATATTCTTTTGTTTTTGGTCGCAGCCATTCTGAGCTACGTCTATCCGATTCAGTTGATCTTGTTCCAGCAACTGGTTTCGACCTATGTCATGCAGCCAGGGCTTCCGGCCCAGCAGTTGAATATCCATTACGGCGTGTTCTTGAGACTGCTGAGCTACCTGAACCTGATGCTGATCTTTATCGTTCCGGCTTTGACCATGAAGCTGATCGCCGAAGAGAAAAAAATGCGGACCTTCGATCTGCTTTTGACCGCACCGGTGACGAGCGCTCAGATCGTGGTTGGGAAATACCTGGCCGCCCTGGGGGCCATCCTCGGGATCATGGCATTGGCCTTCCTTTATCCTTTGGTAACGGCGGGGTTTTCGACGGTCCAATGGGCGCCACTCGTGATCTCCTTTTTCGGAATCTTCCTGGTGGGCGGTGTTTACGCGGCGATGAATTTGTTCTGTTCCAGTCTGACCGAAAGCGCTTTGGTCGCTTATGTCATGTCGGTGATTTTGAACGTTTCGATCTGGTTCGTCGGAATGAGTGTCGAGGTGATCGACAATCAGACGACTCGTCAGGTGTTCGAGCATTTGTCCTTGAACACCCATCTGTCCGGGCTCGTCGAAGGAACCGTCCGCTCGAGTGCGGTGATCTTTCTGCTGAGCTGTATCGTCCTTTTCGTCTTTCTCGCGGAACGAGTGGTTGAATCCTCTCGTTGGAGGGCCTGATCCATGAATAAGCTGAGCAAATTGAGCTTTCTGTTTTCCGGGATTTCGTTGGTTTGTCTGATCCTGGGCCGTTTGGCCTTGGGTGGATGGCATCACTTCCTGTGGGTGCCGCTGGTCTTTTTCCTGGTTCTGTTGATCATCCCCTTGGTCAAAGAAGGACGCTTCATCGCGGATTTCTTTGGAATGAAAACGACCAAGCGTGGTCTCAGCATGGGAACCTTGATCCTGTTGGTGCTGGCCGGACTGGTGATCGTGAACATCATCGCCGTTCGTAAGTACAAGACTTGGGATTTTTCCACGGCTCGGGCGAATACCTTGTCCGAACAATCCATTCAGTTGGTGAAAAATCTGAAGTCCGACCTGAAGGCGACCTTTTTCTATAAAAACGGCGCCGAGGGGAATCAGGAAAACCGTCAGGCGTTCCGCGAGCTGATCAAAAAGTATCAGGATCAGTCGGATCGCATTTCCCTGGATTTCGTCGAGGTGGACGAGCGTCCCGATTTGGCGAACGAGTATGGGGTGAACAAAGGTTCGGGCGTCGTCTTTTTGGAATATCAGGGCCGTCGCAATCGCATCGAAAAGATCGACGAGCAAGAGATCACTAGTGCTTTGGTGAAAGTGACCCGTGAAACTGACAAGATCATTTACTTTGTCGTTGGCCACGGAGAACTGGACATCGAGGATGCCCGCGACCCACAAGGTTTGAATGCCCTGAAGATGCTTTTGACCAACAATCGCTACGAAGTTCGTCCGTTGACTTTGAGCCTGTCGCCCAAAGTTCCTGCGGATGCGGACGTGGTGGCTCTCGTAGGCCCACGGCAAAACCTGACGTCTCAGGCGATTGATGCCCTTGAGACGTATCTGAAACAGGGTGGAAGCGTTCTGATCGCTCTTGAAAGCAAACAAGAAGCGGGACTGGGACCCTTGCTTTCCAAGTTCGGGATCAAAGTTGAAAACAATTATATCCTGAACGTCGTCGAAACGCCGGTGGGCCGAGGCATCCAGCAGGGTGCGACCATGGCTCCGAATTTTTCGTCGGATCACGAGATCACCAAGGTCTTTAGCCGCAACGAGATGGTTCTGTTCAAAACACCGACGGCTTTGAAACGCGAAACGGTTCCTGCGGGGATGACCTTGGTGGACATCGTGCGCGCCCAGGATGGCAGTATGGCTTTTCCTGATTTGAAAATCACCGGCGAAGGGCCGACGGGCTCTTTCCCGCTGGCGATGGCGGCTCAGGGCAAGATGGGTCCTGACGGCAAAGACTTCCGTTTGGTCGTGGTCGGGGACGCCGACTTTTTGTCGAACGGCATGTTGTATCAGAACCTGAACCGTGACCTGGCGTTGAACGCCATGGCTTCGTTGGCGAAGGAAGAAAACATGATCAGCATCACGCCGAAAGAACCCGCCGTCACTCAGATGAGTCTGAATGATTCGGGCATGAGCATGTTCATTTGGGCCTTTGCCGTGCCTTTGCCTTTGTTGATGTTGGGGCTTTCCATCGGCCTGTGGACCCGTCGGAGATTCGCATGAAGAAAAGTCACCTGATCGCTTTTTTGGTGGTCGCAGCTCTGGGCGGATATCTGGCCTATGATCTGCGTTCTGAAACAAAAGAAACCGAGCGCAAAGAGCAGGAAGCCCGCTTGTTCGCGTTTCCCGCCGATCAGGTGAACGAGTTGACCGTGACAAAAGGGGCTGAAACTTTCACCGTGGCTCGCTCCGAGGATGGCTGGAAAATCAAAGCTCCGTTCGAAGATCGCGCTGATGATTTTTTCACCGATGATTTCGTCAAACGTCTGGCCGAGGAAAAAATCATCGGCACGGCGAAATCGGGCGAAGGGATCGAGTGGTCTGTTTACGGCTTGGATCAGCCTCTCGGAAAATTCACGCTCAAGCTGCAAAACGGTCAGGATAAAACTCTGCTCGTTTCGGGGAAGAAAAATTTTGAACAGAACTCCTTTGCGCGCCTCGAAGGTGATGATCGGGCCTTGATTGTGAATCCAGCATGGGTTTCGCATTTGGATCGCACGACCTTGGATTTTCGGGACAAGCGTGTTCTCAGGGCAAAGATCGGCGATGTTCGGACTCTGAAAGTAAAAACCCCAAAAGAGAGTTTTTCCCTGGAGCGAACAGACAATACCTGGTCTGTCCAAGGTCAGACCGGAATCCAGCTTGATCAGAATCGGATTCGTGAGCTGCTCTCGATGATCAATGAAACAAGAGCCGAAGATTTCAAAGTGACCGGAACGCCGACCGAGGCCCAAAGACGAACTTATGGTTTGAATCGTCCATTGGTGACGATCCAGGCCCGAATCGGGGATGACAGAAATTGGTCTGTCGAGTTCGCTCGGGATTCGAAGGCTCAGGAGTTCGCCTTTGTTTCTGATCCGGCCTTCGTTCTGGGACTTGAGGCGGGCACGCTGGCGAAATTCGAGAACACGACTCTGGATGGACTCCGGGACAAGAAAAAGCCTTTTGACGTGTCCTTGGATGCCGCTCAAAAAATCCACTGGCAGACGCCGGTGAAAAAAACCACCTTCAGCAAAAAAAACGGCCAGTGGTCGATCGACGGGAATGCGTCCGAAGAGCAGCCTGATTCGGCCAAGGTTCAGTCTTTCATGGCTGCATTGCAAGAAGCTCGGGCCACTCGCTACGCGGACTCGTCCGAGGTGTCTTCGTTCCGGCCGGTCAATCATCTGACGGTTTCAGACGAGCAGGGAAAAACCCTGTTCGAGATTTCCTGGGCGGCGCAGACCCTGACACGTGGAAAGGACCGCACCCGGTTGGCGAAAACCAATCTTTTGAAAGACATTTTCCATTTGTCCGAAGACAATCTTTCCAAGTGGTCGCCCGCCGATTTGATGCCGTCCGCGACAGAGCCGACGGAAGCAGCGGAACCACAGGAGCAGCCATGAGCATGATTCGAGTGAGCTCACCCACGCGGGTGGATCTGGCCGGTGGGACTTTGGATTTGTGGCCTCTTTATAATTTTCTGGGTGGGGCGCAGACCCTGAATCTGGCGATCGACATTCGCACTCATGCCGAGATTCTGCCGACAGCAGGCGAGGTCATCCTTGAATCTGCGGACCTTCAAGAAACGAAACGCTATCCGAATATTTCAGCAGCTTTGGCGGATACCGATCCAAAATTTTTATTGCTCCGGGTGGTTCTGCGCGAAATCGCACCTGATCGCGGATTTCATCTGAAAACGAAATCAGAAAGTCCGGTTGGTGGCGGCTTGGGCGGAAGCTCGAGCCTGATGGTGTCGATGTTGAAAGCCTTTTGTCTGTTCCTGGGGCGTCCCTTGCCGGAGCCCCATGCTCTGGCTCATTGGGCCCACAACGTCGAAGCCGAGATCCTAAACACGCCGACTGGGAAACAGGATTATTATCCAGCGATCTCGGGCGGGATGAACCTTCTGACGTTTGGAACAAAGGGTGTCGAGCAAGAGGTCTTCCCACTGACGGGCAGTCCTTTTGAAAGCAAGTTTTTGCTGGTGTACACGGGCCGGTCCCATCATTCGGGCCTGAATAATTTCGAAGTTTTGAAATCGGCCGTGGCGAAAGATCCGCGGGTGATGGAAGCCTTGAGGAACCTCAAGGTCGTGTCTTCCGAGATGGTGTCTGCTTTGAGAGAACGGCAATGGGATTTTTTGGCGGGACTGTTCCGCCGCGAATACCAGGCTCGGGTGCAGTTGTCTCCGGCTTTTACTTGTCCCGAGATCGAGGAGTTGGATCGGGTCTCCAAGGCGGCGGGGGCCGAGGCCATAAAAATTTGCGGAGCTGGGGGCGGCGGTTGCGTTATGCTCTGGTGCCCAGAGGGCCGTCGTGAGACAATCGCCGAAGCATGCGAAAAAGCAGGGTTCAAAACACTCAACGCTCGCCCCGTCCAGCCGCTGTCACCCCTGTCGGCGAACGGGTCCGTTTCCTAGGGCTTTCCCTGGGGGGAGGCAAGGCCGACAAGGCTTGCCTCGCGGTGCTCGACTACTACCCGGAACATAAAAAAGTTTTCCTGTCGAAGCTCGTCGAGAAAATCAAAAACGAAGAGCGCGAGTCTGCAGATCTCAAGATCTGCAAACTCGTCGAAGAGTTCAGTGAGGGTGCGGAAAGCATCGCGCTCGATGTTCCGTGGAATCCGCCCTTAAGTTTTTCAAGTTCATCGACGGACAGTTACGAAACGTCGCAAGAGCCCCACATTCTGTGGATGTGGAAACACTATGAAAAAATCAATGCCAAGAAAAAACCGAAACGAGTGTTCACTCCCTACACTCAACGTTGTGTCGAAATGTACGTCTCGACGGAACTCGAAGAGCCTTTTCTGTTGAATCAGGCTTTGGGGGCGAACAATGCGCCTTTGCTGGCGCGAGCGGCTTATCTGCAGCGGCGTTTTCATCTGCCGACGATCGAAGTTTCGCCGAAAATTTCTTTGTGGCGAATCGGTCGGTCCTTGAATCTGATGAAAAGCCATCTGCGATCCCATCGAAACTCGGTCGGCGGATCGGAAGCGCGCAAAGTCGTTCTGCAGAACCTGTCCGAGCACAACGTCGTCTTTCTGTACAGCCAGGATCAAAAGGCCATGGCCGAGAACAACCATTCGTTCGAAGCCTTTATCTGCGCCATGACCGGGTTTCTGAAATACAAGAACATGACCGAGCCACGTCCCGCCGGTTTTCCAAAAAAAGAAGACTGGATCGAGATTCCCGTGCAAGGAATCCGCTGGAAGGATTTCTGAGCATGGACTGGAGAAAACGCGCCGAAGTCCACGGAGATGTCGTCTTTTTCGGAACCTCGCAGCCTGAAATCGAAAAGGCCTGTCCGGAAGTTTTCGTCTGGGATTTGGATAAAACCTATCTCGATACGACCATTGATTCCCTGGGCGGGATTTTTCGGGCCGCCATCGAAAGAGCCTTCAACAAACGCAATATTCCTGGCACGGACACCTTGCTTCGCACGTTGGCGCAAGAGCGCACCGAGCGAGCCGGCACCAAGATTTTCCCGATCTATTTTATCACGGCGTCGCCGCCGCAGATGGAAGAACGGATCACGGAAAAATTCGCCTTTGATAAAATCGTTCCTCTGGGCTGTTTCTATAAGGACAATCTCAAGAACCTGCGGCCAGGACGTTTCTGGCGTCTGACGAAGCAGGTCGGCTACAAGCTCCAGGCTTTGTTGGAGCTGCGGGTGCGACTGGCCGATGAGGTTCGACAGGTTTGTTTCGGTGATGATTCGGAAACCGATGCGGTCATTTACAATTTGTACTCTGACATCTGCGCCCGCCGATTATCGGCGATTGAAGTCCGCACCATCCTGGGAAAACTGTTCGTCACCGGAGACCAGGTCGATACAATTCTTTCGCTTCAGGCGAAGGTGCCGATCCACGATCCCATTGAGAAAATTTATATCAATCTCGCGACCGACACCGACCCTGAATACTATTTCAAATTCGGGCGCAGGACCTTGGCGACCTACAATACCTATCAGTTGGCCTTGGACCTGTTCCAGGATCAGCGCCTGTCTTTCGACGGCCTCTATGCGGTCGCCGAGGACATGATCCACAACTATGGCTATACGCCAGACGAATTGACCAAGTCTCTGGATGAACTCATCCGTCGTGGCGTGATGGGGAAGACCGCTTGGGAAAAACTGAAAGCGCCGCTTGCTGAAAAGGGTCTCAGCTATCCCGGTTATGCGCCGTCGATGAATCCGGCGAAAGAGGTCGAGACCAAAGAGGGCCGGGTTTATTCGCTTGAAGGGCAGCATGAGCAGTGGTTGCCGGACCGAATTGATTACCTTCACGACGACCGTTGAATTTCCGCCTCCAACTTGGCGCTAACGGGCCGGGCTCGGGAGGCCTTGGCCTTTTCGGAGGACCCGCTCGTCCTTGAGCTATGACCGGGATTTTCCTT
>JAHBUU010000134.1 GCA_019637895.1 Pseudobdellovibrionaceae bacterium | reverse complement strand
GGCTCGCTTCGTCGAGCGATCGCGCAATGCAGATCCGGCGTTTTCAGGACTTTGACAAAGAAGCGTCCCGAGATCAAAGCGGCGTTCTTTACGTCCTTCAACCATTCAACCTGAGTCCAGGCTTCGTCATTGTCGGCGACTTTGAAACGGGCCTTGATCATCTCGTAGTTTTCCATGAAGGCGCGGATGTAACCGAAGGTGCTTCGGATCCGGCCCATGTAACCACGGTCCGTCATCTGAGTGAAGTTTTCGCGTCCACGACGGAGGTTGCGCAGGTTATAGAACTTTTCGTACTGCTCGATCAAAGAAGTCACGATCTCGGTGCGAGTCGTTCCTTCGTCGAAACGCTTACAGTTCGGGTTCACTTCGACGTGCTCATCCGAGCAGTACTGGTAGTCCTTCAACTTGAGATTCGCATCAGCCTTTTCCAGATCCTTGATCGTCGTTTTGACCTCGACGAATTTTCCATCGGCTTTTTCGACCTGACGGAGGTAACCGAATTTCAAGGCGGCGATATCGTATTTTCCGAGGGTCGGCAGCAGGTTCAACTCGCGTTGACCGTAGTCCATCACCGAGCTGTAAGGAACCTTATGTTTCACATTCATTTTCGCCAGCTCAGCTGCCGAGTAGAAGTTGTCCTTGTCCTCGGAACCGCCAAAGTTGTGACGAAGACCCAGGTTGTGACCGATCTCGTGGATCAGCGTCGGGATCCAGATCTCGGGACCGACCAAGGCGATCACTTCGTTTTTCTCGGCATCAGACAGGTCTTCCCAAGGCTTCAGGTCGCCGGACAGTTTGGAATCCAAACCTTTTGCGATGGCTTCATCGAAAGGGAACAGCTCGGATGGATACATGCAATGCCCGCTCGACATGGCGGCAATGCGATCTTCCGGCTCGCTCTTAGCGGCGGACTGCATGGTCAGCTTCATGAACTGCTTTTCGCTCATGCGGGCAAAATTGTCCGTGGTCCAGCGAGTGGTCGCAGACGACAGATTTTTTGAACCCTTCTGCAAGGATTCGTGACGGATCTTGCCGTAGCTTTGGGACGCATCACGAGCGAGCTTCGCCGCCAATCGAGACGTGATCGAGTTCCGCATGCTCATTTCGTTCTTGAGTTCATCGGACAAAACGCGACCGTTCATCGAGGCCGAGGCTTTTTTGCCGTCGGCCGCAGCCGAGGCCTTGAAAAGATCTCCGTTTTTCTTTTCACGCTTCATCTCTTTGACGAGTTCGTCGTAGGTCATGCTGAGACCCTGGAGCATGTTTCCGTAGTACATCACCACGCGAGCGCTGACGATCTCGCCCGTGCGTGGGTTCGCCACGGAAGGACCGTAACCGAGAGGCCCGCCGGCGACTGGATCTTCGACCATGATGAGCATGCTGTTCCGAGCGTCGCCCGAAGCCTTGCCCGATCCGTCTTTCAAAGTCAGACGCAGATCGATGCCCGCGTCCTTCAGGCCTTGGTTGACCCGTGCGAAGGCGGTCTCGGAAGCTTTCTTGATGGCCGCGAACTCAGGTTTGTTGAAGTTCTCGGTCATGTAGTAAACGACTTCTTTGCGGTCTGGATTCCAACGATTCATGAAATCCTGGCGCATTTTTTCCGTGCGTGTGAAATCCACGTCGTACTTGCGATACTCCGTCGAGAAGAAACCGAAAGTGCCTTCGTCCTTGCGCGGATAGCTGACGGTCTTGTAATCCTTCGATGTGATGCCATTCAACTTGGTGAAGGAATAGTGGTACACGATCCGGGACTGAAGATCCGACAGGCTCTGCAAGCCGTTCAGGCTGCTCAAGCAATCGATGGAAGCCGTGAACGTCTTTTCGACCTGGATGTTCAAAGCGCCCTTTTCCAACTTGTAGTCGAGGAAACGCGACGAAGTTTCCCTGTAGCAACTGTCGCCCCACAGCTTGCCGGATTCGACCGGCAAGAGACTCAGGCCCGGAGATTTTACTTTGCTCAGATCCGGGATGAAGTTCGCCTTGTTGGCCCAGTTCTTCTCGTTGTTTTCCTCTTCTTTGTTGGTGCACTTGCCGTAACGGTCTTCGGCACAACGGTATTCAACGTGTTGGATAGGGATCTCGAGGAGAATCTTTTCGTTCAGCTCGTTGGACTTGAGACGTGCGTCCTCTTCGATTTCAACGATCCGGAGCGTGTCTTCCGTGAAGCGGAATTTAACGATCTTTTCCTGCCCCTGCATGTAAGGAGTGGCATCCGACGTTCCCATGTCGTCCCGGCTGCTCGCATCGGAGGACGCGACATACAGGTATTCCGCACCGGTGTCGATTTCGCTCTTGGCGTGAACCTTCTCTTTATAGACCGGGTCGTAAGGAACCGTCTTCGTACAAGCCGACATCAGGCTGACCCCGGCCACAAGACCGAGACCCATCGTCATCTTTTTGAGTGTCCGCTTTTTCATAAGCACTCCTCACCTTGGTTCCTATAGGACCTAAAACACATACGAAAGACCCAGAGTTACGATCGAGGTCTCATCGTTAAAAAATTCAATATTGGAATCACGCCCGTTGGGACGAAGGGCACTGGCCTGGTTGGCTGTCCCGATCGACACCGAGGCTTCGTCGGTTGCCTGATAGGACAACTGAGCGGCCATCAAAAAGCTGTAACGTTGATCGTCCAGATAAGTCCAAGCCTGGGTATAACCGAAAATGCCTGTGAGCGAGAGGTTCCCATAGATCGGTTGCGTATAATCCAAGGAATGCCCCAAGCTCTGCTTGAGGTTGTAAGAGCCATCAGCACCCTGAGAGTAGCCGTGGAAATTCCGTCCGACGGTCAGACGATAAGTCATGAAGCCACCGCCTGGAATCTGCGAGAACGAAAACGCATTCCCCAGGCGCAAAGCCCCTTGATAGGACTTCTGCTCACGCTCTTGAGGATTGGTCGGAAGAACCGCGCTGCCGCTGACGGTCCAAGTGATTCCATCGGTCAGCTTGGTCAGATAGCTCAGACCCACTGCCGAGTTATTGAATGCGGAATCGCCGACGCCGCTGTGTTCTTTTGTCAGGCTGATATTTCCCGAAACGCGCAGACGGGATGTCAGACGATAGAGCGGGGAAATCGTGATTGTGCTGTCCGCACGACGCTCGGAGGACCATTCCTCACCCATACTGCTGGCGGTTTCAAAGCTCACGGGAAGCGTCCATTTCTTAATGTTGGCGTCTTCGACCCCTGTCAGGGTTTTTTTCATGGCAACGCTTTGCGCCCCTGCTGAGAGGCTGAAAATGGTCATCCAGATCAGAGCCATCAAGCTCCATCCTCGATTCATTTCGATCTGAGTATCTGTCTGGTTCATTCCCATCCTCATCAAAGAAGGGAAGTGCCAGAAGGGTGCCAGCATGAAATCAGTGACAGAAAGCGGCTCTGGTGTTTAATTTTGAGACGTTTTGGGGATCATCCCCATCTCTCGAGAGGAATTTATGAAACACAGTGTTCACGATCTGATTGCCGTTCAATTCTCCCGCAGCCTCCTCGGCCTGAAGGGTTTGCTCCTCAAGGCACGCGCCCATGCCGAAACAAGAAAGTTCGACGAGAACTTGTTCCTGCAGCTGCGAGTGGCGCCGGATATGTTTCCTTTTGTGAAGCAGATTCAGATCACCACCGATGGAGCCAAGGGAGCTGCCGCTCGTCTGACGGGAAAAACCGCACCGGTCTTTGCCGACAACGAAACGACACTCACCCAGCTCATCGAGCGGATCGAGCGCACCGTCGAGTTCCTGCAAAGCACTTCGGAAAAAGATTATGAAGGTTATGAGTTGCGAACCGTGTCTTTCCCATGGAATCCCGGCAAACATCTGCAAGGCTTCGATTATCTCTCGTCCCATGCGATCCCGAATTTTTACTTCCACATGACCACGGCATACACTCTGCTGCGTTCGAGTGGCGTCGAGGTTGGAAAAGGCGACTTCCTGGGCGAGCAGAACTGGATCAAAGAAGCCTGAGCGAAAAAGAGGCTGTGAGGCCTCTGCCTTTGTCCAAGTTTTTCGCAAAAATCACTGGCTTTTCTTGATATGTAGATTATATGTATATTCAGGATGAGTCAAGCCCCTCCCCTTTCCGATTTGAAAGCCGTTTTCGCCGACTTCCTGGTCGACGAAAATGCGCTTCGTCCCCCGCTCGGACTCCCGACGGGGCTTCAAGCTCTCGATGAACGTCTTCTGTGGAAAGGCCTCCCCAAAGGGGAACTGAGCCTGCTGCTGGGACAGCCCGGTGGCGGACTGACTTCGCTCTGGCTCAAGGCGGCCGAATCCCTGACTCAGTCGGGACGCTGGGCCGCTTGGATGAATTCGGATTGGGCTCTTTATCCGAGTCAGCAAAAAATCCGCTGGGATCGTTTGATGGTGATGGAGCAGCCCTCATCCCCAGATCTCTTTTTTTGGATTTTGCAGGAGATGATCACCAGCTCGCTCTTTGATCTCATCGGCTGTCATCTGACCGACTTTTCCCTGAAACGACATCAACTGGTCAAAATCAAGGCCCTGGCTCGCGCTTATCAAGTGGCGATGGTGTTCATCTCCTCGAAGCCGGTTCCGCAACATCCTCTCTATGCGCTCATTCTCGAGGGACAACAAGAGAACCTCATCATCCGCCGGGCCCTGCACCGGCAAAAAGACCAACTGATCACAGGAGCTCTGCACGATGCGCGTTTTTTGCCTGCGCTTTTCCAAAGAAGTCGACTCCAGTTGGGCTGAGCTTTTTTTGCGATGGACCCCCAAGGTCATCGTTCGTCCACCCAATCTGATTTTTCTCGAGATCGAGGAAACCTCGGCGCTTTTCGGCGGAGAAGAAAACCTTCTGAAAAAAGTCTCGGAGCTGGCGCTCTCGCTGGCCCCGCCACCTTTCCACATTGCACTTTCGGATTCCGTGCCGGGCGCTCAAATGCTCTCGAGCAGACACGTTCAAATCCTTTCACCTCCCGGCGAGGAGTTCACAACACTTGGTGCAGAGCCACTGACAAGCCTTCTCGAGCTGGAAGGACTCAGACCTTGGGACGACAGGGATTCCCTGAAAGGCGCCATTGATCTTTTGCGCTCGCTGGGACTGGAAAAAGTGCGGGATCTCCAGGCCTTTTCTGTCGAGTCCTTTCGCGATCGCTGGAAAGAGATGGGTGTTTTGCTGTGGAGCCGGATGCATGGGAAAGAACACCAGGTGATCTCTCCGTTGATCGCCCGGGAGCCCCTGTATGGCTACTTGTATTTCGAACACCCACTGGGAAGGCTCGATTTCCTTCGACAAGCACTTGATGAACATTGTCGGATTCTTTTTCTCAGGCTGGCGGTGCGAGGTTCTTTTGCTCAGTTCATCGATTTCACTTTCCATGGCGAGTACTCGAAAAAGGTCGAAACCATTCGGATTCAACCGGTCAGTCCCAGCCGCGATCAAGAACTGTTTCTGGATCTGCTGTTGAAACGAATGGAAAAAATGGACCTGGGAAATCCCGTGAAAGAAATCGAAATCTCCATCGAGGAGTCCTCTGAACGGATTGAGCAGTTGGATTTTTTCGAACCCAGAGACACCACACGGTCTCGCTGGGAGCGGCTCATCAGCATTGCCTCTGCAGCGCAGCTGTCCTTGGGATTTTTAAAAAGGTCCCCGGCCCTGTACCCCGAAAAGGGCTTCCATCTTGAGCCATGGCAAGAGGAGCGCCCCCTTGTGAAGGATCAAATCAACGTGGAAAACGAAACGATCCAGATCAAGCCGTCCTATGGCAAGGAGCTGCAATCTCTGCCAAGACCTTCGCTGCTGCTCGATCCACCCCGTCTCTTGACGGACGCAGAGCTTGTCCATCTGAGATTTCTGACTTCTCACCCGACGGAACGTCTCATGGGAGAATGGTGGAATGAAGAGCGCCCTTCGGGCCGCGATTATTTTTTTGCGACGAATGAGGATGGCCGACTGTGGTGGATCTATCGAGACTGCCTGTCGAAGAAACATTACCTGCATGGAGCTTTCGACTGATGGAACAGCGTTCTCTCATTCAACAAGTCCCCAAAACTCTTCCTCTGACGACAGGCCCCAAGGGATTCATCGAACTTCTCGGGCGGAGCAACTTTTCTTTTCTGCAAGGAGCGTCTCATCCCGAAGAGATGATTTCTCAAGCCGTTGAATACGGTTACCAAGGGATCGGACTCTGCGACCTCAATGGTTTGTATGGCGTGGTCAGAGGCTACGAGATGATCAGCAAGCCCTCTTTATTCACCGCCTCCGCCGAGCCACCGCCGAATTTCAAGTACCTCTTCGGATCAGAGATTTCGACCGTCGAAGGGGTCAACATCACGCTCATGCCAAAAAGCAAACGCGGCTATGGGCATTTGTGCACCCTGCTGACGTTGGGAAAAAGAAACGCGGAAAAAGGTTTTTCAAAAATTTCACTCACGGATCTTTTGGAACATTCGGACGAGTGCCTGGCTTTTTTCCTGCCACCATGGAAGCCCGACCTCCTCGAACGCTGTCGTCGGCACTTCGGAGATCGGCTCTATCTTCCCGTCTGGAGAGACCTGTCTTGGACCTCTCTTGAGTACGGCAAAGAGGCCTTCGCTCTTGAGCGGCAAGGGTACCAACTCTTCGCGACGCAACGTCCGTTCATGCACACTCGCGACAGAAAACCTCTTTTTGATGTCCTGACCTGTCTGTTGCACAAAACCACCTTCGATCAGGCCGAAGGGATCTTTGCCTCGAATGGCGAACGCTGTCTGCACCCTCTCGGCGAACTCACCCGGCTCTGGAGGGATCGAGTCGATTTACTAGAACGAACTCTCGAGATCGCAAGCCGAGTGAACTTTTCGCTCTCGGAGATTCGTTATCGTTATCCGGCCGGTTTTCTACCCTCGGGGATGACGGCCAGCCAATACCTGCGCCATCTCGTCGAAGAAGGAATTCCTTGGCGTTTCCCCCAAGGAATCGAAAGCAAACACCGCCAGCAGATCGACTACGAGTTGGCTCTGATCCAAGACCTGGGCTACGAGGATTATTTCCTGACCTTGTTTGAAATTTGCGAGTTCGCCAAAACTCGTCGCATCCTTTATCAAGGCAGGGGCTCTGCCGCCAACTCGCTTGTTTGTTATTGCCTAGGCCTCACTTCGGTCAACCCCGATCAGGTCGATTTGCTCTTTGAAAGATTCATTTCAAAAGAGCGTGGAGAGCCTCCGGACATCGACATCGACTTTGAACATGAACGACGCGAGGAAATCATTCAGCATATTTACGAACGCTACGGCTCCCTGCATGCCGCCATGGTTTGCAATGTCGTTCGCTATCGCGCTCGAATGGCCTTTCGCGAAGTTGCAAAAACCTTGGGGATCTCGCAGGAAAAAATCACCCAGGTTGTCAGTTACATGGGACGGGACGGATTGAAACGCCTGATCGGGAATCCGCAGTTGGCTGCGCAATTCCAAATCGACGCCGGACGCTGGGAAAAACTTTTGCAGCTCGCGAATCAGATTCGCGGATTTCCACGCCATCTCAGCATTCACAGCGGCGGATTCATCATCACCCAGGATCCTCTGACCGAAATCGGACCCGTGGAAAAGGCCACCATGGAGGGTCGTTATGTGATTCAGTGGAACAAAGACGACGTCAATGCGCTTGGGCTCATGAAAATC
>JAHBUU010000133.1 GCA_019637895.1 Pseudobdellovibrionaceae bacterium | reverse complement strand
GCGGGTCCTCCGAGAGGGCAACCGGTCCCCAAGCCGAGGGCCGAAGGCGAGGGAAGTCCGGAGAGGATGTTCGCTTGGTCAAATCAGAACGATGTGGCGTTCGACTTCGAGGAGAGGGGATTTGAGAGGCTCGATGCGGGCTTCGAGGTGTTTCCATTTTTTTCGCGCGAGTGCGAGTTCTTCCTCGATCTTTTCTTTTCGGGCCTTCAGCAGAAAGTAAGATCCGCCGCGGTCGTAATATTTGCGGCTGATGTCCAGGATGACGTCGATGGGTTTGAAGGCGCGGGCTGTGACCAGATCGACTCCGTCCAGATCTTGGGGGATTTCTCCCAGGATCTCGAGATTCGGGGCGATCTTTTGGCATCGGCTCAGGAACTCGCGCTTTTTCACGCTTTTTTCGAAGAGCTGGTAGGGGAGCTGCGGAAATTGAATGGCATAGGCGACTCCGGGGAGTCCGCCTCCGGCTCCGAAATCGGCGGCCTTTTTGATCTCGCGGGGGAACAGCGGCAGGGCTAATAAGCAGTCGATCAGGTGATTGTCGATCAACTCCTCAAAGGTCATCTTCCGGCTGATCAGATTGAGTTCGTCATTCGCTGCCCAGAGCAAATCGATGTATTCGCGAAGAGCGGACAGACCGTCTTCGCGAAAACCCAGTTCAAGCATCAGAGGAATTCGTCGATCAAAAGCATTCATGAGGATCAGGTCTCCGGCGAGCTTCGATTAATAGTCGAAAACTCGGCATTCTGGAAGCTGCGCATAGACCTGGCCGGCCGGAGTCAAAACTTGAGCCGTCGGCATTTTCCCGTGGATGACTTCGAGGCGGAAGGTAAATCCGTCTTGAGAGATATGATCATAAAGGATGGCCGTGCGTCCAAAGAACGTCGAGCGTTCGGATTGGGACAGTTTCACGATTTTTTTTGTACCCAGAGCATTGTGCATCGTCATTGGGGAGGTGCTGGTCCCTTCGATCACGGTCGTGCAGTTGCCGCCGTCACGGTCGCAGCAGGTCACGGTTTTGGCGTTCGCAGTCGCAGCGAGGCCGACGATCGTTCCGATCAATGAGAGTTTCATCAGGGTCATGGAAATCCTTTTTGAAAAGAGTGATTTTATTCCGGCGACCGATTTTGCAAAGCCGGGGCCGGAGGATGACCATGCCATTTCGCCATGAGCTGACCGGTTGACTAGATTTTACCGGGGCCTGTCGAAAGAAAAGACACTTTGAAAATGCTCTGGGGTGACGGTTTCCGCAGGACCTTGAAAAAACTCATGGCCCGTCGGCCCCGGTGGGGGCTCAAAGTGATTTCCCAGCGGCATCTCTTTCGCACAAACCTCAAGGGCAGCCTGGTGCTGAAAAGGAGTCCTCTTTGATCGGTTGGAGCCATCGCCTTTTTGCAATGATGATGATTCTCATGGGGAGCTTTGCGGCCTCTGCAGATATCAGTTCTGGCGCGGGCTATGTTCTCTACAAGGCCCTGACTCGGCCCTCGGAAAGCTCGGGCGGCCCCCTGTTCGTTTGTCCTCAGTTGTCGGGTCGAGGGGATTTGTATGTGGCGGATGTCTATCTGGAAGGTCGGGTCACGGTTCTTGCGAAGGTCGATAAGAATGGCGCCTGTGTTCCCGAGACCCTGGAAGACCTTCTGCGAAAATCTCCATGCCTGGCGGAGCCTCTGGCGCGGGCCTTGGAACAGGTGAGTGCTTGGAATCAAGACAGCGGCGAGGCGACCACGCAAGCCGTGATTGTTTCGACCGACCCCCGAGTTCAGGTTGTCAAATACGGTTGGGGAGCACAGATTTCAAAAGTCGCGCAGAATCTGAAGATTGTGGCCCCTTCCTGCAAATTCAGAATCGAAATTCGCACCGGACGTGGGGCTGAAACGCAGGTCCTCGCCCAAGAAAATCTCTAAGGAGATGTGCTTTCGCTTTCGACGGCTTGCCGGAGGGTTCCCGCCACTCTTTGCAGAACCGCTTCAAGGGCGACTCTGAGTGGCCACGACAAAGACCGATCCGGAGAACTTTGCCCAAAAATTCTGACCAGTGTTTTTCCCTCAGGAAAGGCAGGGGCTCCGTCCCTCAGGGCTTGGGCCTTTGCCGAGCGCAGTTCCAGCTCTGCGGTGAACGGGACGATGTCCCCTTCGAGCACACGGAACTCAATTTTTGGATTCTCTGGATCCGGCTTCGGAGTGGCGATTCCTTTAATGAGGTATCGAAAGGTCAGCAGTTTCAGATGAAGCTCGACCTTGCCGGATTCTCGGTCCCATTTGAAGTCTTCCAAAAGCGCCGTCGTCTTTTTGATTTTTTCTGGATCGTTGGCAAAGGCCCAAACTTTTTGAAGGGGGGCATCGACAAGCCCGGCGCCCAGAGACTCTGTTCGCCCATCGACCTCTTTTGCTGACACAAAGATTTTTCGTTCGTCCCGGAACTCTTTCCAGAGTACCGGTGATTTTTCCCAAAAATCGAGAGAGGCCTTTCCCGCAAAAGCGGGGAGAGCAACGAGAGCCACCAAGAAAGACAGGAGGACTCTTGGGCCTCTCGTCATGTGTTGAGCCTATTCTCCGGACTCAGGCAAGAAGGCTGAAGTCCCATACCAGGAGGTTTCGGGGTTCGCCGAAACGGGATAAACGCAAAAGCCCTCGCGAATGAAACGAGCGTCCTCTTCGGGGGGAACGAGTCGGCTGATGCGGGCGGCATAAATCCAGCATTCGCCTTTGGCATTTGGGACCGCGAATCCGAAAATTTGTTCCTGTGGGAAGTAGGCATTCGGTTCCAGGGCTTTGAAGGTGCAAAGGAGTCCGTAATCCTTGAGTCGAATGTGGCTCGGCGCTTTGTCCGAACGGACGAGGAGTTCGTTGGACGCCTCTGTTTTGTCGATGCGGACCATGTCTGGCTGTGATGCATTCTGAATGAAGTTCTGAAAGGCTCGACCGTCACCGATGCGGCGCTGAACTTCTTGGCAAATTGACGCTTGAGCCAGGCTCAGGGCGCTGAAAACGAGCAAAAATGCAGAAAAACGCAAAGACAACATCAAGGCCCCCTCTCGGTCATCAAAAAATCATGGCACGAGAAAATGTTCTTCGCAATTTCCAAGACAAGGCCTTTGGATCATGACAGCATTTTGAGAGTGAGAACTTTTGCTGCGCTCATTCTTTGTCTGTCGGTGATTCCTGCGTCGTCTTGGGCGACTCCTCGGGATGGTGCATCCTCTCGTTGTGCAATCCTCCTCCATGGTTTGGCGCGCACGTCGGCCGCCATGTCGAAGTTGGAAGAAGCCCTGAGCGCAAAGGGCTTCCTCGTTCGTAACCAGACCTATCCTTCGACGACAGCGCCGATTGGCGAACTGGCCGTGGCGGTCGAGCAGGGGCTTCACTTTTGTGAAAGCCAAGGAGCGACCGAGATCTTTATCGTCACGCACTCCTTGGGTGGAATTTTGGTTCGATTTTTCTTTCAGGACCGAGATGTTCCGACCGTCAAAGGAATCGTGATGCTTGCTCCACCGAACCATGGCAGCGAGGTAGTTGATCACCTCAGAGAGTTTTCGTGGTTTGGAAAGGCCATGGGGCCAGCGTCGCTCGAGCTTGGAACCGAAGCAGCAAGCGTTCCGAATCGCCTTCTTCGTCCTTTGCGGATTCCAGTTGGCATCATTGCCGGCACGGAAAGCAGCGATCCGTGGTTTGCTCATTTCTTTACGGGTCCCAACGACGGCAAGGTGTCCGTCGAAAGTGCCAAGCTGCCAGAGATGGCGGATTTTCGCACCATCCCTGCGGGGCATACCTTCATGCCCCGATCGGACGAAGCCATCGAGCAGACGCTGACTTTTTTCGAGAAATTGCGGTTTCGCTGATACGGTCCTGACCGATTTTTTCATCAATAAATTTTCTTTTCTTGGCGCTCGATGGCGGTGCCTTTGGGCCTCTCAAAAAGGTCCTGTTTGGGACTCATTTAAATCAAAAAATATTCTCATTTTTTAGGAGTTGTTTAGAATCAAGAGCGGAGTTGGTGAATTCGCTCTCCATCTCTAAATAAGGGCAGTCTAGACAGGAGAATAAAATGAAAAAGGGACTTTTCGGGATGGTCATTCTGGCAATGATCACGGGTTGTGGTGGCGGCGGAGGTGGTGGCGGCGATGGCGGAAGCAATGCGATCGGCTTTGGGGTCTTTCATAACTTTACGACATCTGGCTCGAATAATCATATTTGTCTTCGTCCTCAGGCCCCAGCCAATCAGGCGGCTTGTCTCAATGTTGGTGGAACCTGGACCCCTGGTGGAACAGCGGATGCTTGCAGCCGAGGTGGGACCGGGAGTCTAAATCACGATTGGACGGGGGCCGTCTGTGATCGGGGAACCCCTGCGACCACTTGTCAGGTAGGAAGTGTGACCTTCACTGGCTCCGTTTCTAATAGTTCCATTCATGCCTGTACTGACGTGGGTGGGAAACTCAATATCACCTGTGCGATCATCAATAATTCAGATTGCACCGCTGTTGGCGGAACTTGGGGTCCCACCGCCTATCCAGGATCTTGCAGCGGATATGCGACAAACAATCACTCAAACTGCACGGCACTCGGTGGCAGATTCTATTCGACTCTTCAGTATGTGGGCGGCCAGTTTATGGCGCAGACCTTTGTTGCGGGCCATAACACGGTCGCAGTTCTGATGGGCCCGGGGGACACCGTCGACGTCGGAGCCCTGAATCCTCAGGTGCCCGTCTATATGTCTGTGACGGCCAATATCTCACCGACCACGGGTGGTGTGAACTATTGGACAGCGAGCTTGAATTTAATCACTGGGAGCGAGTTTGCGGCCGGAACCGAGCCTGGAACAGCCTCTTTCAGTATGGTGTCTCCAATTGCAAACTCTGCGGGTGGAAATCACTCGATTGTATTTTGGAGTCCAAGACTTCATTTTGAGTGATTCGCGGGAATCCGAGCTGAACAAAAGAGCACTTGATGAAAAGGCCATCCAACGGGTGGCCTTTTTTTAATGAGACCCCAGTTGTGATCTCACTTGTGGTTTCAATCGTATCCGGGTGGCATCACCCAGGGGACTTCTTCGAAAAGCCCTGTTTTTTCATTTAAGAAATAGACCCAGCCGCGGTCGCCTTGACCTGGTCTGAGGAGTCCTGGGAGCGACGGGTTGGCCTTGGGATATTTTTTTCGATTTGGATCTTTCGTCTCGAAGATGAAAACCTCTGCGGAGTTTTTAATGAGTTGAGTCCGTAAAACACCCGGGCCTTGAAAAAACACGACCAGGAGGTTTCGACCCACTTCCACGGTTTTCGTCACACGAGTTTTCGTGGCACGATCGTAGCTTGTGACCTCGGTTTGCCCCTTCGAGCCATAGAGGACGAAATCCAAAAAGCCGTCGCCGTTGAAATCGGCGGCGACGCAGCTGACCCCGTCCTTGAGTTTCGACGCGCTGAGGCCCGCGGACTCGAGGTCCACGGTTTTGGGGATAGAACCCTTGCAGAATTTGATCAGGTTCTTGCCGCTGTTGAGATCTCCGAACAGGTCAGTTTGGCTTTCGCCAACGACCCGGAGATCCGTCTCGTTTTTCACGTCCGCCATCGATGCGGCCGACATCATCAAATAAAATAAGATAAAGAAAAAAGTTTGAAGCATTCCCTGATGTTTGGCGCGGTCCCTCCCTCGGTCAAGATCCCCCGTTCCGAACGGCTGTCTTTGACGCACTTGTCAGGGCCCGTCATATCGGATAGATAACCCCTATGCCTGAACTTCCAGATGTCAAAAAGACGAAATTGAATAACTAAACAAAATCGCCGGGTTATCGAAATTCTAGAGCCTTTTCGCGTACTTCCTGTTTTCATTTTACTTCACAACACTTCATAGCGTTTTCACGCCCATTCATGCGGTTTCATCAAAACCGGGTGATATGGGTGATATGGATTTTTTCATATCACCCGCAGGCGAATCGAGAACTCATCAATCAAAATTTTTTACGAGGAGGGAACTATGAACTTTCAAGGAGCATTAACGACATTGGCTGGAGCTTTTCTTTCTTTTTATCTTGGCTGCGTGGCGGTCGGTCGTGCGGACATTCCCTGGAAGATGATCGGTGAGATGCGGAGTAAGGCGCTGGCGGAGAAAAACTCCGCTTGGGGATGTCCATCTGTATTTAATAAAAACGCTTGTGATACATACGACCCCCAGCGCTACGGACTCAAGCGGTAAGTCTTTTACAAGGGGACCAGGCAAACGCGTGTGGAATCGGGGAAACTCTAATCCTCAGCCTTCTAAATCACCAGTCGTCCCACGAAAAAGCGGCGCCGCCAGTAAAAATAGCCAAGTGGTTAGCACAAACGGCAAAGTCATCGCTGGCAACTCAAAAGGCTTAAGAGCCGTCTCCAGTGTGGATTGAAAAACTACGGTGATGATCGCAGCAAAGGCGGTCAGCCCAATGGCTCTACGGCCTGGAGCTAGAAAAATACTACCCAGTGCGATGGCCGTCAGGCTTGAGTTAAATCCAAATAACCCCAAGCCGATATCCGAAGCAGAAGCTCCAAGGGCATACCCCGTCAAAGCCCCGATCACTGATCCGCCAATTGCCATGAGGAAAGACCGACGAGAGCCAACAAATATGGCCAGCAGAAAAAGAATTCCGGTTATCACGCTAGATTGAAAGAAAACCTGCGCGACACCCGAAAATACTCCTGTTCCTAGTTCAGAAAACGTGATCGTTTTTTTCAAGGTTTCAATTTGTACGGCACTAACCGGATTTGAAGACTGAATATTTTCAAATCGGCGAATGGCTAATAAAAAGATATGGGTTGTGGCAACAAACGGAAACGTCAGAGTCGGCATGTTCCAAGCCCCCAGAAACCGAAGGCTTGCTGCCATGACAATGGTTGATAAACTCGAAGCAACAATGAGGTAGGGCCAGACGAGAGGATTATCGTGAACAAAAATAATCAGCGCAAGGCCAACAAGCGCGCCATTGAACCCATATAGCCCGTCTTTTATTTGCGAGGTCTTTGCACCTAAAACAGAGGCGGTCAAAGTACTTACGATCACTCCAACTACGACAGCCGTGCCCGATAAAACGGAAGCATAAAAAAGACCAACCAAAATAACTGCGCCAGAAAACGCATTGTTCTGAAAGAAAACTTGAGAAACGCCACGTAAAAGCGACAGCAGCGCCGTGAGAACAATGTGGTTGGACTGGATTTGATTTAAGCGCTCGATCATCACGTCACTCGTGGTGTGACGTCTTTGAAACCGCAACCACTTTTACAAGCCGGCTTTTCCCGCCCGGAACAGGCCATTTGATTTCTTGTCCCACGCACAGTCCAATAAGGGCTGAGCCAATAGGAGCTAAGACGGAAATATAGTTCTTTTCGGCACTCGCCTCATGAGGAAAAACAAGCGACACGGTGGATTCTTTCCCAGACTCCATGTCTTGAAATGTCACGCGAGAGTTCATGGACACTCGGTCCGAAGGCAGTTTTGAACTCTCGACCAAGGTTGCACGGCTTAGCTCTTCTTCAAGCAACTGACCAAGGCTGGGTTCTGCCCGAGATAAAATGGCCATGATCGCATTACAATCTTCGTGACTGATAATTAAAATGGGCTGGTCTTTCATTGCATGGATTCCTAAATATATGTTTAATTTTATGGAAGCTTCCCCCATAGGGAAGCTTACCTAAAAAGACTTCACCC
>JAHBUU010000132.1 GCA_019637895.1 Pseudobdellovibrionaceae bacterium | reverse complement strand
AGACATGCGCTTGCGAAACGAAAAGAAATCGACTTTGAAGAGCTGCAGAATGACACGATCATCCTGCATCACAAGCGCGAGGCCGAAGAGTTCCATGAGCGGATTTCAAAGCTCATTCAGGGTTTGAAAAAACGCCCCCGTATTTACATCAAGGCGGACGCAGAAAACTGCGCCATCCTCGTCGCCGTTGGAAAGGGCGTGGCCTTGACCATCGCCGGTGCCCAAAGGCTGGCTCCTGAAGGAACCCGCTTCGTTCCCTTGAAGGAAATGTTCCTCCCCGTCTCGATTTTTTGGAAAGAGGGCGAGCAGGACCCGACGCTGCAAACTTTTTTGAGTGCCGTGATCGAAAACCGCTCACTCCGGAAGTCAAAAACACATTGCCTGGATTTGTCTGCGAAGACACCTTAGGCTGAACAGAGGAGACCCACCATGAAAGCCACATCAACATTCGCCTCCTTTGCTCCTCTTCAGAAGGTCTTCGATTCGATTTACGCGAATGAAAACACCGATGCGGACATCCAGCCTGGCAAAGTCGTCACCTACAATGTCGGAACCGAAGAAAACCCGATCATGGCTTCTACCGAGTATATTGAATGGCAGCCTCCCTCAAAGGTGACTTTGCTCTTCAAGCGGGACATCCTCGATTTCACCGAGACGGCTTCTTTCAAAGAGGTTCCCGGCGTCACCATGGTGAAATTGGAACACCAGATTCAGTTCAAAAAACCGATGACCCGATTGACCCAGATGTTTCGAGGCGGTTCCTACAAAACCAACCTTGAGGTCACACTCCGAGAGCGCCAGATGACACTGAACCCAAAGGGCGGAGAACCCCGCCCCAAGGTGTCCGTCACGATCTACGGCCTTCCGCACTGGTGTTATACGATTCTTCTTGGAGTGCTATTCTTCGGACTGGCCAGACTTGTCTATGTCGGGTGAGAAAACTCAGAACATGGAAATGCTGGTTTCCAGATAAATCAGAGCACGATCTCTTTGAAAGAGATTCGGCCGCTCAAACGAAGCCTGACCAGCGGGCGTTTCTGATCCCACACCGACCGCCAAAGAAATGCGATCCGACACATTGGCCGCCGCCGCGATGGTGGTCAGAAAGTTTTCAGCACTGACCGCTGGCTTGTCGTTGAGAGCGTGATAGCGGCTCTGTGAAAAGCCCTGCTCCCAGGATAGAACGTAGCCGTCGCGGACTTGGTACAAAAGCTGAGAGATCAGACTCACTTCGTAGGCGCGATTGGCCTTGAGCTTGCCGTTGGCATTTCGATATTGCGGATGTTGATGGAACGGAAGCTTAGGAATGCCATAAACGATCAGATCGAATTTCGGCGTCAGATTCCAGGTATATGAAAACTCGCCCTTGTATTCCGTGAGAAGGCCGCGCTCCTGACTGCGAAGCCTGGTCGGAGCGGACAGACGGTGCTTCATCACGAAGGGAGAGAGATTTTTATCCGTGTATTTGACATTGAGATCGCCCCACTGATGAGCGTTCACAGATTCCGGAGTCCGATTCTCTCCGTAGTAGTCATGAAAGCTGACGACATTCAAAGCGATCTTCTGGGTTTTTGACGGCTTGGCCGAAAGGGACACCACGTTTCTCAAGCGCACCGAGGGACCATCCTCGGATTGCTCATAAGGCGTCTGAAAAGTCTGATTCCAATTGAGCGAAGCCAGGCTAGAAGCCTGGGCCGACGTGCTGAGCAAAAGGAAGAGAATTTGGAACATGCCTCAATGTCCTCGTTTGCGATTTGACCGACCTCGCTTTTAACACAAATGGCAGAGATTCTCAGCGCCCCATAAGGACGACTAGCCAAAAGCGGAGCTTTCAAGTAATTTTTTTGCAAATCCCCCGCCTGAAGGAGTTCCCATGGCCGCCGAAGCCAGCCCCAATGATCTGTTGAATGTCGTCACCCTTCTTGGGGCTGCCGTCGTCATGGTTCCTTTGTTCAAACGAATCGGCCTTGGATCCGTTCTAGGATACCTGGTCGCGGGGCTCTTGATCGGTCCTTTCGGACTGCAGTGGTTCAACCATCCTCAGACGATCCTTCATGTGGCTGAACTCGGGGTCGTGATGTTTCTGTTCATCATCGGTCTAGAGATGCGCCCGTCCCACCTGTGGAGTTTACGTCGGGAAATTTTCGGCATTGGAACGGCCCAGATCCTGGTTTGCACCGCGATGCTGACGCTGCTGGGAATGGCCTTCGGTTTTTCCCTGGCGGTTTCGTTCATCAGTGGGATGGGATTCGTTCTGACCTCCACCGCCATCGTGATGCAACTCCTCGGTGAGCGAGGCGATCTCGCTCTGCCGAATGGACAAAAGATGGTGTCCATTTTGCTGTTCGAAGATCTCTTGATCGTGCCTCTGTTGGCCATTGTCGCCTTCATGGCGCCTGCGATCAGTGAGCCTGTCGAAGGCTCGAAATGGATTTCCGTCCTGGTGGGCATCGGCTCACTGGCCGTTCTGATCGTGGCAGGTATCTGGCTGTTGAATCCCCTGTTCCGCCTGCTCGCGATGGCAAAAGCCCGAGAGGTCATGACGGCGGCGGCCCTGTTCGTCGTTCTTGGAGCGGCCTTGCTGATGCAAGTGAGCGGTCTTTCCATGGCGATGGGTGCCTTCTTTGCCGGAGTCCTACTGGCCGAGTCGTCCTTTCGACATCAGATCGAAGCGGACATCGAACCCTTCCGCGGGATTCTGTTGGGATTGTTTTTCATCGGCGTCGGGATGTCGCTTGATCTGAATGTGGTTTCTGACAACCGACTGCTGATCATTTCGGGTGTTCTGGCCATGATGGCAACCAAGTCCCTGTGCATCTATGTGGTGGCAAGGGTCATGGGTTCCAGCAACGCCGAAGCCTTGGACCGAATGACCTTGATGGCCCAAGGGGGCGAGTTCGCTTTCGTCTTGTATGCTGCGGCCGCCAGTGCAGGCGTGATCGATGCCAGTGTGAACGCGAACATGACGGCGATCGTGGTGCTCTCTATGGCCCTGACTCCCCTGGTGGCGATTGTGACGAAACGGATCTTCCCCAAGCAAGAGACTTCGAAAGAAGGCCTCGAGGAAGCCAACGGGCTGTCCGGAAGTGTTCTGATCATCGGGTTCGGTCGCTTTGGACAGGTCTTGAGCCAGCTTTTGTTGGCTAGAAATACAGATGTGACGATCATCGACTCGAGTCCAGATATGATCCGCAGTGCGAGCCGATTCGGTTTCAAAGTCTATTATGGGGATGGATCAAGGCTCGACGTCCTGAGGGCTTCGGGAGCACAGACCGCCCGGGCCATCGCGGTTTGCATTGACCGCAAAGAGGAAACCAACCGCATCGTGGAGCTGGTCAAGAGCGAGTTCCCCCACGCAAAGGTCCTGGCCCGGTCTTATGATCGGAACCATTCCCTCACGCTGATCAAGGCCGGAGTGGATGTCCAGATTCGCGAGCTCTTCGAGTCAGCTTTCAAATTTGGCGAGGCCACCTTGCGCGAACTCGGAGCCACGGAAGAGGAGATCAGCGAAATTTCCGATGAGATCCGCCGCCGAGACCGCGAGAGACTGGAACTGGACCTTGCGAATGGCGCCGGAGCTGGCCGCCATCTGATGTTTGGGAACATCACGAAGCCGACGCCACTGATCGAGCCGAAGCGGGCTTCGACGGCGCTCAGTGATGAGACGGCGCATGCGGTGGGGACTGGGGAGACGAGGTAGATTGCCGAAGCGAACTTGGTGGTGATCCTGATTTTTTATCCATGGCCGATCTAATTAAGATCGCCTGCTGTCTAGCGATGAAGACGCGCTGGGCATGCACCTGATAGGCCTTTACGGTTTTTATATCCTGAGAAAACCACCAAGGGATTGCGAAAATACTTGTTAGCCTTTTTTCATCGTAATTGATCTCATCAACAACGTTTTCCCCTCAAGCAGCTGCACATTCTTTTCTTCCGTTACATAGAAAGGGACAATCCCGAGGGTCACGAAAGAAACCACCGCCCCTGGGAATCGAACCCACCAATCACGTGTCCGCACGGATATCTCTCATCTCAAATCTATTTTACATCTTGTCGAAGTCTCTTTGGTTCTTGAGCATACAAATAGGCTGCTGCATCCGAGGCAACCTGAATAAGCACGAGTTGTTGTCCGGCAGGTAAACTTGGATAGAATGGCATTGCTGGCAAGAAGATGATGCCATACCAGACAGAACGTTCACGGCGTATCACTTGATGGCTCGTGGGATGTCCATTCTTGACGAGATTGATACGCAATTCGATCGTTTCTTCAGTCTTTGAAGGGATTATTTGCAAGGTTGCAATCGTCAGTATGTTCCAGAAAGTGAGACCGTTCTCGTCCGGATCGGCAACGATTTCGATATCCAAATACGATTCAGGGGGAGCCGCTTTGTCCACAGGAAGAATTTGGCATCGTGTGATCTGATTCAAAAACATAACAAACCGACCTCCATCGAGCTGATCAAGATCACTCGGAGATCTATTTAGCTTTCCTGGAGTTTGAACTTCGTTCATAGTTTCAGAGGTGATTTGAACGTGATTTTTTTGTTCCCCGTTGAGGTGCTAACCTTCACATAGATAGGATCGTGACATCTTGAGTAGGTGGTATATTGGGGAGACTCATCCTTGAACGTGGTAATACATCCCGCGAACGTCAACGGAGCCACGAAAAATAGAATCTTTACCGCCTTCTTCATGCGACCTCTTTTGCCTATTGTTTATTTTCAAACGGCTCGTTGCAAATACTCCTCATAAGAGTTTTTGTATTCAGCAGAGAGGATGCCGATAGTTGAAAACGTTGCCTAAGCCTCTGAAAGGCGAGATGAAGAGCCCGTAAAACTTTGTCGATTGCAGGCGGGTCTTGCGCGGTGGTTTTCATTGAAGGGAGGCTGCAATGCGAAACCGCAGCGGCGAAGCTCTGCGTCGGTGTCAGATGGAATTTTGAGTAGTGACTCAGGACTAAGAGAAGTCGCTTTTGGTTTTAGAAGCTTTGAAAATGACCGATTAAGAGTGAAAGCCCATTGTAGCTAACAAAGGTTCTTCCCGGTTGATGGGGAAGAGCCTAACTTGTTTTTTGCTTTTGCGATTTCGGTCTTTAACCATCCCGAAGAATGGTTGCGGTCGTGGACCAATAAACCACCAAGTACAACCACACGATATTATTGACATTTCTCTTCTTGTAAAACAAGTAGTTTCTCAAAAAACAGCCGAATTATATGAAAAAGGCTACTCTACACGAGCTATTGCTCGCCAATTGGGCATTGGAAAAACAACCGTAAGTAATCATCTATCCGCATCTAGTGTGGAATTGAGAAGCCACTCCAATGACCAGCTTCATAACAAGAAAAAGCTAAAAGCAAGAAGCATCAAAACCGCTCCTTATGGCTTTTGTTTGGTCGATGGGCTGCTTCACAAAGACCCCAAAGAACAGTCTATTTTAAAACTCATACTAAAGTGGGCCAAACAAGGTCAAAGCCATTGTGCCATTGCCAGAAAACTCAATGAGCAAAAGCTAAAGCCTCGTCATGCAGCCAAATGGAGTCAACCTACAGTTGGCTACATCATTAAACGTCATCAAGAACAATAAACTGATCGGAGGATCAAATGAACAGTCTAATTAAAATCGCAGTTGTTTTGGCATTTGCCGCAGTTTCGAGCGGCAATCTCCCAAAAATTCTTAGCCAAGTCCGCAAAGCACAGTTTCAGCTCATCATGGAATCGAAGGCATCTAAATGGCCAAAGGCCATGACTTTGCCGAGCAGATAGTAATTCAGCAAGCTAGTCATTTTGAATTTCAAAGCAACGTCTCCAATGATGTTTCGCTGGTGACGTTTGCTCCTGTCGAATCCCACTTTTGCCTCTCCGCAGGCTTCACGCCAGCCACTTCGTAGCTGTCATTCGCTTCTGCCCTGAAGGGTCGAGGCAAGGTCTTCTCGGTCGCGCACTTTTTCTCCCTTCGGGCCTCTCAGCTTCGTGTGAAGAGGCCCCGCAAGAGGGAAAACAAATCGAAACAAGGAGACTTGAAAATGAAATCTGAAATCCAAGAAAAACTTGAACAGCTTGCTTATGAACGAACAACTCCATTCTGCTACGGTTGTTACGTCAAAGCTCCTACTGGCGTATGTCCTCAATGCCATACCGACGATCTTATGCGCCACCTTGATGGCGTTGGTGTTGAATGGGGAACTTTTTGGGTTATTAAACATATCCTCGAAGAAGAACTAACTCCGATAAATATCGAAGAAGAGTTCGAGGAGTCTGTTCGCCAATTCTATCCTGAAGAAGTAACAGTTGGTTGGATAACTCTTGATGCAGTTTCAGTAATGAAAGATCAAGACCCAACTTCTTGGAGAATTGCTCAGTCTGAATGGGAATCTCAAGAAGAAGAGGAAGGCAACATTGTTTCCTTCGACAATGGCTCTACTTACTATTGGAGTCAAGATATTAAAGCAATCCTTTAAGGGTTGCTTTTTATAGTTTTCAAGTTGCAGATGAATCACTTACGAAATTATTCCCAGATACTTGCCTTTGAGTCTAAAACGTAAAGTAATTTAAAAAACATTGGTAGGCTTGGCGATCTTTGATTTTTCTCAATGAATTTATTACTCTTAATAAAATTGCTCAATCTCTTGATGTCCCTCTAAACGAACTTGTAAAAAATCTCTGATACAAGCAGCACCAACTAAGCCGCCGTTTTATCCAACACTCTTTTTGCTATACGTTTGGCATCAAGGATAAGGGCCATTTTCTTAGTATCTGATTGTGATTGATACTGAACCGCTTCAACAATATCAGTATTACTTTCACCGGCCTTGTCTCGATACATCAGCTCAGGCAGCTTTACCTTTTCACTATCAGAGAATGAAATAATTGATTGAACCGAATCAACCAATAGGCCGAAATGAACATCATCAATTTTAAAGATCAAAATCTTAGCGCCGATCTCATTTTCCTGCTTGGCCTTTTGATACATTAATCTTGAATCCACAACCATAACCATTTCTCCTCGAAGATTAGCAATTCCACGGTAGTGTGCGGGCATTCCAGGAGGAGTCATTAAGCTTGAAGGCAGATCAATGATTTCTCTAACGTCTGAAATGCTTATGGCATACTCTTGTTCAATGGAGAAGGTTATAAAAGTTCTTCGGACATTACTCTTTAACTTATTACTCTTTGACTCCATGTCATGTACAGCACTGTATAATTTGCTATGGCCATGAGTAATATTTTTAATCTCTTCATCGGTTAAGATTTTTTTATCATCAAGTAAGAGAACATCTTCTTTGTCGTGAGTGGAAATGCACCCTTTAACCATCTCCATTCGTTCTGTTGATATGACAGGTAGATGCTTAAGATCATCATTATAAAAAGTGATAATGCTATCTATCTTATCAACCAATAATCCAAACAATTCTTTTCCTATTCGCATGACTACAACTCTTCGATCTCCAAGGGTCGCCTCTGGGCTAGAATCAGTTTCTCTATATTTCAACAAAGCTGCAAAATCTATAACAGGGACAGTTACTCCTCTTAGATCAAATGTCCCAATGCAATTACCTACAGAGAGGGCTGATTCATTGACCTTTTTTATCATTAGAATTTCTTGTATTTCATTTATTTCAATAGAGCATTTAGAAGCTCCAACTAAAAAAGAAATTGCTTGTCTTCTTTTGCCGCGACTATTTTTTAGACTGTTGGATAACTGATTTTCACCGTCTCTTTTAGGAAGGCTTTTTAGACAAAAGATAGAGCCTACATCTAAAATTTGAACAATCCTTTTTCCATCTTCTTTTTTAAAAACTCCTTTTACGACTGCTGCTTGATCCTCATCCAAAAAATTATTCTGCTCATCTGAATTGCTTCTAAAGACTTCACCAGTTTTGTCAAAAAGAAGACCAACAAAATTACCATTCAGACAGATGATTG
>JAHBUU010000131.1 GCA_019637895.1 Pseudobdellovibrionaceae bacterium | reverse complement strand
GCCGCAGATGAATGAAGCGTTGATTTTCTTGGCGAGCGTCTTTCTTTCGGGGCGGCGAGGCCATGAAGCACTCCATCCGCGGATCTTCGAGTTTCAAAGCGCCTGATCCGGTGGGAGTTTCCACATAGTAAGTGCCGCTGATCACGGACAGGGGGTGGATGTGCATGGTGTGGACGACGGCCTCGGGCATGATGTTCACCCAGCAGCTCGACATCGAAAGCTCTTTGGGGTGGATGTCCAGCTCGAGGGCTTTCACGAAACTGGCGACATGTCGATCGAGATGCTTGCGCAATTCATCGAAGGTGCTGGAAAAGCGATGGAGCTGATCCATCGAGCCGTAGGAGGTGTAGCCGCCGGGGTAATTGCGGGCGGACCAGGCCTGTCCTTCCTCGTCGAAATCCGCGATCTGGTAGGCCTCTTTTTTGAGGTCTCGGCGAAGAGCTTTTTCCTTCTGCGGGTGGAGGGGGCCTTGGTGGACCTGTGATACGAAAAGAGACAGAGTTTTTGCCATCCCCTCAAAAATAGAGGTTTCCCATTCGACGTGTCAAAGGAAGTGACATCTGACCATTCGGATCGAACACCCCCTTGCTCAAAAGGGCCGTTTTTCCAGGGATGAGACGCTTTTTGAGCCGGAAGGAGACGATTTCATTGGCATTTCCCTTGCTCTCTAGAGGGATGAAACAAGCATTCACCACTCACAGGAGAGGTTGTTATGAAAAAAGTCATTTTGATCGCTTTGATGGTCGCCCCGATGCTGGCCCAAGCCAAAGTGGCCGATTTCAACGCTCTGATCAACGAGAACACCGAAGCCCAACAAGAGCTTCGTCAGGAGATCCGGGATCAGGTCGAAGTTCGCCGCCAGGCATTCCGTCGCAACGAAGAGCCGACGGTTTTGGTTGATAACAAACATGACAGCATCAACGTTCCGACCGACAAAAACTTCCTTCGCTTTAAGAAGGAAATCGTGAGCCACCGGGTTTCCGAAAAGGACCTGCAGCAGCGCCTCGCGAACGAGTTCAAATCGGCGGACATGGAGTTCTAATTCCCGCGAAAAAGATCGTTGCTGAAAGGCCGCCTGCAAAGCGGCCTTTTTTTATGGGTTTTGAGCGTTTTGTGAGATCAAAGGATCAGCCGCCGCAGTTCCTGCTGGGAATAGACGTAATCCGCATAAACCATCGTATTTGTGATGTTCCGGTGCCCCAGGGCGACCTGGACCAGGCGGAGATCCTTGGTCTTTTGATAGAGCCGGATCGCGAAGGTATGCCTGAGGCTGTGAAACTTCTTAGGAACGGGCCTGTAAAGCTCCCAGATCTGGTGAAGGCGCTGGTAGCTGATTGGGAAGACCTTGGCGTCAGACGAGCCCTCGGCCCATCTTTGAAGCTTTTGAAAGAGAGGGCGGGGAAGGGGGATTTCCCGGTCATTGGACCCCTTTAAACCCCGGATAAAGACCGTCTCGTCATAGCCGTTCAGATCGGACTTCCGAATATTGAGAACCTCTTGCGCTCGAGCCCCGGTCCGCAGAGCCACCAAAATCATCAGGCAATTTCTGGGGTCCCGATCCATGTGATCATTCAGCAGAGACTCTAGACGCTCCGCTTCAGGCGGCAGGAGGTATTTGTTTTTGTTTAAGCTGTATCGCGTCAATGTGGCCATCGCAAATCCTTCGCGTATTTGACCTATTAAAATATAAGTAATTTCAACTACTTAATACTATAGCTTATAACTATAAGCTATAGTCAATTCTGAAAATAGGGTATCCGACCCCTTCCCGGCAAGAAAAAATAATCTAATTAAATACTTAACGCGCATAGCTAAATTCAATCGGTTTGACTCGTGAGTATTTCACAACGAGGATTATTTTGTTCCACAATGCTTTTGTTGTATTTCGCAATAGTCGCAGGAGATTCGAAATGGAGATTGAATCCGGCCCCCTGAAATCAGCCCCCCTTTTTCACAGGCCTGAAAAGATCGATGAAACCATCGGGGATCCAGAGCTTTCCGAATCCCGGGTCAAAAGCTCGCTGCGTTTGAATTACGAAGCGCAAGTTCGAGTGATCCAGCATCAAATCGGGGGGTTAGAACAGGCTCGCCAGACCTTGGGCCTTTCTCAGCGCAAGATGGCTCAGCTTTTATTGGTCGATCCATCGGCCTGGACCCGATGGACTCGGCCGGAGGGCGAAGCTCCCCCGCATATTTGGAGGGCTTTGCAGTGGTATTTAACCCTGCGCGAGAAGATCCCGGGTTTAACACCCCAGTATTTCGTCAATTCCGACCCCAAAGTGATCTCGGAAAAAACGCTTCAGCAAATCCGCTCGGAAAAAGAGGAGAGGGAGCGCCAACACGGAGAGCTTCGGCGACGGATCCTCGAACTCGAAGGGGCGCAACTTGAAATCCTTCTCTTGAGGGAAGAAACGCGGAAACTTCGTCGCTGGAACTGGGCTTGGTTTTCCCTCTGCCTCATCTCGGGCGGCCTGCTGGCAGCCTGGTTTTTGGGACCCGCCCTGCCGTGAAACTCATTCTTCGGATCATTCTCTGCCTGAGTCTGCTGGGGACCACTTCGTGTGGGCATTCACCCATCACCGGAGAAAAGCCATCTCCTCATTTAGAGATTCGAGACGACAAGCTCGATCGTACGCAGAGTTTTGGTTTTGTAATGGGGCAGGACGAGTATGATTTCGCCCAGGTCGATGTTAAAAATCAGCAAGGCCGTGTTTGCCGATTTTTCGCGGGCTTTAAGAACGGAAATTTGAGCTATTCTTTTCCCGCCGACCGGCTTCGGGTGCTTGGTCAGATTTACTTTCGAAAATTGAGCATCGAGGACAAGAAAAAACAGGCTCTGGCCGCCATCGATAGCTTTGAGAAAGAGAACCGAGTTTGCACAGCTGAAATTGCAGAGCGCCAGGCGACGGCGTCCGAGATGATTGAGGGAGGTCTTTATTTTGTCCTCTTCCTGCCTCTTGCTCTGCTGGCCTCTGTGACTTTCGCTGGCGAGGACACGGTTCGTCTGATTCAGGACACAATGTTACAAGACCGGATGGATCAATTGCGACTCGGGGTCAGCTTGCAGGAAGTGGAAAAGCTTTTAAAAAGGCCGCTCGCTGAAAACAAGCTGCCGACTTATACCTATTATTCTGTCGACGGGAAAGGCACTCGGCTGGCCATGTTCTTCAAGGAAGGCCGATTGAATGCCTTCGTTCGCGGTTATCAATATTCCACTCCTCATGAGGGGGTAGAATCCAAATAAAAAGAGGGCTGGTCGGCCCTCTTTGAGTGATTACTTTTGGCCTTCGATGAGGCGATCGACCACGGGGACGCTGAAGGAGTTGTCCGTTTCGACCTTATATTCTGTCGGAACTTTCACGTCGACGTCGATGCTCTGCGGAACTTTGACGTCCACGTTGTGCTGAGTTTTGATTTTCGAGCGCGAGAGGAAGAAAAGTCCGGCCGCGATTCCGGCACCGATCAATCCCAGACCTCCAAAGAGAGCCCAGTTGAACGCATGAGCTTCGCCGACAAAAAGACGAAACAGAACGGCCTTTTCTTCAGGGGTTTTGGCACCCGCTTCGATTTTTTCCATGATCCGCCAGGAGTCATTGAGCTCGGAGTGAAGAATCTCCTGATTTCTGAAACGGGCAAAGACGCGAGGATCATTCTTCATCAGTTCGAGCGTGGCAATCTGTGTTCCTGTTCCCAGAGTCAAAAGATAAGTCGTTCCACGATCTTTCAGCGTGTACTTGGGAAAACGCATTTCGAGTTGCGAGGCGAGTTTTTTCTCCATGTGCTCGAGGAAGTCGGAAGCCACGAAGGGCTTCAAGGCCTGGATCATCTGACGATAAGTCCGCGCCTCAGGATGAGACACCAGGTTCAGGAATCGCTCGACGGATTCGGCCTTATTGGCCGCCGCTTTTCGAGGGGCGGGCGGTGCCGCTGTTGCTGAGAGACTCAGAGAAATGCTGAGAACGATGGCAATAATCGGTCTGTAATTCATGTTTTTCATCTGATTTTCCTCTTCAGTCTCTCTATCGGAGGAAATCCCTTAAAAATTGAGGCGTTGCATTAGCACTCCTCTTTTCCTGGTCGAACGACCATGATGGGCCCTGAGTTTTTATTCCAAAGCGTTATGTAAGGAGCAAATGTGGGGACTTTTGAAGTCATTGCGAAGCACGGGGAACATGAAGAAATCGTTTTTTGTAACGACCCCAATGTTGGTTTGAAAGCGATCATCGCGATCCACAATTCGGCTCTGGGGCCCGCTTTGGGCGGAACTCGCATGTGGAACTACAAAAATGAAGACGAAGCTCTGGTCGACGTTTTGCGCCTTTCCAAAGGGATGACTTATAAGGCCTCGGCCGCAGGACTGAATCTGGGCGGCGGAAAAGCGGTCATCATCGGTGACTCTAAAACCCAAAAAACCGAAGGGCTTTTCCGGGCCTTTGGTCAGTTCATCAATTCCTTGAACGGCAAGTACATCACTGCCGAAGACGTTGGAACCGGCGTCAAAGACATGGAGTACATCTACATGGAAACTCCGTGGGTAACTGGAATCCCTCAGGGTTTCGGTGGATCCGGTGACCCCTCTCCGTATACCGCCCATGGCGTCTATATGGGAATCAAGGCTTCTGCCAAGGAAAAGCTCGGCACCGATTCTTTGAAGGGCGTTCGCATTGCCGTTCAGGGTCTGGGGAACGTTGGATCGAACCTCGTTCGCTATCTTTCCGAAGAAGGCGCAAAAATCACCGTGACGGATTTGGACGAAGCCCGGGTCAAAACTCACCGCGATATGTATAAGGTCGAAACGACCAGCACAGATCAGATTCTTTTCACCGAGTGCGACATTCTTGCTCCTTGCGCCATGGGTGCGATCATCAACGATCAGACGATCACAAAGCTCAAGTGCCAGGTCGTTTGCGGTGGCGCGAACAACCAGTTGGCTGAAGCCCGTCATGGGGATCAGTTGCGCGAACTCGGCATCTTGTATGCTCCGGACTATGTCGTGAATGCAGGTGGCCTGATGAACGTCTTCGTCGAACTCGAAGGCTACAGCCACGAACGCGCATTCGATAAAACTCGCAAGGTCTATGACAACGTCGAGAAGGTCTTCGAGATCGCGAAACGCGACAATGTGGGCACGCACACAGCGGCTGACCGCATGGCAGAAGAGCGCATCGCGACCATCGGCCGTTTGAAACAACGTCACCCTGGAAAATCCTCGAACCGCTCCTTCACGACTTTGCGTGAAGTGAATAACCGCTAAGGAGAGCACCGTGAGCCGGAATGCCACTATGGATGTGAAAAAGTCCGACCCGTTTTTGGCGAATCTTCGCATGGCCTTTGAGTGGGTGATCGCTCAGGCTGTTTGGATCGTCGTCGCCCTTGTGGCTCTGGCCGCGATTGGCGGAGGCTGGGCCGTTTGGCACCAGATGTCCGAATCGAACGAGATGGTCTGGCAGGACAAATACTCGAGCGTCGAAAAGAAATTCCTGGACCAAAAACGTTCTTTTCAAGAAGCCGCTCAGCGCGAGCAAATGAAAAAAGCGGATCCAAAGGCAGCTGCGGCGGCCGTTGCCCCTGTGGGCGCATTGCCAACGGGTGATTTGTCCAAGGATTACGGAGCGATCGTCACAGAGTTTGAATCTTTGATTCAAGAGGCTCCAAAAACCAAGGCGGGCGAGATGGCCGCGTTGAATCTGGCCGTTCTGCAAGCCGAGCACAAACAAATGGATGCGGCGCTGGCCACACTCAATAAAGTGAATACCTCGGACCGGACCAAGGATTTGACGGGCGCTTTGACCGTGAACCTGAAGGCTTCCTTGATGGCGTCCTTGGGACAATGTGCTGAAGCCGTTCCTAAGTTCCAAAAAATCGCAGGCGATAAAAACGCCTCTTTCCTTCATCAAGAAGCCAAACTCCGCATGGGGCTTTGCTACGAAAAGATGAATGAATTTGCCAAGGCCCAAGCGGTTTACAGCGAGATTTCATCGGGAACGAAAGACGCCGGTGATCAAGGTCTGTCCGAAGATGCTGAACGTTATCTGCGCCTTCTTAAAATGAAGCAGACGGATCAACGTGGTTCTTAAGTCGTTTTTCCTTTTTCTGGGCCTGGTTCTTCTGTCTTCGTGCTCGACCTTGGATCGTTGGGCTTCGAAGAATGCGGAACAGCGTGATTTTCAAGTCCGCAAGGTCTGGGTCCGCCAAGGCCCCAAGGAAGACAATGTCGGTTACCGCAAGATCAACCGGATGACCCCGGTCCTGGCTGGGAGCCTGATCCTGAGTGGAAACGCCATCGACGGCCTGGTCGCGATGGATCGCGACTCGGGAAATATCGTCTGGCGGGTCCCCGTGATCAATGGGATCGAAGGCGGAGCCACTCTGATTCGTGACCGCCTTTTTGTGGGCGGCAGTGACGGAAAATTCTACGCCATCAATGCGCGCACCGGAGAAGTCCTCTGGGCCTTTGCCACCAATGCCGAGTCTTTGGGTGAGCCCTTCCTCGATGGGTCGACAGGGACTCTGTATGTTCTGACGGCGGCCAATATCGTGCATGCACTGGATGCCGAGTCTGGACGACCGGTTTGGGTTTACTCACGACAGGATGCCGCCCAGTTCACCATTCGTGGTGGCTCAAAGCCCGCACTCAAGGGTGAAAACCTGTATGTGGGATTCAGTGATGGCTTTCTGGCCGCGCTCAATGCTCGTACGGGTGCCATTCGCTGGGATGTTCAGCTGAACCGGAATAAACGCTTCAAAGACGTGGACTCTTCGCCTGTGATCGACGGCGATCGTCTTTATGTCGCGGGATACGACGACAAACTCTACGCGCTCTCAACGGAAACCGGTGAGATCCTCTGGACTCTGGACCGGGGTGGTTATGCCGCCGTTACCGTGGATGGAAACCGAGTTTATTATCCAACCAGCGATGGAGCACTCCTCGCTTTGGACCGCAGCTCGGGAAAAATTCTCTGGGATTTCAAAGTGAAGCAGGGAATTGCAACCGGAGTGGTTCAACAAAAAGGACTTCTGGTGTTCGGCGAATCCCTGGGATCGGTGCGTTTCCTGGACTCTTCGAATGGTCGTGAAGTGGCCTCTTTCGAACCGGGTCGAGGCGTCTTCTCGACTCCTCTGGTTGAAGAAACTTCGGGACGTGTTTATTTCATCTCCAACGAATCGAACGTTTATGCGCTCGAAGCGACTTGGGGACGCGCTCCGGCCTTTCCTTATTTGAGGTAGCCTTTTGATGATGAAGCTCGCCATTCTTTTTATTTCGATCGCTTTCGCTGCTGGTTGTGCCAATACCAACTGTCGAACGCTGGCCGAACAAAAAGGCGAGCCTCTTCCACCGGTGAAAAAGGAGCTGGACCCTATGGCCAAGACATCCGCCGCCGATCGAGTCTTCGTTCATAAAGCCGATGGCAGTCTTCAGTGCAATCAGGGAAAACCAATCTCTCCGGCCGATATGAAAAAAGACCTGGCCGAGATCCCGGTTTATTCCAGCTCGAAACGCAACGACGGACAGATGCGCATCCAGGTCTGTGGTGCACCGACGGGCAATAGTAATGTCTATGAGATCGACCGCTCGAACCTCGAAGCCGCCATCAAATTGGGCTTCGAGGAATGGACCTTCAATTAATTAAAACGCCTTCGAACAAGAGACGACGCCTGGACGGGTGCTTTTCTGCATGTCTTTCCACAGGTCGAGTCCGTCTTTGTAATAGGTATTCATCGTTTCCGAAGTCACAAGGCCGAACTCGGTGGTGAAATGTCGACCGGTCTTGGCAGAAACCTCTTTCACGAAGCGCTCGAACTGATCATCCACCTTGTGCATGGCGAACTCTTCGTATTTCACGATCTCGTCAGGAAAGACCACCAGCGGGGTCAGGTATTCATATTCAGCGATGTGACGACTGGGGAGATTCGGAATCAAGCGACGAGAATCCATTTGCACCGCCAAAAGCCCCCCTCCAGCGAAGGGTTTCGCATCGAGACTGTTGGCGGGCAGGAATTTCGTTTCG
>JAHBUU010000130.1 GCA_019637895.1 Pseudobdellovibrionaceae bacterium | reverse complement strand
CATCTGACGATTATCCATCACATAGCCCGCCGGGTTCATCATCGATTCGCGAGCGCGGTAACGATCGTAGAACTTGATCTGGTCTTCGAAATAGAAGAACGGATCTTGAGGACGCTTCGCTTGGCTTGCATTCAACCGAGAAGAATCGAGAGGCTGATTGAAAAAGATGTTTTCATAAAAGTTCTGCTCAAGATCGGTCAGGTTGGAACGACAGCTTGCATACTGCGACCGATGGGTTTCCAAGCTTTCGGGATCAAGAAGTTTGAACTTCTGAGTCTCGACGCAAGTTCTGTAGGTCGCCGGCATCCGGCAGTACAACAGATGCTTATTCTCTCGAGTGCGATTCATTTTGGTGATACCGATGTTCCCGATGATCGTGCGGGACTGTTTCAGGATGCGACCGATCTCGCTCATATTGTGCCAAAAGCGATCTCGGGACGTCACGACGTCCTCATCGCTGCGCACGAGACTTTCCTTGATCCCTCCCAAGCAAAGACGGAAGGACTCTCGGTCGTAGTTCATCAGATAGTCTTCATAAGGGTACTCTTTATCCGAGATCTCGAGGCCCGGGCGCAACGCCGCTGCATCGAAAACCAGGTCCCAACGCTCTGGGAAAGACATTCGGAATTTGTCTTTCTTGATCATATTGGAAGTGATCGGACGACGTTCGTCGATCTCGCCGAAGTGACCTTCCGCCGCACGGAGCCCCTGCTTTTTGAGCAAGGCTTTCAGGATCTCGAGGCTTTCGATCTCGGTCACCTGGTCACGGATCTGAGCCATCCCCGAGCGACGGAAATGCAAGAACTCTTTGAACGGACGATCTGGACGGAACGAATAGGGATCGGAAACCACGTTCTCGTCGAACATGGCGGATTGAGTTCCCGCCAAGACAATCATTCCCGGACTCAAGACGGCCCCACTCGGAAGACGGGTCTCTGTCGCCACTTTCCGGATGGCATAGGGAGCAACCGGCTCGAAGCGCAAGGCTTCGTACATCATCCGGCGAAGGCCCTCGTCGTCATTTTGTCTGGCCAAGCGCTGAGCGCGGTCGAGCTGACCATGCAGCATCAGCTGTTCAAGAGCGCGAGCGACGGAGGTTTGCGAGGTCTCAACCCCAGCGAAAACTCCAGCAAGAATTCGGACCAAACTTTTTCGTTCGGCCGTGGTCAGACGCGGGGAACTGCCCACGTCCCTGCGGAACTGAGCTTGCAAGTCGGCCAAGGTCGTTCCGGCTGGCGGCTGAATGCGTCCATCGAGCAGATTGATCAGATAAGCATCCAGAATTTCGGAGGCTTTTTTTGCCCGTTCGGCAATCACGGGATTGTTATCGGGATTCAACAACAAATCGTCGGCAAGGCTTCGCGAAAGCTCGGTGGCTTCCTTCATCTCGAAGCCGGTGATTCCGTAGATCTTTTCGTTGATCAGGAACGGGATTTTTCGTCCCAATTGACTGACGTATTCGATCCGCGTGAACAGACGACCATGCTCATCCTTACCGACATAAGAGCCCTCTTCGATCGCCTGCTCAATCAGAGGCTGAATCACCTGCTGAATCCGCTCCCGATCACGGGTAGCGAAGGCCGAGATCCATTTGTTTTCAGTGACGCCGGTGAATTTCTGCCCAGCACCGAGCACGATCGACTCGTGCTCTTTCGCCAGAGGAAACTGTGCCTTGTTGTTCAAAACGGATTGAATGTCCGCCGAAGTCGCCAAGACGACGAAACGGTCTCCAACGAGACCGCGGCGAAGCTTCTGTTTATTCTGATCGAGGAAAAGAACAGGGCTCTTTTCCCGAAGGTCACGATAGACGGCAACCGGGTTGGCTTTGATCCAACGAAAGAAAACCCCGTTTCGATATTCAGCGTTGGTCAGATCTTTCGGATCGAAACCGGGGCTCGCCGCTTGGTACTCGTTCCAAAACGTTTCATTGGTGACAGGGCTCACCATCGATAGAGGACTCCGCGAAGAGCTTGGGTTCCGCAAGGAAGACTGTGGTTGGGTCGCCGTGCAGGAAACCAAAGCCGCGCCACCGATGCAAACCATGAAAAGACGTTTCATCACACTTCTCCTTACAAGATTTGACAGCGCAGGCCGTCCCAACGATAAACCGGTTTCGAGATCAAGGAATACTCAGGCTCGGGTCTTAAGACTTTCAAAAACTCGACAAGTTCACGCTTTTGACGATCGCTCAAGTTCGTTCCGAACTGAGGACCTTCGTGACCTTTGTTGCTGTTCCCTGGATGAGTGATGTCAAAGCAACGCTCAGGATAAGTCGCGCAGGCGATCTGAACCTTGGCCTCCCAGATGTTTTCCGGTGGCTTGGTCTTCATTCCCTTGATGCGTCCCAGGATTCCGACTTTGTGATCGATCAAGGCCTGAGCTTTTCCTTCGAGATCTTCGATCTGAGGGAGGCTATCAAAGTCGCTGCGGAAACCCAATTTATCCTGATCGTACTGACGGCTGCCGACGAAGAACATCTTCGAGCGCTGATGCGCGGGCTTCAGCAGCTCATACAGATTTGGAACCGAACCGTTATGAAGATACGGTGCTGTCGCCCAAACGCCCGCCAAATGACGAGCCGGATATCCCGGAGTCGGATGAGGAGCGATATTGATATAGGAAGAAACCCCTTTCAGGCTCGACTCCCCGAGAACGGTGTCACGGAAAAGTTCAGGACCACGCAGATCCCGGCGTTCCCACTCGGCCTGCTGCTCGGGACTGATGTCATATCGCTGATAATAGCGATCGCGGACGGCGCCCGTGAAACCAAAAAGGGCGTCCTTGAAGGCCTGTCCTTCGACAGGAACCGCTTGCTGTTTGGTGTACAAATCATCGGTTCCGACCACATGCTGAGGCAGCATTTTATAGTTGATCAAAGCATTCTGAGGGCCGACCCGTTCCGTCTCTGGCATATGGCATTTCGCACAGGTGTTGTGGAAAGTCTCACAACCTCCTTGCAGCAGACTCACGTCCAAGCCCGCATTGAAATCTTCTTTCCAACGCGGAAGACGGATCTTGTACAGCAAAGTTTCCAGGCGATGAAGGTTGTGCAAGTTCGACGTTGAGTCGAATTTAGCCAAAGGATCGTAAGCTTTCGTTCCCGTGAGCAAAGCTCCGAGACCGAACGACTGCCCCAGATTTCGCATCACCACCGAGTTGGTGTTCGCGTTCCAATGGAACATGGCCCGGTACTCGATATTCCACATCGGAGGAACCGACGAGGTCGCGGTCAAGGGAATCGGGTTCTTGGTTCGAGCCACGAGATTCGCGATCCGCCCGAATGCATCCGTTCGAGCAAAACCTTCCGGAGTCACGGCCAGGCTTGGATCGACTCCAATCGAAGTCGCCAGGAATTTCATCCGCAGTTGTAGCTCCGGAGACACTTCTTTCAAGCCATAAGTCATCTTCAACAGCTTGGTCAGATACTTCTCGACGACGTTTCGTTTTTCGTACATCGCCTGACGAAGAGTCTTGGCCTTTTTCGCTTCGAAGTATTCAGAGTCCAAGAAGTTGATCACGGGACCGATCCGACGCTGGCTCCAGGTGTTCAGTCCCATCTCGGTTTTGAACGAGCGAACGAATTTGGCCGCGATCTCGCGAGTATTCCCGGCCACTTTGGAGTCTTGCAGGAACTGGGCAAGCAGATCTTCGGTCAACATCGTCTTGGCGGAAGAGGCGAACATATCCTGGAAGAACCCACGAATATTCAACATATTCGGAGCTCCATCCAACAGATGCGTCGTTTGACCGACGGTGATGGCATTCGAGTGACAGAAAGAACAGTTCACGCCCACCATCGCGATCGATTGACGACCACCATCAAGTTCACGGATCCCCATGACGTCTTCGACCGTTTGTCGGTGACCCAAACGAACATCTGTCTGCAGAGGATGTTCTTCGCTCCAAGCGGCGGAAACACCGACCCAAGGAAAGGGATAAGGCGAGATGGCCTTGAATGGGGCGGATTCTTTGACGACTCCGAATTTGCGGTCCAAGGACTCATGCAGCTTCGTTCCCTTCACATGAGAGAACTCACTGTTCATCCGCATGAACCAGGCCAGAGGGAAAACATCGCTTCCCTCGGTCAAATGCCAAAGATCAAGGGCTTCCTCTTTGGTCAGTCCCTCTGGAAAATGAACGGTTCCCCCGTACATTTTCGCATCATGCTCAGCAAGCTCCCTCACCTCCTGAGGCACACTCACCAGAGGAACACCGTAACCCGTGCTCGATGGAGCTCGGTACGAAGAAAAGTGTGAACATCCCAGATAGGAAGTCGTGCACAAGACGGCCGCCGACGCCAGAACCAGGTAGCCAGTGATCTTTGAATTCATCATTTCACAGGTCCTTCCTCGAGATTCAAGAAGTAGAACTGATCCAAATGCTTCATTTGCTGTTTGAAATCGTCGCGTTCACGAGCCGACAGCAAATTCTTGCCGTAAGCGCAGTGATAGTAGGACGTGAAGGCGCTTTGTCCTGCGACCAACCGCTCGATGAAATAACAAGAGCGGAAACCCATATTGACCGCACAGTAGTTGTTACGATCTACGGGATTCGGGAAGACCTCTTTCGATTTCGGGTTCATTTCGGCGCAGGCATTCTGCCTTTCCGCATCAGTGAAAGCCTCGACCGCCTTGGTGACGATCGGAGGCAACTTATCGATCGCTTCTCGGCGCGGAACCACTTTGGTCTGAGACAATTGTTTCAAGGATTGAATGGCCACACGGCGCTCTGGCATCGTCGTCAGCTTTCCAGTCGCCCACACTTCCAACCCCATGGCCTTGGCGGCGGAACGCACTCGCTGTGCAGCCGATTCAGGAACCACATTCGGTTTTTCTTGGTCATAGGCGAGGACATAACTTTCAGGGAAAGGTCCTTCATCCTGATCGATCTTGGACTTTCCATTGGCTTTGCGGATGTTTTTGAGCAAAAGGATTTGTTTGATCGTTTCCGGTACCATCACCAAACTCACGTCGTCACCCAAGCAGCGGTGATAACCGTAGCCCAAGTGCATGAATTTGCTCTGATCACGATTGATTACGAAAGACGAAGACTGAGGGAAAACCTCTTCGTCCCACATCGCCGACTCCGTCGAGGCCAGAACCAAGGAGCCTTTTGGAATCAAGGTTTCACGATCGGTTCCACGAGCAAGGACATAGTCCTCTTCCGAGTATCGGCCCAACCAAGGATTGACCATGTCAAATCGGAGCGCTTCCCAAACGATTTTCGAGAACCGAACATCATCACCCTCTTGAGCGGCTCGCTGCGCTTCGGCCAAGATGCCGGGGTTTTCCATCAGGAACTGCAGGGACTGGGCAATGGCAGCCGAGGTCGTTTCAACCGATCCCACTAAAAGACCGATGATGTTCGCGACAATCCGATCATCCGACAAACCGAACTGCGTGTGGATGTGGGACATCTTGAGAACCTGGGAAACTGTATCGTTCGCCGGTCGTCCATTTGCCAGCTCTTGACGACGCTGAGGAACTAGAACTCCGCTGATGAACTCACGCATTTCTTTTCCGGCTTGAACCGAGGCTTTGTTCACCTTTTCGTCACGGAAGGGGTTATGGAAGAACGCATGCTGAGTGGCCCGCGACCAACGAGCCGAGGCCTCGCGGGAAGGACCATTGAAACCAAAATACTCTTCGTTCAAACCGAGCGGAACGGAACGAGTGATGGATTTCACCACGTCGATTTCACCGTCTTTCGAACCTTCGGTAATTGCCCGTTGAGCGAGACTTTTGATGATGGCCCGAACTCGGACCAGATCATTTTTGCCGTGAAGAGCCCGGCGCATACCCGGCTTTTCTTCGTTCGCCGATGTCTGTTCGCGGCCCAACATATAGGGACTTCCAACCGTCGCATCCATGATCGCCGCATAAGGCTTCACGGAAAAGGCGGTATTGTGATCAAGAACTTCTTTGACGTCGGCATACCGAGTGACAAGGAAGATGTTCGGAATGTTCACGGCTTTCCCGAGAACTTTTCCTTGTGCACCCTTGGTCGACAGGATCGGACGCTCCCGGCGAAGTTGTGCGAAGAACTCATGGGGATTCGTTCGAGCAAATTCGAAGATTTTCTCCATCTTGGCCTTGGCGTCGGTGATGTCGTGTCCAGCGATCACGCTCCCGATCTTTCCTCCGCGAGCGCTTTCGATTTCGGCGATGTAGTTCGTGGAAGACGTCGGCGTCCGATCAGCGGCATGCGGGATCCGAGGTTTCGTCCAGATATCTTTTCCTTCGACATATTGGTCTTTCTTTCCGCTCGTCATACAGGCGGTCACGGCGAAAAGAGGCAATGCCAAAACGGCGGCGCGAAACGTCGTCATCAAACACGTCCTTTGTGTAATCTACTGTCGCAATCAAACAACACTTTCAGGTTGAAGGGGCCCTATTTTGGAGTCAACCAGAGAGCGTTTCCATTCCGTAACCAAGACATGAGGCCCGGAAATCTTTGCCGAGAGCGGATTCCACTGCGACTCGACCTAAGAAGGGAACGGTATTTTGTTTACGAAGAAACCGTCCTTTCATTTATTCTGGAGGACCTTATCAGAAGAGAGCTTTCGAATGAGAGACCATCCGATTCTTGCCGTGGATTTTGGGACCACCAACTCGTTGGCCGGTGTCTGGACCCCGGACAAAAAAATTTCCGCCCTGCCACTGGACCCAAAGGCCGCTGACCCGACCTTGTTCCGGAGCCTTCTGTATTTCCCTCACGAGAACTCCTGTTACTACGGTGCCGAAGCGATTTCTCACTATTTGGAAAATGAAATGGAAGGGCGTCTTTTTCGATCTTTCAAAGCGCACCTCCCCAACCGTGGCTATCTGGGAACCGTCATCGGCAATCGCATCATGCCCTTGGAAAAACTGGTCGGACTTTTTCTGCTCGAAATTCGCAAACGATCGGAAGCTGCTCTCGGGCAGGAAATCAAATCCGTTCTGCTCGGAAGACCGGCTCGATATTCGATGGATGCTGTCCAAGACGGTTTTGCCCGGCACCGAATGCTGAAGGCCGCGGAGTTCGCTGGCTTCGAGGAAATACATTTTCTCCCGGAACCCTTGGGTGCGGCCTTCGACATTCGCTCTCGCATGACCGAAGAAAAAGTCGTTCTCGTCGGCGACTTCGGCGGGGGAACTTCGGATTTCACTTTGTTGAAAATTTCGGATCGCCCTTTCCGAACGGAAGACGTGCTGGCCATCGAAGGATGTCCTCTGGCCGGAGACGCCCTGGATTCCGTTTTCATGAAGGAAAAACTGAGTGTCCACTTCGGAGCGAAGAGCCGCTACCGCTTGCCTCTGGGTTCCAATGTCCTGACAATGCCCCCTTCGGTGTCCGAAAGACTTCAACACCCGGCCCATATCGTTCATCTCAAAGAAAAAGAGACCTTCGAGTTCATTCGAACCGTTCGTCAGTGCGCGCTTTCGGCGAAGGACCAACAAGACGTCGAAAGGCTTTTGGCCTTGGTCGAAGAGCAACTGATCTTTTCGTTTTTTGAGTCCATCGAAGCAGCGAAACGACAACTGTCGACAGAACCCGCGATGGATTTCGTCTTTGACGAGCCGGGCGTTAGTGTTCGGGAGAGACTTTTCAAAAAAGATTTCGAATCTTGGGCCGTCCCGGTCCGAGATCAAATTTTTGCGGCTCTCGATCGAGCATTGGAAAAAGCAGGTCTTGAGGCCGAAGGCGTGGATTTGGTCTGCCTGACAGGTGGAACAGCAAAAGTTCCCCTGATTCGAGAAGCCCTCCGAAGCCGCTTCGGCGAGGAGAAGCTCCAAAGCTCCGACTCATTTCACTCAGTCCAAAAGGGCTTGGTCGAAGCCGCTGCCATGTGGGGCGAAGACGCAGACGCCTTCCTTCCCCAACTTCCCTCCTGAGATCGTCTCGGTTCCTCGGCTTGTTGCTTGCTGACCCGGTTTCAGATCGGATGGGGGGAATGGGATGGGCAAACTGGCTGTCTCAGACACTTGTCTTGGCACTCGCTTGCATTCGCAAGCTCGCGCCAATCCAAAACTCGCATCCAGATTGCCCATCCCATTCCCCCCATCCGATCTGAAATCTGGAGCCACTGCCCAAGCCGAGGAGACACGAGTTTACATTGGTGATTCTTTCGGA
>JAHBUU010000013.1 GCA_019637895.1 Pseudobdellovibrionaceae bacterium | reverse complement strand
TGGAGTCATCAATCCAGAAAACTTCCGTCGCGAAGGCGCATTGACCGAGCTTGAGAAGTACCTCTACGAAAAAATCATGCTCTAAGCGTCCAACAAATCAGAAAACAAAAAGCCTGAGGCGATCTCGTCTCAGGCTTTTTGTTTTCTGAGCAGGCTCTGTGAGCCCTCTCAGCCTGGTCCCAAAAATGCAAAAAGCGAGATCGGATTTCCCCATCTCGCTTTTGCGGAACCCGAAACTCCTCTCTTGCGAAAGGAGTTCCGAATGCCGGATTTACACAACAACCATGTGTCTATTCGACGTTTTATCGGCCAAATTCGACGGGTCTTAGGTCTGGTTTAGAAATAGTAGTGAAACATCAGCCAGGCGTAGTCGTCGTAACGGTCGGCCACGATGGCCGTTCGTTTTTTGAGCCAGACTGCATCGAGTTCGATATGCGGGCGGGGGAAGTAGCGGAGGCCCGGCCCATAAGAGTTCATCAAGGTCGACGAGTCCGAGACATTGGATTTCGAGTACTCTTCGAGCAGGTAAAGGTGCCACCCTTTTTTCGCTTCCCAGATCAGCTGACTGAAGTGAAAGAGTCCACTTTGTGAGGGGGCCGTCAGTGAGCTCCGTTTTTGATAGTCGAACTCGGTCAGATAAGCCCACTTTTCGTTGAACCCGAAGACGCCGTGCACACCGACGGCTTCCCGTTGTTCGGTGAAACCAGATCCTTTGAGATAGCTCACGCCAACGCGATGAGAGTCGTTGAAGGTGCGATGGACTTGCGCGGTGACCAAATTTTCACGACGGGCCAGAGGCATGATCGTGGGTGTTTGTGATGCCGAGGCGGCGACATTCCAGATCTCGCCGCTCCACACGCCTTCGACAGCTTCCCGCTCTTGACCCGCCGCAAAGCCCAGTCCTTGTCGGGTCGTGAGAGTGTGATAAGGCACGTTCAGTCCAAAGGCCGGGGTGAATTTTCCGGCGCGGAAGGCGAGTTCCTCGGTCGGTTTCCAGAGTCCGTAATAACGGGGTGAAACCGCCCGAACCTGACGGGTGTTGCGTTCCGGCTGTCCGATGAAGGCGACGGCACCCAGCTTTTCACCAATGAGGCCGATTTCGATTCCTGCTTGCATCGGAATCGTCGTGCCGGTTTTCCTGTCGGGACTCTCTTTGTGCAGTTGCAAGACGCGGATATTTCCTCCGATGAGCAGCCATTCTTTCACCGCGCTCTCGGGCAGGACTCCGTGCAGGAATTCGGCTTCGCGTTCTCCGCCCGAGGCCGACAAAAGCTCTCGGGACATCGAACGGCCATAAAGATTCACAAGGCCACCGCCCGTCGAAGCCACATGACAGGCGGTGCAGTTCACATAGTGATGTCGGATGAGATCAGGATAAGCCTCTCCCGTTTGCGGCTTCAGGATCACAAGAAGAAACAAAATGAAGAGGGCTTTCATGATCACTTCCTTTCGAAAGAGGGGATTTTGACGCTGGCGTTGACCGTGTCCGCGACGGTGATGCCCATGTACTTTGGAACACCGACATCGAAGTCACTGAGTTGAATGGTGAAGTTCGCTTCGGTCGCAAGGTTCGGACCTTGGATTTTGAACTCACCCGTGATCGGTTTCGTTTTCCCTTTCAAGGTCAATTTGCCTTTGAAGGGCGTCGATAGATTTTTTCCCGGAGCCCAATCGGCAGGAAGTTGAATCGGATCCAGTTCAAGGACGGCCTTTGGGAACTCGGCGGTTTTCAGATAGTTCTCTTTCATGTGGCGGTTTCTGAGATCGATTCCGGTATCAAGGTCATTCAATTGAATCTCGAAGGAACCCGAGGCGGTTTGATTTTCGATCTTCAGGTCACCCAGGAGTTTGGCTCCATGACCTTTGATTTTCAGAAGGCTCGGTCGTCCGACGGCTTCGAATTGAACTTCGCTGGCAGAGGCCGGGCGGAATCCAAGAGCTTCGGCTTTTGCGGCCAGCGCAGGATGAGTCATCATCAACAACAGAATCGGAAAAGTGCGAAACATAAGACCTCCTTTGGTCTATGGGTTTGAAAAAGGCGCTCCGGATTGAATCCATCGCATCAAAAGTTCTTTTTGTTCTGGGGTCAGAGGGCCACGAGAGCGCGGAGGCATGAAGCCGCCGTCCACGGCATCGACGATGGCTTGTCGGTTCGCAAAGACATTGTCGTAGGTTTCCAGATTCACGCCGCCTCGTTCTCCGTGACAGGAGACGCAGCGGGGGGCGAAGACCTGTTCATAGACCATTGCAAAGTTGATGGCGTCTGGAGTCGGGGCTGGCGCGGGTTCTCCTTGTTGGATGCAATCGTTATCATCATCGTCGTCATCGCCTTTTCGGCAGTCGTCTCCTGGGGGAGGTGTTGGGGTTGGGCCGGGATTGGGGGTTGTTCCTGGAGCCCCACTACCCGGAGCGCCTCCGCCGGCTGCGGCATTGCGAGGAGCTCCGGCCGAGAGCCAAGACAATAAGAAGGCTTTTTCTTCGGCACTCAGGCTGGCGGCCGACCGTGGTGGCATGAAGCCTCCTTGAACGGCGGATTGAACGGCTGCCCGATTCGCGAAAACATTTTCGTAAGTTTCCAGATTCACACCGCCACGATTTCCTTGCGCGGCCGAGTGGCAAGTCGCGCATTTCGGTCGGATGACGCCTTGGAAGACAGAATTGAAATCCAGAACCGCGCCGGGACCACTGAACGCCCCTTGCAGGCCGCCGGTCTTGTCGATGTCGTAGCTGCATCCGAAGGTGCTTCCCATCAGGAGAGTCGCCAGTCCGAATGCTTTGAGGTATTTCCACATAAGTCCTCCTGAGTTCGAGAATCGTCGAAGCCTCGAAAGAAATCTCCTGCAGGCAGCGAGAAAATATGGTACGATTTGATATGATTCAATAAACCTTTGAAAAAACTGAGTTATTCGGCGTAACATGAGCTCAAGCCCCACTTCCTCGGAAAAAAAATCTCCATCCCAAGGTCCATGGACGGACTTTGAGGATGGCTTCTACGCCGCACTGGTCGAAAAGATCCCATCTCCTGGAAAGACCCCGGAAGAAACCGCCGCCTTGATTGCTTCGCTCGCTTTTTTGGGGCGAATGGACGAAGCCGTGAGTTTGTGGCGCTTGCGAAAGGATTCGCTGTCGGAAAAGTTTCAGCGACGAGCGCGTTTCGCTTTGGTGATTTCAGCGACAAGGATCTCGCGCTTCAAAGCGGCCAAAGTGTGGTTGCTCGAATTCAAAAAAGAGAACGCCGTTTCGGATCCCTTCGTGCGCCAAAGCTTTGCTTTTTATTTCTATTTCACCGGAGATTTTCGAAAGTCGTCTCTTTGGGCGAAGCGGGCTTTGGATGCGGCCCTTCTTGAGGAAAATCCTTATATTCGTTTGTTGGCGAGCGATCTTTTAGGTCACTCCCTGGTTCAGCGGGGAAAGTTGTCGGTGGGTTTCCGTTGGCTTGAACAGGCGCGAAAGGCCTGCCAAGAGCGCGGCAATCAGACTCTCGACGAGATGATTCGAATCTCAAAACTCCTTTACGAGGCCGAGGCGGGATTCCGTCCTCTGGGAATGATCGAAGAACTCGAAACGGCGAGGGGTTCTCGCAAGGCCGAGGATGCGTACGCTCATGCGGATTTGTCTTTGGAGCTGGCTCGGCAATGGATCTTGAGAGGGGATTGGGGACGAGCCCGTCAGCTTCTCGATCTCGAGTCCACGCGGATTTACTCGTTTGAAAATCGCCACCAGGAAATGAGATTGCTCCTGAGGTTGGCCGAGGTTGCCTACCATCAGGGGAGGGCTGCGGATTGCGGTCACTTTCTGCGATCCGCTCGTCGAGCGTTGAATCGACTGGCCGATCAGATTTACGAAATCCGGGTGCTGGGTCTCGAGATCAAAGTTGAAACGGAGCTTTTGGGCGCGGAACTTCCTTTGGAAAAGAAAGAAAGGCTTTTGTCTTTGAGCACTCGGCGTTCAGACCGTCTGAACCGTCAGATGCTTTCGCGGCGCGGGTGGACGGAAGAGGCCATGACCGCTCCCGGAGAAGATCCGCTTCATGATCTGCTGAAAACCGCTTTGAGCCATCCGGAACAGGCGCTTCGGGAAATGGCGCAAAAGGGCTACTGGGGCCTTTGGGCACGAACGCGCAAGATTCCTTTCGGGGCCAAGGCTATTGTGGTTGGAGCACCAGAGGTCGCTCTGGTGCTGGTGGATCAGAATGGCGTTCAGGCTTTGCGCGAGGGGATCGGAGCTTTGGTTCTGCGGCTCGTGACCAAACTGATGAAAGGTTTCGTCGGAAAACAGGGGTTGGTCGAAACGGTTTGGGGTTATGAATACGATCCTCTCCGGCATGATTCTTTGGTTTACGGAGCCCTATCCTCTTTGCGTCGTCTCCTCGGTGAACGGGGGGATTGGCTCGAAAACTCTGAAGAAGGATGGCGGCTGCCCCCAGGTCTAGTTTGGATGGATCTGTCCTTGAGACCTCAGGAAGAATCCTTTGTTCAGGAACCGGATCGCATTCCATTGGATCTGAGCTTTCGCCAGCACAAGGCTCTCAAGGAGCTGGAACGCCGCGATGTCTGGGTGATCAAGGAATACAGGTCGTTTTTTCATGTTTCCACCATGACGGCCTTTCGGGACCTCGACGACCTTGTCAAGAAGGGATATATTCTGCGACAAGGAAAGGGACGGGCAACTTGTTATGTCCGGCCTGGGAGGAATGAATGAAGTGCCTGAGAGCTTTTGCAGCGACGAGTTTGGGGCTTTTGCTGAGCATGTCCGCATGGGCGGCCTCTTACACGGTTCCAACAGACAATCCTCGGCTGAGTCCTTACGCAAATTTTGAAATGTCGGATGTCCAAGTGGAGCGCTGGAACGGCTCTTTGCGCATCAGCTATATTTTGCCAATCGAACTGACCGGCGAGGCCGTGACCATCGTGTTGGATGGAAAAGACTCTGCAGGGGAGCTTCTCAGTCTGAAAGGCGAGTTCGGCAAAGCGACTTGCGTGGGCTCAAGCTGCGAAGTGGATTACAAACATCTTCCGATCAATCGTGAGGCCGTGGTGGCCCGTTTGCGCGAGGTCAGCTCCTCCCAAGAAGAGTTCCAAGCCCGGTTGCAACTGTCGATGGATTTCGAAGGCAATCCGATCGGAATCGTCAATCTGGATGCGCCGTTGTTCAGTCCTGTGGTCCGTGACCATAAGTAAGGACACTGAGAATCTCGTCTCCGAATCGTTCGACTTTGTTTTCACCAAGTCCATAGATCTCGAGAAGGCCTGACAGGCCTTCTGGTTTTTTGACCGCCAAATCCCTGAGACTGCGATCCCCGAGAACGACGAAAGCCGGGACATCGAGTTCCTTGGCTTTGTCTTTTCGCCATTTTCTGAGCTCATCGAAAATCAGTTGTTGATCCGGAGATAGCACTTCCGAATTGGAAATGCCTTTGGCCTTTTTCGGTTTGGCGATGCCCTGAGCGATCGAGGCGATGGTCGTTCGCACCGGCTTTTGCACCCGGCGTTCAGAGCGAGGATCGCAAGAGTCGCAATGCCCGCAACGTTCGATCCTTTGAGAATCCTGATAGTAGGTGAGGATTTCCGCATGTCTGCACTCACTGCCTTCGGCATAAGCGACCAAGGCATCGAGCGTGTTCCAACGCGAACTCTTGATGGCTGAGGAGGCTTCGGACTGTTGGATAAAGTAGGATTGAAGTCCTTTGTCCCGTCGGGCGTACAGCATCAGGCAGGTGGACTGTTGTCCATCCCGACCGGCCCGACCCATCTCTTGGTAGAGAGAATCGATATTCGCGGGCATCTGAAAATGCACGACCAGTCGCACGTCCGGATGGTCGATTCCCATCCCAAAGGCATTCGTGGCGACGAGAATGCGAAGATCCCCTCGGGCATAGGCATCCTGAGTTTGGTTGCGATTTTCGTTGGAAAGACCCGCATGGTAAAAGCCGACACCCGCGAAGGAGCGTTCGAGCGAAGCGGCGATTTCCTCGGTCTTTTTCCGTGTGCCGCAGTAGACGATCACACGCCCTGTGGGGAACTGCTTCAGGCTTTGTACGAGGAGTTCCATCTTGCTGTCGTCATCGGTGCAGGTTTCGACCTGGTAATACAGATTCGGACGATAGAACCCGTGAACGTGTTTTTGCGGGGTTTTCAATTGAAGCTGCTTCGAGATATCTCTGAGCACCAAAGGTGTCGCTGATGCTGTTAGGGAGAGAACAGGAACATCGGGGCGAAGCTGTTTGAGCAGACCCAGTTGGGAATACTCTTCGCGGAAATCATGACCCCATTGAGAAACGCAGTGGGCCTCGTCGATGGCAAAGAGAGCAATTTTTCGCTGGCGAACCCAGCGTTGGAATCCTTCTTTTTGGGCGCGCTCAGGGGACAGATACAAGATAAAGGTTCCGCCCTTTTCGATCTGTTGGAAGATCTCGCGTTTCTCAGCCTCTTTTTGTCCAGAGTGCAGACACCCGGCGGGAATTCCCCGTTGCCGAAGAGCCGAGACCTGATCTTTCATCAAGGCGATCAGAGGCGAGATCACGATGACCAGTTCGTTTTTCAGAACGGCCGGGTATTGATAGCAAAGGGACTTCCCACCACCCGTGGGAAGAACGGCCAAGACGTCGTTCCCTTGAAGGACGGAGGTGAGGATCTCGTTCTGGCCTCGGCGAAAACCGGACAGGCCGAAACGTTCGCGCAGGATCGAATCTGAATTTTCAAGAGTCATGTTCATCATGCGACGCCCATCAAGCAAGAGAAGTGCCTAAGCTCAAAGAGAATAGAACAATTCTTCGGGCTCGTCATGGCTTGCGTCGGGCGTCTATGCCGGATACTTCGTCCGGAGCTCTCGCAAGGCTGCCAGAAAGGGATCGATTCCAGGAAAAGGAGTGATTTTTCCGAGCTTTTTTCCTTGATGGAAGAACAAAAAAGTGGGGATGCCGAACAGCCCAAAGCGGGTTCCCAGTTCAGAATCCTCATAGGTGTTGACGTGATACCAGGTGAGCTTCAGTTCTTTCACGGGATCGACGTCCGCGAGAAGCATCCTTTTTGCAACTTCGCAGTTGGGGCAGTCATGCCCCCAAAAGAAGACGCAGGTCAGTCGATCTTTTGATGACTCCAATGCCGTATCGAAAGTCGCCTCCCGCAGCCGGGTCATTTCGAGAGCGTCGAAGACGGCGTGGTGTTCGGCCGCCATGATCAGTTGGTCTCGATTTCTTTGATGAAACGATCGGCTTCCGAGATGGACTGATTCATTTCCTTGAGCAGTTTTTCGATATCTCCTTGGATGCGGACGGATTCGCCTTTGAGTGAACCCACGGCTTGTGCATTGAGATTGTGTTTCAGGAAAAGCACCTGATCTTTGAGTTTGGCAAGGACGGGCGTCATGGATTTTTCCGACTTCTTGAGCGCGGCCACCAACGAGTCCGACTTTTTCTTGGTGTCTCGCAGTTTTTGCTGGCTCGAGCTTTTCAGCGAAGCTGTCTGAATCTCGGCGATTTCCTTTTCCCATTCTTCGTACAGATCCGCCGCCACGGTTTCCACTTTTTCGATGCTCTGACGAACATGGCCCGCCTGTTCTGCGGATCGGTCGTAGGCTGACTGCAGGGATTTATACTGTCGTTCCAGATTTCCACCATCGAAAGCGGTGAGGGCTTTCAGCCGATCGAGTGCGCTTTCGAAATTTTCAGAAGCTTCTTTCTGCTCGGAGCGGGCTTTGCTGACCCGACTTTTTAGCAGGTCCCGCTTTTCGATGCCGATCAGCTCATAAGCCGAGTAGCCAGTGTTTCTGGCGGCCTTCTCGATGGCGCTTTGGCAGCCCCACAGAGGCAAAATCAAGAGCAGGGTGAGGACAAACTGAGAGAAGCGTTGTTGATCCATGAGGACCTCCTGAGCCTTTCTGCATACGACTTTCGACCTTTGTTTGGCAAGTGAGACGCTCTTCAAAGACGAGGTGTTGTGCCCCGTCCAGTGTCAAACGGATCGACAGTATCGTTGACATTTAAGACAGCTTTAAAAGCACCCGATTTAGGTCATGGAGACGGGGATCATTACATGGCGTTTGACTACGATAAGAACAAGAGCTCACATGGCAATGATAGCTTTTGGACGTCCTATTCGGACTTGTTCCTGGGGCTTAGTGCGATTTTCCTGCTGCTTTACGTGACCGCGAGCCTGAGAACGGGGACGGACGCACTCAAAGGACAGGTCGAAAATCAAAAGCTCACCATGAAAGTGGAAGAGCTCGAAAACCAGCTCAAAATGTACGAGTCGGTCAAGACGAACTACATGCAGAAGGAAGCTCCCAAAGACGAGGTTCAAGAGTATCAAGAGCTGATGGACAAGCTGACTCTTCTGGAAGAGGAAGCCAAAGACGAAAAGACCCGTTTGGCCCAAGCCTCGCTTGAAAACGAGCGCAAAGCCAAGGCCCTCAACAAATATCAGCAGATGGTTCGTAACGTCTTGAATGCCAACAAGGTCGCCAAGTCGCGGATCATTTCCCGTGGCGAAGTCATCGACGAACAGATCGAGGAAATCGGACAGCAGAAACAAGAGATCGCAGGCCTCGAGCAAGACGTCGCGATGAAAAAGCGCAAACTCGAAGACAACGAGCGCAAGATCATGGCGTCAGAGACGGCGCTTAAAAAGAACATGCAGGATTTGCAGAAGGCCTACAAAGCGAACAAGCTGACCAAAAAAGCCTACGATCTGCGAATGAAAAAACTGAAAGACGAAAATGCCGAACAGGTCAGTGCTTTGCAGGCTGCGAACCAACGGTTCGAGGGCCAGATCATGGCGGGCAATCAGAAAATCAACGAGCTGGGGCGTGAACTTGCTTCCACTCAGACGACTTTGGATGAAACCAAGACAAGCCTCGATTCCACACGGTCTAACCTGGCCGAGACTCAAGGGCAGTTGCAGGCGTCGCAGGCTATGGCTCGTGACCTCAAAGGGGCCTTGGATCAAAGTGCAAAAGATGCGGCTGGGCTGCGTGGGCAGATCGGTGCATTGCAGGCGGGATATGCGGCTGAGAAAGCTCGCGACAAAGCCGCTTTCGATGGTGAAATGAAGAAACTGAAGCTCGGCGCTGCCGAGCGAGCTGCTCGAGAGGGGCAGTTCCGAGCCGCCGCCGCCCAGAAGGAAAAAGACCTTCATGGACGACTGGCTGGCCTGCAAGGGCGGTTGCGTGACACCGAGGGGGCGCTGGCCAAGGCGAAAGAGGAAATGGATGCCCGTCGTGAAGTCGCCCGCGAGATCCAGCGTGGATTCGCGAAAGTCGGCGTCAAAGCCGATGTCGATGTACAGACTGGAGAAGTCATTCTCGATTTCGGTGACGCTTACTTTGAAAGCGACTCCGCGAACATCAAACCCGAGATGAGAAAAGTCCTCGAAAAGGCGATGCCGGTCTATTCGCAGTCGCTCTTCGGAAACCCGAAAGTCGCAAAAAAGATCTCGGCGGTTGAAATCGTTGGGTTCGCATCGCCGACTTATCAAGGGCGTTTCATCGATCCGAACAGCTCGAAGCCCGAGGATAAGACGGCTTTGAAATACAATATGGATCTTAGTTACCGCCGGGCAAATGCGATCTTCGGGCATTTGATCGACGAGAAAAATCCGGATCGGCATCAAAAAGAGCTGCTCTCTTTGATGAAGGTCTCGGGCCGAAGTTTTCTTGAAGTTATGAATGTTAAAAATCGGAATGTGGCGACGGCTGCCGAGTTTTGTAAGCAGAACGACTGCAAAAAAGCTCAGCGGGTCATCGTCCGTTTCAGTATGGATGGGAAGTAGGGGTCGAGTATGTCAATCAAGGTCTTCACCGAATACTTTATCATGACGTTGCCCTATGTGATGGGAGTCGTGTTCCTGACAGCGGCGTTTTTCCGCGCCATGATCTGGTACACGGTTCGCCGGCACGAGTGGTTCGCTCGCGAGTTTGAAAAGCGCGTGAACAACTACGTCGAGACTCAGCAGCCTCAGGCGGGGTCGAACGTTTCATTTTATGTTTTGAGCAAGCGAATGCTTGAAAAGACCTACTACGAGGCTTTCGCTTTGCGGGACCGTCTGCATCGTCGTCGTGGTGATAACGTGATGTCCATGTGGGACCGGGTTTTCCTGGTCAAGCAGGGATGTGCTTGGTTGGTGAAGGATCTGCTCAAACAGATCAAATTCCTCAAATGGACCAAGGAGACGCCGAAGCTTCAGCAGATCACCCGGGCGACCTTGCATCATAACCCTTGTTTTAACCGCATCTTCGGCGTTCTTCCGATGACGGCGATGAACGATTTCATCGCGATCCTTCCTGGCCTTTTCGTGGTCGCGGGGATCCTCGGGACTTTCGTGGGGATCGCGGGCGGACTTCAAGAGCTGGGCGGCGGGATGAACCTGCAGGATATCGAAAACACAAAAAATGTGATGGACCGCTTCCTGTATGAGATCTCGTATGCGATGAAGACCTCGATCGCAGGGATCGTCTTCTCGTTGGCGGCGCATATCCTGAACGTCATCATGTCTCCGGAGCGTGTTTACGTTTCTCTGGTCGACCGGATGGAAAGCAGCCTTGATCTGCTGTGGTACCGCAGTGATAACAACGACTACGCCTCAGAGGATCGTCCCTTCGACGAACATCGCGATCCTGTCGAGGCCTTGGCCGAAGAATCCGTCAATGCCGAGGTGGCTCGCCACAACCGAACGAGAGGGCTCGATGACTTACGGAAAGTCAAAGCCTCTTAAGGCGAATCCCGCATGAGCGGAGCGAAGAAAATCCTTCATGTGACGGTGGTAACGGAAAGACAGACCTCGAAGAAAAGCTTCGAGGTCGATTCCGTTATTGTCGGTCGCAATCCGGATTGTCTTCTGTCGATTTCTCATCACGATATTTCTCGGAAACACGTCACTTTGTGGGTGCGAGGGGAAGAGGTTTGGATTGAAGATCTGGGATCTTCAAACGGAACTTTCATCAATGGGGCGAGGTTGGTTCCCCATGCCCCGCATGTGCTATTTCCCACGGACAAAGTGAGCGTCGGTGCTTCCACCGGGATTTCTTTATTGGCGGAATTGGAAGTCATCGCACCGATCGCGCCTCCTCCCGAGGAGCCTGAAAGTGTGGTCGACGAGCCTTTAGATCATGCGGAAACCGTGATCTTTGCGCCTCCTAAGAAAGAAGCTCCTGCTCCGACACCGGTCCCGGAACCAGAGCCGGCTTATGAGGCTCCTTCGTTTCCGTCTTTCGAACCCGCACCGAGCATGAACGCTCGATCGACGCCATCACCGGAACCTGTGATCGCGCCATTGTCGCAACCGGCTCCTGTCGCTGCGAAGCCGAAGTCTCCCTCTCAGCATATCGAAATCAACAGGCTCTTACAGGATGCCAAGCGAGAGGCCGAAGAGATTCTTCGGATGGCGCGGTTGGAGGCCGAACACAAAGTTCAAGAGATTTACGAGCGAGCTGAAAACACGCAAAAAGACGCCGAGAATTTCTATCATCAGCGGATGCAAGAGGCCTATCGCTCGGCCGAAGAGGCCTATTCCGATGCCAAGAAAGAAGCCGAAGAGCTTCTTGAAAAGACGCGCAAGTCCTGCGACGAGATTCGGCGTCAAACCAATACATCGACCTCGGATATCCGGTCCCGGACCCGGAAAGAATGTGACGTTCTTTTGCGTGAAGCCGAGGCTCAGGCCCGTCTGTTGAAAGAGCATCGTCAGCAAGAGGCCGAAGCGGCTCTGGCCCGTAAAGAAGAGCAACTGATCGCCGAGATCAAAGAAAGCATGGCCCTTTCCCAAAAGGAGCTTGAAGATCGCATTCGCGAGGAGTCCCGTCTTCACGAGGAAAGACTGCTTCGCGAAAGAACCGCTCATGAAGACCAAATGGCGGAGGAAAAGTCCGTCCATCAAGAAAAGATCTCTTCTGAAGCAAAAGCCCAAGCCGATCGGCTGACGCTCGAAGCCCAGGAACACCGCGAGAAGATCTCGTCTGAAATCACCGCTCATCAGCAACAGATTTCTGATGAGAGCACAACCCATGAGGAGCGACTACGTTCCGAAAGTGCCGAGCAAACAAAGCGCTTGCAGGCGGAATCGGCGGCACACGAAGAGCGCCTGGCAGCCGAGCTGAAAGAGCACAAGGACAAGCTTGCCGCCGAAGCGACTGAGCAGAGCGATCGCCTGGCGAAAGAAAAGGAACGTTTTGAGGTGGAAACGGCCGATCTTCGATCGGAGCATGCCTCTCTCACGCAAGAAACCAAATCCTTGGCCGTGCGCAAGGACGAACTCGAAACCTCCGTTCGTGCGCAGGAAAAGGACAACGAAGAGCTGGTGCTTCGTTATAAAGAGCTGTCCGACAAGAAAGAGGCGGTCGCAAGCTCTCTTGAGTCTTTGGACAAAGAAAAATCTGGCTTGTCCGCTGAACTCGATAAAAAGAAGCGAGCTTTCGAAGAGTTGAGCCATCAATACAAGGAACTTGAACGCAAAAAAGATTCGGCATCTCGAGAAGTGGAAGCCGAGCTTCTGCAGCTGAAGTCGAAGCTGGAATCCACCAAAGTGAAAATGCAAAAGGAAGAGGACGAGCAACTCGTTTATCTGAAGCTCGAAACCGCAAAACGGGTCCAGCAGACGGAAAAAGAGCTTCTGTCTGAAATGGCGCGAAAAAAGCATGCTTTCGTGAAAGAGATCATGGTCTCTTTGGAAAAGTCGTCCTCAGTGATCTCGTCAAAGGTTTCCGATTGGCGCAAAGAAACACCCGGCATCGAAGAAAGCCTGTTGAGCCTCATCGAAGGACAGCTTTTCGCGATGAAGGTAGATGGAGTTTCCGCACCACAGAAAATCGATCTCGGCGCGAAACGACGTAAAGAACGGGCTCAGCATGTGGGCTTCGGGGCCTTTATCGGAATGCTGGTACTTTTCCTAGGAATCCAGACGATGAATCGCCTGAAGGGTCCTTCTCCCTTGGAACGGGCCGTAGCGAGCGAGGCGGAGGCCCGCCAAAAAGATCTCGAGCGCAGAAAATTCAATCCTCCCAAGAGCGCGGCCTGGAAAGACGACTATGTGGATGCGGTCATCTATACGGATCGTTTCGTCGAACTGACGACGACGGACGAGTACCAAAAGAAATGGTCGTTGGCGGCCAGCAAGCATTTGCTCAAGCTTTGGAAGGTCGACGAGGACTCTTCGTTGCAAGTCGTTTCCATTTCCAATGCCTTGGTCAAAGCCCTGGCAGAGCGGAAAGAAAAGATTCATCCCGACTATGTGAAGGACGGGCTTAAAAAGATGAAAGAGGCCGAAGACGAGGCGGTCAAACGGATGTCGAACCTCCTGGGCTCACAGGTCCGCTTCGAGTCTCTCAAAAAATTCGAAAAAGAATTCTTCTTGTCCTATCGTGACTCGACTCAGTAGCCGGTCTTCTTCAAAGCCGATACTTGGCTTTGATTCTTTGTAAAAGCTCCGGTTCTCCACGAACTTCGAAGACGACGCCTTGGTCGTTGTAGGTTTCAGACAGAATCCGCAGCTTGGCGCGGACTTCTCCGACCGCTCCTTGAATGTGATAAGGAATCAGCAGGTTTTCGTCGATCATGCCGGTTTCGAAGTTTTCGATGAGTCGCAGACGGAGTCGGGCAACATCTGCGGGGTCTTTGGCCGACAAAAAGACCGCCTCTGGGAATTCGGCTTTCAGTTGTGACATATCCTCTTCGCTCAAGCGATCGACTTTGTTCAGGATCAGCAGACTTTCGACATCAGAAGCACCGACCTCGGCAAGGACGGTGCGGGTGACTTCGAGCTGGGATCTGAAGGTGGCATCCGACGAGTCCACGACATACAGCAGAAGTGACGCATGGAGGGCCTCGTCCAGAGTGGATTTAAAGGAGGCGACGAGATCATGGGGAAGTTTTTTGATAAAGCCCACGGTATCAGAGACCAAGATTTTCGGCTTGGATTCCGGCTGAAGCGTGCGAACCGTCGTATCCAAGGTGGCAAAGAGCTTATCGGCGACCAAGACCTCTCGTCCCGTCAAGGCTCTCATCAGCGAGGACTTGCCGGCGTTGGTGTAGCCGACCAGAGCGACGGTGAGTTCCTGAGAACGGCGGGCCCGGCGCACGTCGTGCTCCTGGGAAACAGAGGCCAGTTCGGTTTTCAATTCTTTGATGCGGTCACGGATTTTCCGACGATCGAGTTCAAGGCTGGTTTCACCAGCCCCTTTGGCTCCGACCCCACCGCCGCCTCGATCTTCGTTCCCACCGGTCTCGCGCAGGCGAGGAGCGACATAGGTTAGTCTGGCGATTTCGACCTGCAGCTTGGCGGCTGGCGTGCGTGCATGACGAGAAAAGATCTCGATGATCACGCCCGTTCGGTCGAGGACCGGGACTCCGAGGGCGCTTTCCAGATTTCTCAGTTGGGATGGGGATAAGTCGCAGTCAAAAATCACCGTTTCGGCGATTCCGGTTTCGTTCTCGTCTGCGAGTGTTTCTTCTTCTTCGGTCTCTTCCTCGAGAAGGTCTTCTTCCGAAGCGTCAGGGGACTCTTCGTTTTTTTCCTCCTCGAATCGGAGAGCGGCCTTTGATTTCTTTTTCACGAAGCCTGGACCGACGATGCCGGGACCACCTGTCCATCGGGCAAGCTCCACAAGTTTTCCTTCGCCGACGACGAGGGTATCGCGTTCGGATGATCTTTTTTGCGAGGTTTGGCCGACGACTTCATAACCCAAGGTGGTCACAAGGCGCGCCAGTTCCTCCAACGAACTTTTGATTTCTTGGTCAGAGACTTTTGGGAGTTGAAGGCCCACGAGCAGGGCTTTGAGGCGCGGAGAGGAGGTCATGGGTTTTTCCGTTTCAGACGAGACGAATCCCGTCGTCGTTCACCGTGATCAGGCGTTTCTTGTAAAGACCGCCGAGCGCGATCTTGAATTTCTTTTTGCTGACTCCGAAAAGTCGGTGAATGGTCTCGGCCGAGGCTTTGTCGTTGATCTCGAGATAGCCGCCATTTTTTTCGAGAGCTTTCAGGATCAGGGGGCCGATGTCTTCGTTTGCGGCTTCGTGACCGGCCCGTTGCAGGGTCAGATCAATCTTGCCATCGTCCCGGATCTTTTTGATAAAACCTTTGAGCGACTGAGCATAGTCGAGCTTTTGGAAAACCTCGTTCTCATAAAGCACGCCCAGGTGTTTGCCATTGATGATGGCCTTGAAACCCAAGTCGGTGCGGCCAAACAGCAAAAGATCGACTTCTTGGCCCTCTGTGAGTTCGCCCGGGGTCTTTTCCAGATTTCTTTCCAGACGCATGGAGGCCGCGATCCGGGTGGTTTTGTCGAGATAGAGATAGACGATGATCTCTTGGCCGGGACGGAGATCCCGCGACTGTTCGGCATAGGGCAGGAAAAGATCTTTCGGGAGACCCCAATCCAAAAAGGCTCCGACTGTTTCGACAGAGACCACGCGCAAGACGGCGAACTGACCGACTTCGGCCAGGGGCTTGCTCGTCGTGGAAATCAGGCGATCTTCGGAATCAAAGCACAAAAAGACATCGAGGGAGTCTCCGACTTTGAGTCCTTTGGGGACTTCTTTCGCGGGCAACAGGATTTCGCCTTCTTCCTGGCCGTCCAGGTAGACGCCGAAAGAGACTTCCTTCACCACTTTCAATTGATTCCACTTACCGATTTGGACCATGCAAAGGAATTAGGGGGAATCCTCTCTGGACGCAAGGGATTTCCCCTCGGGGTCCCCAGAGGAACCCCGAAGGTCTGTTGCCGACGGAAAGGACTTCATGGAGCCGCTTCTTCACGGACACCGGGGGCGGCGGGTTCGAGCGTTTTGCCAGCAGAAGACGGCTTCTGTTCTGCGGGGCTCGAGCCTGTTTTGTCGGCATGGTATTCCCGTTGCCCTTCCTTGTCGGCCTGCACTTCGTGCTCAGGCAGATTTCTGCTTGGAACCGGGGGCGGTTGAACCTCGGGCTGGTTTTTTTTCGGCTCTTGCTGAGGGTTTGCCATGGGAAGCTCCTTTCAGGGAGGGTTATTCGGGACGAGGCGAGGGAGCCTCTTTTGATGAATGAATTCGGCGGTCCTTGCGTTGTTTGACGAAGTCCTCAAGGCGTCTGGTGAGCTTGAAAAAAGCGTCGTGAACGGCGGCATAGGCATCCGAGTGGGAGTCTCCGGACTGGGGCTCTCGGCTGACGACGAGGCGTTGGCCGGGAATATCCAGTTGGATGTGAATGTGAAACCGTTTCTGTCCGTGGGTTTTGTGAGGGAGCCGGATCATGACCTTGCAGTCGGTGATCCTCGGAGCCATCCGTTCGAGCTTGAGCAGATGTTTCTCGATTTTCGTTCGAAGGGCCTGCGAAGAGTCACAGTCGACGAAAGAAATCTCATAAGGAAAACCGGGAACTTCGGAGTTCGCTCTCGTGTCGGAGTTTTCCAGTTGGTCTGAATTCATGGGTTTCTCCTTCCGAGCAGGGCATTACGCTCTGCCGAAGGAAAAAGGTCGCAAGAACTATGCCCCTATCAGAAGGAAAGGGGGTGCTCATGGCTGTGGGGTGAGGCAATTTTCCAGGTGTTTTGCCTCGCCGGGAGCAAAAAGTCCCGCGCTGAATCTATCAATAACCGAGGATGTCGATGTAGGTGATGCCTTTAGCGACGCCGGACGAGACGGTGGCCCGTTGTCCTTTGATCAAAACGCGGCCTTCCGTGAAGAGCTTCTTGAAGGCAACGCGAGAAATGGTGTGCAGGTTCAGGTTTTCTTTTTGATCACGAAGAGCCGCGAGCAGAACCACGTCCAGGCGTTTGGCGGCTTTCGAGAGATCAAGAACCACGCGAAAAGATCGTGGCGGCTGAGGAGGAATGAATTCGTTCATGGAAGCTTCATACCACAGACACTGTCAGAGGCACGAAAATTAATGGGAAGCGTGAAGGTCCCTCTCGGGGTGGGGAGATGTTTCAATCTCGAAGCCCGATTCAAGCCACCCTTTGATTCCCCCATCCATTTCCAGAACCGAGTAACCCAATCGGCTGAAATGCAGGGCCGCCTGAGCCGCCAGATGGCAGTTGGCCGTATAGCAATAAAAGACGTTCAAACGATCCTGGGCAAGAACTTTCGTGGATTCCCATTTTTCTTTGGGCAGGTGGAGGGCGCCAGGAATATGCCCCTCACGGAAGTCCTCAGCCGATCGCACGTCGAAAAGCGTGAACGGGAAATGGTTTTTCAACCAGTTCTTCACTTCGGCGGGGCCGGTGCTGAAGGCCAGCTTGTCCTCGAAATACTGCTGAGCCAGGATCGGCTCATTCAGTGAGGGGTAAGTCGACATGGGTTCTCCCTTCGCTTGGAATCCATTGTGCGACTTTTTCCCAAGGTTCGTGGTGAAGAAGTCGGGATTTCAAGATTCCTTCTTGGGCGGCTTATCAAGAAGGTCTCTTAAAACCGAGGTTGAGGCGAACAGATAAGAGGCGTTGTGATGGGACTCCTCCGCATAAAGCGGAAAGGTCATGAGCTTCTCGTGAACCTTCCTCAGCTTGTAATGGGGGACGCTCGGAAAGAGGTGGTGAACCAAGTGAAAATTGGTTCCGTGAGGACTCAAGCAGAAAGTCTCGATCGGATTGGACAGTGTGTTCCTGGCGTCTTTGAGCTCATGACTTCTTTCGAGTCCGAAATGTTCTGTCATACTTCGGAAACGTTGAAGGGAGGGAAAAACAAAGAACAAAGGAACGAGCCAGAAAAGGACGAGTTCGCTCCAAAGATTCAGCCAATGAATCGTCGCAAAAGCCCCGAGGTAATACAGGGCTTTGATGGCTTTTGCGGTCCGAGTCTCCGGCACCTTGATCCCCATCAAAACCATCAGATAGACCCATTCGAAACCGCCGATGAGAACTTGTTTCGTGAACGTTTTTGTCATCTGAAATACGGATTGTGGGAACTGCCATTCCTGAAGATGGATTTTTCGGGCCCAGTCGGGATCTTGATCCGTGTTCAAATGCCGATGGTGAGCGGCATGATGGCGACGGTACCAACTGGTCGCTCCGAGGAAAGGGAAGGCCGTTAAAAAATCACTGGTGAGATCATTGAGAAGTCGGTTATTCGAGAGGCGGAAATGGGATCCATCATGCATCAGAATTAAGAGAGCATGTTGTCTGGTCGCGATGATCAAGACCGCGGCTAGGTAGGAAAGAGGATTGAAAAATTGCTGACTCAAAAAAGCCGCGCCAAAAATGACCAGCCAGTCCGTCAGAATGAAGGCGAACTGCTTGGCAAACGAGACCTCTGAATTTGCCAGGATCAGCTCGCGCACAGCGGTGCTTTTTTTCCATTGTTCGATGGCGGACCCGAGGTCGGGCTGTTCCTTTTGAAGAGGAATTCCCACTTTAAGCCGCTTTCCGTGGCTGAAGGACCTGCGGCGAGGTCTGTGGAAGATAGGCAGCCGCCGAAGCATAGATTTTTTTCCGTTCCCAGAGCGTGGTCGTGGCTTGCCTGATCAGAGGGTCGGATGAGCTTTTTTGCTCTCCACGGAAGAGGGCGATCAAATCACAGATGAATCCTCTTTGATTGGTTTCCTTCTCGATGCAGCGAAAACCTTGGTCATAGGCGGCTTCGTTCACTTTCAGGTCGTTGCGTGCCGGTGCAATGATGGCATCGACGTTGGCCTGTTGCCAGATCAGGGCCCCCAATTGCCCGAGAGTGGAGCCCAGGGGGAAGCCGACATTGGATTTTCTAAAGTCTGGGTGAACGGTCAGAAACTCCATGGACATGGCGGTCTTCACTCCGTTGCTTTCCAGGACTTTGAAATAGTTCTCGGTAAAGAAATCAAAATAGTGGGTGCTGCGGCAAGCAAGAGACTCGAGATGGTGAAAACTATAAAGATGGAGTGCGGCGATCCGTTCACCGATTTTGATACAAGTGATCAGGTCCTGGCGTTCAAACTCATCTGCTTTGAGCGCATAATTGGAATCCGACTTATTATAGACGCTTTCCCAAACCTCTTTCCAGGCGGTGAAGGCTTCGTTTCTCAAAGAAAGATCGTCTCGGATCAAGTTGTGACGTCCCAGAATATGGTAGCTCATGGTGTTCATGTCGATCATTGATATCCGTCCTTCTGAAATGAGTGAGGGCCGCCCCTCTCTTCGACATTATGCGAATAAAATTGATTTAAAATTTTGTAAAGTTTTGCAAAGGCACCTCCGAGGAATTGGAGGGTCGACGGCTCAGGAGGCAAAAGGTGAGCGTTTTAAAAAAAGCGTATGAACTTGAGATGGCGAAAGTAAAACAGATTGTGTGTGAGATGCCGTGGGGGGATCCGGCATTCTATTGCGAATGGATGGCTCAGACCTATTTCTATTGTTCGTACACGACCCGGATCATCGGTTTGGCCGGTTCCTTGTTCCCGATCTCACGCAACAATCTGCACTTCCGTTTCTTCGATCACGCTCGAGAGGAAAAAAACCATGAGCGGATTATCCTCAATGATTTGAAGACCATGGGAAAAAAGATTGACGACTACTCCTGCTTTTCGAGCACCGCCGCCCTTTACCGCACTCAGTATTACTGGATTCAGAACGTGAATCCGATGAGCGTCTATGGATATTTCCTTTTCCTCGAAGGCATCGCTGTCGAGCATGGGCCTGGCATTGTCGAGCAAACCCGAAAGGGCAATCCCGAGAAGTCTCTTAAGTTCATCAAAGTTCATGTTGAAGAAGACGTGGATCACATGGGCGAGCATTTCAAAATGTTGGCGGATGTGACGCCTGAAGAGACGGAAATGATCATCGAAAATATGAGGCAGACGTCGGACTATTATATCGCTTTGCTCAAGGATGTCGCGGAGAAGAGCGGACACCAAGGGTTCCGAAAATCGGCCTGATGGCCGATCGGAACCCCGGTGGGAAGGCCTTGTTTAGGCCAGTTTGCTTTGACGGAATTGACGGCGAAGAGTCTCTTCGCTTTGCTCGATCAGCATTTCGAGGAGGCGATCGCTCGAAATCGAGTAGAGCTTGCCGAGACGCTTGAGGATCTTCACCGGTGGTGCCGCGAGTTCGCGCTCCCAGTTCGAGATGAATTGGGAGGTGCTGTAGCCGAGCGCCTTGGCGACTTCGATTTGAGACAAGCCGGCTTCGATACGGGCTTCACGGAGAAAAGTTGCTAATTTGGTTTTTGTTCCTGCCATAAATTCTGCTTCCTGTAATAGAGGTTCAAGAGTTCTTCTTCCTCGGCGCTTGTCAGGACGGGGCCTTTGAGCTCCGCCTGCATGCAGACCAGATGATGGTCTGCGGTCACCGAGTTTTTATAATATAAAGGGGACACGAATTTGAGGCGGTAGCCCATGCGGAGGCGAAGAGGCGCAAAGGTCTCTTGCACGATATGTTCACCGACAGTGGCCACGGCCAAAGCATTGGTCGCGACAGAGCGCTCAAAAGTACTGAAAATGTCTTTTTCCATTTGCTCGGGACGCTCGTAAAGCTTGGTCCAATCGACGCAGCCCAGTTCCTCGAGGGAATAACTGCAATATTCGAAGTACTCGAAGTTCCGAAAAATCTGCTGTGGCCCATGGTGAATGGCGATGATGTCACCCTCACCGATGTGATCGAACATATTCGATGGAGGCTTGAGGCCGAAATGTCGGATCGTGAACCACAGGAGCTGCAGAGAGTCCTTGATGTCACAGCCCTCGTTCTGGCTGCCGTGGCAGATGCTGAGGATCTCCTCGAGCGAGGCAATGGCCAGTTTTTTTTCGTCCAAAGAAAGCCGAGAAAAGTGGGGGAGAGAATTGTCATGGTAAGGAACGACCCGGAATCCCGCACGACGAGCAAAGTCCGCGACGCCAAAGGCTGCCTGCATGAACTCGGCTCGTAAGTTGAGGTCGTTTGAATCGACTGCGGGTTGATGGTTCAGTGCCATTGGTACTTAGTTAGCATAAGACGATTGAACAAATCTACTGAATAGAGGGACCTTCTTTTGTTTTTTCGCCATCAGAGGGGCTTTGGCACCGTTTTTGGGGGGGGGTGAATGTTGGCAAAGAACAACATCTCTGAGCATTTTTGCGGCCATGGGGTGGTGATGGGCCGGGCGCATTTGCTTAAACAAGGTGTGATGAAAATGCCTTCACATGGTGTTGCCGAGCGGAGTTTCGAGGAATTCTCTTTATTGTAAATCCTTGCTGAAGGGGTGCCGGTATCGAGGATGGAGCGGAAATCTATGTATAAAAATATATTTCGGCACATTTTAGTGTTGACGTTCATACTTGTATGCCTGTATGTATCAACGTATGGCAAATGTAACGAACAAAGACCGGGAACTGAAGCGGATCAGCCTCTTTATAGGGGAAGATCAGTATGACGAGATCGCAGCCAGGGGGCTCAATCTGAGCTGGCTTTTGCGCGATCTCATTGATGATTACCTCAGCGAGAAAAAGATCGTCTTAGAGGTTGGGGACGAGTCTCTGGCTCTTTATCAGAAGATCGTCGGGGCCACCGGGGCGCCGGATGCCGAGTTCGAGCCATTTTTCCGGGAGTCGCTGCGGGCCTTTCTCAGAAGCAAGATCGAGAGCATGCAGCAGCTTGAAAAGGCCGCTTTCAAAAAGGATGGGAAGAAATAATGGAAATGTCGACTCTTTGGATCGTGATCGGGATCGTCCTTGTCATCGGCGAGATGCTGACGGGCGGTTTTTTTCTGCTTTTCATCGCTCTTGGAGCGTTCGCGGGGGCTTTGGCCTCTTCGCTGGGAGCCCCGTTTTTTGCCCAGGCCTTGGTTTGTGCGGTGATCGCTGTGGCAGGCGGTTTGTTGCTCAGAAAACCGATTCAGGCAAGGCTCATGAAGACCATGGTTGTCGAGGGCGATGTGGGGAAAGAGATCCACGTCGATCAGCAGATGCCGCCGCATCAACAAACTCGCATCACTTACCAGGGAACGTCTTGGTTGGCGACGAATCTCGATTCCGATGCATTGAAGGTCGGTGATCGAGCGGTGATCGTCGGTGTCGATGGCAACATCCTTTTAATTCGAAAAATTCACTAACTTGCAAGGAGAAGACTCTACATGGAAATTCTAGCGGTCGTGGTCGTCATTTTTGCCGTCATCTTCGTGGTGTTGACGGTTCGGATTGTGCCTCAGCAATCCGCGTTCATTGTCGAACGCCTCGGGAAATATCATCGGACCATCGAGGCCGGTTTGCACGTCACCATTCCTTTGATGGACCGGATTGCTTATCGGACGGCTTTGAAAGAAATGGTTTTGGATATTCCACCTCAGATCTGTATCACCAAGGATAACGTTCAGGTGACAGTGGACGGTGTGATCTTTTACCGCGTCATCGATCCAAAGGCCGCCTCTTACGGGGTGAATGATTATGAGCTAGCGATCATTCAGTTGGCTCAGACGACTCTTCGTTCCGAAGTGGGGAAAATCGATCTCGATAAAACCTTCGAAGAGCGTGAACGCATCAACAACGCGGTCGTCATGTCGATCGATAGTGCGACCCAACCGTGGGGAGCGAAGGTCCTTCGTTACGAAATCAAATCGATCAATCCGCCAAAAGACGTTTTGGACGCCATGGAAAAACAAATGCGTGCCGAGCGTGAAAAGCGGGCAAAGATCCTCGAGTCCGAAGGAACCCGGGATTCTCTGATCAACAATGCCGAAGGTCGCAAGCAGGATATGATCAAACAATCCGAGGCGGATAAGCAGCGGCAGATCAACCAAGCGGAAGGTCAGGCCGAGGCGATTCTGTCTGTCGCAAAGGCTTCTGCCGAAGGGATCAAGTTGATCGCGGACGCTTTGGCCAGCGAGGGCGGACGAGACGCGGCGTCTTTGCGGGTGGCGGAAGAGTACGTGAAGCAACTGGGTTCGATGGCGACGAATTCCGATCTTCTGATCGTTCCCAGCAATGTGGCCGATCCGAATGCAATGATCGCCTCGGCCTTCAGCGTTTTCGATCGCGTGAAGTCAAAGCAGTCCTCGGTCTAAAACGGACTGGATTAGGCAAGACAAAACAAAAAGGGCGCTTCGATTCGAAGCGCCCTTTTTTTATTTCCGAGGTCCATTTCTTGCGGCCCGCACGCTCAGTGCTAAAGCGACGGCCAAGAGCAGTCCGAAGGCAAGAGTCATCCAAGGAAGCCATTTGCGTTCTTCTTGAACAAGAGGGGCCTGGGTCAGTGGAACCGAGGCGATATCTCGATCCGGTTCCTCACGCAGAAGACTGACATCGCTCGATGTTTGCCGGACGGGATTGAGAGTCGTGACTCTTCGTTCGACGATCGGAGTTTCATCGCGCATTCGAAACTCCTCTTCCTGTAAAAAAAAGGAGGACACGGTCGGTGTCGCGGGGGCGGGCGGCGCTTCTGCAACTTTGCGAGGATGACTGCAGGATGTGAGAAGAAGGGTTGCAAGCAGAGCACTGGTCAGAATTGGTGTCATGGGACCTCCCAAGAATGATTCGTCTTAGCCCTGAGTACAGCACAGGGCGAACCTTGAGGGAGGTGATGAATTTGTCATGAGCAGAGGCCGGCGAAGCTAGAGGTCGTAATAGAGTTTCTGATCTTGGACTTCGCGTTCGTAACATTCACGAACCGCTTTGAAGAGATCTTTATATGGACTATGCACGCACTGGACGGGGGTGCCACCTGAAGTTTTTGGGAGAGAGGCCGCCGAGACGCCATCGGCGCAACGGACGAGCCCTGTCATTCCTGTTGGGCGGAACTGATTGAGATCGGGAACATCTTCAGCAGAGGTCAGCTTCGCGTCTTTGTCTTCGCTTTCATCCATCATCCCGGCCGCTTTCACCGGGCGAGCGAGCGCTCGATAAGCTCGGCCTTTTCCGCCACCGTAAGTTCCCGAGGCCGCGTCAGCCGAAACGGTTTGCTCGAGATTGTTTGGATTCTCGCTGTCATCTGCGGCGGGCCTGCGACTGGGTGTCGTCGGGAGAGAAGCCAACGAGCCATCCGTGCCCCAGTGATTGGCGGGCATATCGCCGGTGGTGTCAGTCACATCGGAGGCGATGGCGCCGGTCGTGTCGGTTCGGTTCGCTCCGACCCCCACTTTGGGCGTTGATGAATCAGGAATCGCCAGTTGGTAATCTTTCGTTGTACTGGCCACGTTGCGATCTTGGCTGCTGGCGGGCGCGTCGCCACTGGTGTCGATCGATGGATTATTGAGATTTGAAGCCGGAGAATTCTGAGCCACCTGGGCGGCCTGTGAGGACTTCGCGCAAGCAGCGGACTGGTTCATCGTTTCTTTGGCTTTGGTCGCCTCGCCTCGAGCTTGTGAAGGGCGAGAAGCCAGAGTCCCGCCGGACTGGCAGCTCGTATTTTGCGATTGGTATTGAGCGGCGATCCGTTGGGCTTCCGCTGAAGAACAGCCAGCTGCCGAGTTTTGCATTTGCTGACAGGCATTTGCACATTGAGTGACGGCGCTTTCGCAGGAGGCGGCGAACTGTTGCAACTCCTGCTGGAAGGTTTCATTGAACCCTCTGACCTGGCGGCAGGTGTCGTTGAAATTCTCTGAGTTTTGAATGGCGTCCGACGTCTGTTGGCTGCTTTGATTCGAGCGAGGCATTTGCGAGTCCGAGCAGGAGGTGGAAGCCGTGCCGTGGCTTGCTGCACAGGCTTGTGCGTAGGCTCTGGTTGCGACCAGGCATTGTGGGGGACCTTGCTGTGCTTGCTGTTCCCGATCTTTACGGCACTGTTCGGAGTTTGGATTTGTTTGGCAGGAGGCGGGAGGGGGTGCATCGGGATCGGCCCCGCAAGCATAACCAGCGATGAACTCTCCACCCTTTTCACCGAGGAAAGATGTCAGTCCAATGCCTCCGGCCGAGAATGCACCACCGTAGTAACCGATATTTTTCAGCATTTGCTGGCAGCTAAAGCCTGTTTGCTCTGCGGAGGCATTGAATGGAATCAGCATTAGCGAGGCGTAGATCGTTGCAGTCTGGAAAGCCCAACGCAAAATCGTCACTGATCCCCCTTAAGGTCGTCCTTTATTATCGTCCTTTCACGTGGTCTGCACGAGGGGTGGTCTCAAGTTGAGACGGTCATTCTGGCATTTCTGTGTTTCGGGGGTGGTCAGAACATGAGGTCTGAATAGGATGTGGACAAATGCTTCCGTACTTCTTGGATGAACAAACGCACATTCGGGTTTTTGCTCTTATTCGCCTTGGGTGGGGTTACGATCCAGATGTCCTTTTTTTCCTGCCTGAAGTTTTCCAGGATCGGGACCAGTTCGCCTTTTTTGATTTTTTCAAAGGCGTAAGCTCCCGGCAGATAGGCGATGCCCAGGCCCGCAAGTGCTGCCTTTTGGATGACACGGGGATTGTTGCTTCGGAAATTCCCCCGAACCGGCACCTGAATCTTCTTGCCGCGATGACGGAAGTCCCAATGAGGGCGTTCGCCCAGGCAGTTGTGATGAATCAGATCCGAAGGTTCTTGAATCGGTGGGTTTCGCTTCAGATAGGCCTTCGAGGCCACGACATATTCGACTCTGGATGCAATCTTTTGCGCCACCAGAGTCGAGCTTGAAAGGTCGCCGATGCGGATGGCGACATCGAAGCGTTCTTGGATCAGGTCCACGACCCGAGAGCTGAAATCCAGTTCGACTTTTAGGGATGGATACTTCCTGGCCATTTCAATAAGGACGGGGGCGATGTGCTCTTCTCCGAAAATGCCGGCAAGGGTGACACGAAGGCTCCCGCTGGGGACCTCTGACAATTCAAGGATTTCATTGCGGGCTTCCCGCAGTTGCGTCAAAGCCTGTCGGCAGTTTTCCAGATACTTTTCGCCCAGGTTTGTCAGTTGGATTTTGCGTGTCGAGCGCATGAGAAGGGCGATTCCCAAATCGCGCTCGAGGGCGCCGATGAGTTTGCTGACATGAGATTTTGACACTCCAAGAGCTTGAGCGGCGGCCGAAAAACTGCCGCTTTCGACAACTTGAACAAAGGCAAAGATTCCGCGCAAAGAGTCATTTGTTTCCATACAGAAACAATATTATTCCCCACGACTCCTGGTCAAGAAACGGTCACCGTGCTATACGTGAGCGGTATAAACAACAAGGAGCATCCTCATGATGAAAGTCAAAGCCGCCGTCGCCTGGAAAGCCGGAGAACCCCTGTCGATCGAAGAGGTCGATCTCGAGGGACCTCGCAAAGGTGAAGTTCTGATCAAGGTGATCGCCACCGGTGTTTGCCATACGGATGCCTACACGTTGTCCGGTGACGACCCGGAAGGTTTGTTCCCGGTCATCCTGGGTCATGAGGGCGGCGGAATTGTCGTCGAGGTGGGCGAGGGTGTCACGACCCTTGCGAAGGGCGATCATGTGATCCCGCTTTATACGCCCGAGTGCCGCGAGTGCGATTTCTGCCGGTCTGGAAAAACGAATCTTTGCGTTCGGATCCGTGCCACTCAAGGCAAGGGTTTGATGCCGGACGGAACTTCGCGGTTCTCCAAAGATGGCAAAATGATTCATCACTATATGGGTTGTTCGACCTTTGCTGAATACACGGTGGTGCCAGAGATCGCCTTGGCAAAAATCAACCCGAAAGCACCTCTGGAAAAAGTCTGCCTGCTCGGTTGTGGGGTGACGACAGGGATCGGTGCCGTTCTGAATACGGCCAAAGTCGAAAAGGGTTCGACGGTTGCGGTCTTCGGTTTGGGTGGGATCGGACTTTCCGTCATCCAAGGTGCACGGATGGCCGGGGCTTCCCGCATCATCGCCATCGACATCAACGATGCGAAATGGGAAATGGCAAAAAAATTGGGCGCCACTGAATTCGTGAATCCCAAAAAACACGACAAGCCGATTCAACAGGTGATCGTCGAGATGACCGGTTGGGGTGTTGATTATTCGTTCGAGTGCGTCGGCAATACCCAGCTCATGCGGGCAGCCCTAGAGTGCGCTCACCGTGGTTGGGGCCAGTCCATCGTGATCGGTGTCGCCGGTGCGGGACAAGAGATCTCGACTCGTCCCTTCCAGTTGGTGACCGGACGGGTGTGGAAAGGATCGGCCTTCGGCGGTGTCAAAGGGCGGACCGAGCTTCCAGGTTATGTCGATCAGTATATGTCGGGTGAAATCAATATCGACGATATGGTGACCTTCACTTTGCCACTTGAGCAGATCAACGAAGCCTTTGATTATATGCACGAAGGCAAAAGCATTCGTTCCGTCATCAAGATGGATGCGTGAGAGGTTGTCGATGAGTGAAGCTCAGTTGCTAAAGACGCATAAGAATTTTGAAGGCTCGACCCAGTTCTGGGAGCATGATTCCCAATCGACCGGGACGAAGATGAAATTTTCGACCTTTATCCCCGAAGGCCGGGCTCCGAAAGGCGCGCTGATCTGGCTGTCCGGTCTGACCTGCACGGATGAAAACTTCATCACCAAGGCGGGGGCACAGAAGGTGTTGCAGGAACAGAACCTGATGGTGATCTGCCCGGACACGTCTCCGCGAGGTTTGCAATTGCCTGGCGAGCATGAGTCCTACGATTTCGGATCGGGCGCGAGCTTTTACGTCGATGCGACCACCGAGGGTTATCGGGACCATTACCGGATGTCGTCTTATATCGTGAACGAGCTTCATGAGCTTTTGCAGAACCAGTTTGGGATTGCGAAGGACCGTATCTCGCTGATGGGCCACTCGATGGGTGGACACGGTGCTTTGACCTTGGGGTTGAAACATCCTGAAAAGTTTCGCTCGTTGTCTGCTTTCGCGCCGATTTCAAATCCCACGGCGTGTCCTTGGGGAACCAAGGCCTTCAAGGGGTACTTGGGTGCCGATGAAAGCGAATGGAAGAAGTGGGATGCGACGGCTTTGATCGAAGCGGGTAAGCGGCATCCCCATGCCATTCTCGTGGATCAAGGAACTGCGGACGAGTTCTATGAAAAGAAGCAGTTGTTGCCGGAGAACCTGCGGACGGCCTGTGAGCAGAAGGGGCAGTCCTTGGTGCTGAACTTACGGCAGGGGTATGATCATAGTTACTACTTCATCGCGACCTTTATTGAATCCCATGTGTTGTTTCATGCGGAGGCGATCAGAAAGTAGGCTGTTCATCTGCGTGGTGGCCTAGATAGCATCGGCGCTGCGGAGAATAGGATTCACAGCAAGTGGTATTTTCGTCTCAATTTCGTCTGTGTCCGGAATCGCGTGACACCGCGATTGGAATTGAGATAAAGATTGGTTCAAATTCAATATTTTGGGGTCTCTCGGGTGCTAACGCGAGAGAGTTTTTGATGGATAGGGTCGCCATTGCAAAGGACGACCTATGCGCAATCCACTCCTTATCTTTCCTATTGGAATTCTTTTTGTCATTGTGAGCGCTTTTGTCTCGGTTCAGTTCGGTGCGATGACCATGAACGAGCTGATCGAAAAAATGAAAACGATTTCCTTTTTGTTGCTTCCGATCGTCATTTTTGTCGGGGTGTTTGCTTTTGATCATTTTCGAGGGCGAAAGAACGGCAAGGACTGATCAAGTCCCAGTCGGGTCGGGGCTTGAAAAACAAATCGGGGAGAGCGAAGTGCGGGCTGAGGATCGCTTCATTGAGTGAAGCCCCGTAACCTTGCATTTGAGATTCGGCATGTCAGGCATATGTTATTTTTTGTACCGTTCGAGGAGCTCCATGAATTTTTCCCGTTGAAGCGGCTTCGTTGCAAAATCCGTGAATCCTTTTGATGCCGCTTTGTCTTGCTCCTCCTTCATCGCATGGGCCGTCAATGCGATGATCGGAGTTTTGATCCCGTGTTCCCGTATTCTTGCGAGGGTCTGATAACCGTCCATTTTCGGCGTTTGGATATCCATGACAATGGTATTGACCTGAGACCCGTTTTTGAGCCAGCGGCTTTGCAAGTTCAACCCGCCATACCGTTTAACGGTGAGGATATTGAATACATATTCCTGTTTGGGCGGCATTTCAACGCTCTGAAAATTCAATTACACCAGTATTGAAGGCGTTCAATACGGTCCACAGACTCACTACATCTGCCCAATACAAACTCTTGCAAGAGCGATTAGGTTGGATTAGGAGCTGTTAAGTTGAGGAATGGCTAACGAAAACTCATGCTTTCTATGTTATTGATATTTCAGAATTCTTCGCAGAAAAACAAAAACCACCTTGCGGTGGTTTGAAATTGGATGGGGTGGCAGGACTCGAACCTGCGAATGACAGAATCAAAATCTGTTGACTTACCAACTTGTCGACACCCCAACAGTGGTCTGCAGAAGAAGCAAATTACGGAATTTCCCTCTCTGTGACAAGCAGTTTTCAACTGGGGCGGGCATTTCGAGGAGTTCTCTGGGGAAACCTCGGAGCAATCGGCAAATGAAGCATTGCGTCTATTTGGCTGATTCGCCCTAGAAATAGGCAGCCAGGTCCCTTTTTTCCAGGGGTTTGAATTCTGGCCGACATCGGATGTTGAGGTTTGACCCTGGCCCCTAGATTTCGACAATAGGCCCTGAAAGATCGGGGGGTGTCTGTGTCTTGGCTGTATTCGATCCTTATTCTTTTGTCCCCTGTGACGGCTTTGTCTGCCGCTCCTTCCGCAGACCAGCTCAAGCAAATCAAACTCCCACCGGGCTTTCAGATCACGGTCTTTGCCGAAGCGGACAATGCCCGGCAGCTGGCACTGTCGCCTGCGGGCACTTTGTTCATCGGAAGCCGCCATGCTGGGAACGTTTATGCGGTTCCGAACGCGCTGACTTTGCTGAAAGCCGAACAAACGAAACCGGTCAAGGCCCAGCTCATTGCCTCGCGCCTCTCGCAGCCGAGCGGAGTGGCCTTTCGCGAGGGCACTCTGTATGTTGCCGCGATTTCGGAGATCGTGACCTTCCCTGACATCGAAAAACACCTCGGTGGTAAACCGACACCCAAGGTTCTTGAAACCAAATTCCCCCCCGATGTTCATCACGGATGGAAGCACATCGAGATCGGTCCTGACGGTCTCCTTTATGTTCCCGTCGGCGCCCCCTGCAATATCTGTCTTAGCAACGACAAGATTTACGCGAGCATTGCCCGCATGACTTTGGATGGAAAAAACCGGGAAGTGATCGCTCACGGGGTTCGGAATACCCTCGGCCTTGACTGGCATCCGCGCACGAAAGAGCTTTGGTTCACGGACAACGGGCGCGATCTCTGGGGCGACGACCGACCTGGCGACGAGCTGAACCGTGTGGCTCAAACAGGAACCCATTTCGGCTATCCGTTCTGCCACGACATGGGCCTCAACGATCCTGAGTTCGGCAAAAACAAAGACTGCACGGCGAAAGGTCCCTATCAGTTTCCGGCTTTGCGTCTGGGGCCTCATGTGGCGGCTCTCGGAATCAAGTTTTACCGAGGCGAGCAGTTCCCCGCGACTTACAAAGGCAAACTCTTCATCGCCGAACACGGCTCGTGGAATCGCAACAATAAAATCGGCTATCGGATCATGACTGTGGATGTGAGTGCAAACGGGCGTAAGGCTTCAAACTACAAAGTCTTTGCCGAAGGCTGGTTGCAAGGGGAGTCCGCCTGGGGCCGTCCCACCTATCTGCTGGAGCTTCCCGACGGCTCGTTCCTGCTCAGTGATGATGCGGCTGGCGTGATTTACCGGATCAGCTATGAAGGCAAGAAAGCCCCCGCCACAAAAAAATGAACCCGCCTTGAGGGGCGGGTTCGCAAATCCATGGGTTGGTTCTGGGGAGCTATTTGGTGAGCAGGGACTCCCGAGCCCGTTTTCACGAGCGGTGTTTTCCTTGGTTAGAACTCGTCGCCATCGGCCCCGTTGCCGGGTGCTTTCTGGCGCTTGAGATTCACAAGGGTTTCACCCATGGATTTCAGTTCTTTTTCATAAGCTTCAAAGACCATGTCCTCGATCATCGCCCGCGTTTCCTGATTGAGCGGATGCGCGATATCGCGGAATTGGCCGTCTTTTCGTTTTTTGCTGGGCATGGCGACAAAGAGTCCGCCTGGACCTTGGATGACTTTCAGATCCCGCACGACGAAACAGTCGTCCAGCGCGATCGTGACATAGGCTTTCAGCCGGTCTTCGTTCACCGGGAAAATTTTGACCTCAGTGATCTTCATTGTTGTGCCCCTTTGTTGCCGTCTCGATGAGTTTGCATCTAGGTGATTCTTCGGCTGGATGGAGGTCGAGCTTGAGACTTTGGTCCGTCTTTCTCTGAGAAAGCTTCAAAGGCGGGTGCGGTGTTTCAGTCCGAGACAAAACCCCCTCCCGGTGAGAGCTTAAGGGTGTGATCGACCTTGGCCATTTCAAAAACCAGATCCTGACCCGAGACCCCGGCCTCCAAGCCCTGCGAAATGCTCTTCGTGGCACGGTGACGATCGTGGTCTCTTTCCTCCTCTTGTCCTTCTTGGCCAAGGCTCTGCATCAGGCGCCGACCCTTGCCTTCGTCGGCGTGCTTGTCGCCATGATGAGTTCCATGCTGATCAGCGATGCCACCGTCAAACAGCAAAAGCGGACTCTTTTGTGGATGATTCTTCCTGCGGCCATCGGACTTTCCGGATCGATCCTTCTGGCGCCGGTTCCCACTTGGCGATTGGGACTTTTTTTGGTTGTGACCTTTCTGGCGGTCGCGGCCCGACGCCACGGACCGCGGGCGACCGCGCTGGGATTCATGGCCTTTATGTCCTATGTGTCTGCGATGCTTTTCCCTATGCCGATCGAAGTTCTGCCCTGGGTTTTCGGAGCCGTCCTTGTCGCCTTGGGGACGACCTTTCTGATGAGATTCGTGATCTTTGCGGATCGGCCTCGGCGCATCCTAGAGCTTTTTCTGCAAGCCTTTGACGCTCACATGGATTTTCTCTTGGGGGAAATGGCAAGTGGGCTTCGTGAACGGAACTCCCTTGAAAAGGTCCGCAAGAATTTGCGGCGTCGACTGGTCCGCTTGAATGAACTGAGTCTGACCGTCGAGCAGTTCTTGAAGGCCGGCACTTCTCATGGATTGAAAACCGAATCCGAAGCTTTGCATCTGGCTCTTTTCGAGCGAGAGCTGAACTTACGAAAACTCATCGACGCGCTCCGAGTGATTCTCTCCTCAGAGCAGGAGGCCCCATGGCGCGACCTCGCCGAAGCACTTTCCAGGGTTTCACAGCGCTTGTCATTGACGTCGCTCACGGCCCTGGCCGACAGATATCCTGGATTTTGGAAGGCTCTTCTTCAGGTTGAAAAAGACCGTCAATCAGATGTTCTGTCGCCCGAGCGTCTGTCCCTGGTCGTGCAAGAGTTGAAAGAAGAGCGCAAAGCCGACGTCGTTTCAAAGGCGAGCTTCCAGGGCCTTCACGCTTCAACGAAGCAGGCCATTCAGGCGACCTTGGCAACCGGAGTGGCGTGGATGTTCGGCACAGCTCTTTCGCCGGAGCGTTGGTACTGGGCTTCGATCACGGCCTTTGTGGTTTTCGCGGGCGCCTCGCGAGGGGACACGATCACGCGTGCGGTGTTTCGGATCGTCGGAACTTTTTTGGGGCTTGTCGTGGGGGCCGGAATTGCCTTTGGTCTGAAGGGCCATCATGGGATTGAGTGGGCCTCGATCATCTTTTTCGTTTTCCTCGGCTTGCTGGGAGCTCGTCTTGCCTTCGGATTCTTTTCCGCATTCGCCTTCACTTTGATGCTCGCCGTTTTGTATGACCTGATGGGCCTGTTGACGGATCAGATCCTGCTCTTGCGGCTCGAAGAGACGGCGGTGGGAGCCTTTGTCGGCGCGATCGTCAGCATCGTTGTTCTGCCGACGTCGACTCGCTCGACGGCTCGTGCGTCGATTGCAAAACTCCTGCGGACGATGGGCGAGATCGCTCAGAAGCTGCCTCTGGAAAATCCAGATATGGCCGCTCGCAAAGATCTGGTCAGTAGTTTGCGCCTGATGGACCGAGACATCTTGAATATGCGAACGACACTTGCGCCCTTACTCAGAAATTGGACCTTTTTCAAAACCACCGAGGTCCCATTGGCTTTTTATGATCTGACGATCCTGGCTTCTTACTTGCGGCATCTCGCGACGAACACCATCGAGGCTTACGACCTTGAACGAATGCGGCAGGGTTGTGCGGAGATTTCAAAAGATCTGCAGTTTCTGGCGAAAAAGGTGGAGCTGAATCAGTCCATCGCTCTGGAAAAAAAGGAATCGCGGGAACTCAGCGGGCATCACCATCTTGACCGGATCTCGCAGATCCTGGTCGAGCTGTCAGCCCGCAAAGTGTAAAGACATTCTTACTGTTTGCCTTCGGAGCCGTAGGCTGTTTTCTCTTCGACCTTTGTGCCACTGCCTTCGCCTGCGATGTCGGTCTTTTTGAATCCTTTGATCGTCAGCTTGTTGTATTTGTTCACGAGCTTCCGTTCCGGAGGATTCAGGTTTTTGCCTCGGCTGGCGCGGTCTTTCAACAGAGCGATACGCGAAAGGCGGGGATTCTTTTTCTCGTTCGAACAGAAGGCATCGGTCAGTTGCATCTGACCTTTGGTTCTTTCGTAGTAGAAAGCATCACTTCCTTTGTATCCCCACAGCTTGCATTTTTCGTCGGCGACTTTTTTGGCCGCTTGGACGCGCTGACGATAGGGCAACTTGCCCGGGTTTCCGGGAATGACGGCATCGATGTTGGTGAAGTACTCGCCCTTGACCTCTTCGATCCCCTCAGGGGATTTTTCCTTCTGTTTATCGGCAGGCTTTTCGGTCGTCGCTTTTTCTTTTTTTGCCTCGGCTTTTGGAGCCGCGGCCGCATCTGTTTGGGCTTGGGCGAAAGCCACGAAGAGAGATGGAATCAAGAGCGATACAAACAATTTGAGACTCATCGAGAACCCCTTTTCGGAATAAAATTGTCCTGTTTATGGGTTCAGTCTGCGCTTTGTCCGCACCGAAGGAAAGGTCCTCTGGATCAAAGAACGAGAAATTCAATCATGTTTTTCGAGATGATTGTCAGAATGGGGTCTGGCGACAAGAGGAGCGGAAGCCTTTTCCCGAGCTGAGAAAAGGCTTCCCCGAAGAATTACGGAGTCGAAATAGAAACGATCATGAGGCGATTGCCTCGGGCGAGTTTCAGAATGTTCTCGCCTTTTTTGATGCGCTTAAGAGCATCGGCAGCCGAGTCGACTTCGGCCTTGTTCACTTCCAAGATCAAATCCCCAGGACGGAGACCGACGAAAGCCGCGGCACTGCCGTTTTTGACGGCGACGACGACAGGCTTTTTCACGTCTGGCGGCAGTTGCAGATCATCCCGCAGTTGTGCGTTGAGATCGTCAATCGCGAAGCCCAGATTGTGAGGAACATCTTTCCCCGCTGGAGATGAGGCCCCAGGGCGTGGAATGCCTCGAGCTACCTGGTTGTCATCCGGACGCTCGATCACCGTCATGCTGAGGTTCACTGTTGTGCTTTTTGATCCCTGCTGACGCAAGACCTTGAGTGGAACCTTTTTGCCGGGCTCGGTGTCGCTGACGGCATCGATCAGTTCCGTCGGCGATTTGATTTTGCGGCCGTTGAATTCGGTGATGATGTCATAACGTCGGACTCCGGCTTTTCCGGCGGGACCGTTTGGATCCACGCTGGCCACACCGGCGCCCAGGGATTTTTCCTCGCCATCGACGTAGGATTCGACGTTCATCAAAGCAACACCCATGAATCCGCGAGTCAGGCGTCCTTTGCTTTCAAGCTGTGGCAGGATCTTTTTCACTTCGTCGATGGGAATCGCAAAGCTGATCCCTTGGGCCATGGCATTGATCGCCGAGTTCACACCGATGACTTCGCCCTTCATATTAACGAGCGGTCCACCAGAGTTCCCCGGATTGATCGGAGCGTCCGTTTGGAGCAGAGGGAATTTGTTGATCTCTTCGAGGGAGCGTCCTTTCGACGAGATGATCCCTTTGGTCATCGTGTGGCCGTGGCCGAAGGGATTTCCGAAGGCCGCGACCCATTCGCCGATCTCGAGTTTTTCAGAACTGCCGAGAGCGAGTGGGACGAGTTTGCGATCCGGTTTGATTTTCAAAAGCGCGATATCGCTGCGGTCATCGCTCCCCAGAAGCTGGGCCGGATAGGTTTTTTCCGAACCGTCTTCGAATTGGACCTCGATGACGTCGGCGCCACGAATGACGTGGGCATTGGTGACGATCAGGCCGTCATCGCGGATGACGAAGCCGGTTCCCAATCCCATTTTCTGTGGACGGTTGCTGTTGCGTCGAGGCTGCGAGGGGACCCCGTAAAAGCGCTCGAGCATTTCCAGCATCGGATCGCGCTGGATATCTTTGGGAATAGCCGAGGTCGAGATGTTCACCACACCCGGATTGATGGCTTTTGCCAGTTCGACAAAAATATTTCCGGGAAGGGGTTCACCGGCTTTCAGTGACGGTGCTTTCACGGTCGACGACCAAGAGGTCTGAGCGACAGCGGGACCGAGGGGGAGTGCGATCAAGGAAGCGGCAATGAGACTGCGAGTCCACGATTTCATGGAAACTCCTTTCTTACATTTGCAGGAACTTCATTTGGAGATCAGTGATAACGGAATCCAGGAAACGCTTTTCTTCGTCGTTCAAATTATTTTTGGTTTTTTCCTGGAGCATGATGAGCAAATCAATATTGAAGCGGGCCATGTCTTTGTCTTTGTTGGTTTCGTTGGTCTGAGGGTTCGGAGCAAGCCCCATGGACATCACGGCACTGGAGGCGATCGAC
>JAHBUU010000129.1 GCA_019637895.1 Pseudobdellovibrionaceae bacterium | reverse complement strand
TGTCGCGCTTATAACCGATCCCCAGAACCAACGGCAGATTCTTGGTGATGTTATAAGCTCCCAATCCAAACTGAAATTCAGCTTTCAAGGTAATCTGGATTCCGAACTCGTTGGTCAAGCCACGCAAGGATTGACGGTTTTCCCAATGATGACGAGCGGCCCGGTAAGTCGACAGCAGAATCGCCTCGTTCAGCATTTTCAGGAAGGACTTCAGACGTCCGTCCTTTTGAACCTGCCCGTTTGTTCCGACACCGACCGCATCTTCGATCGGATTCAGACGGACCAGATCAGCCGCCGCCACCGAGGCCTCATTCGGAACCAAATGCACGGCCTTGTTGTCTTTGATTAAAGAAATGCTGGAAAGCCGATGTTCCAGGACCATGCGGCTCACGCCCAACATCAGATCCCGGCGAGTTTGTTGGATGATCGCCTTTTGCTCGACCGAGAGCTTTTCATAGGCGGCGGCATCGGGACCGTCTTTGAGTCTATTTTCAAGAGTGATCTTTTCCCCGTTCGGAAGGAAAAGCGTATCCTGTCGGCTGCCTTCGCCGCTTTCGATACGGATATCTTTTGAAAGAGAGACTTCCTGGAGTTGCCAGGAAAGAGCGGACTCCTGCCCGTTCGCCAAAGAGAACAGGGGGAGCAAAATCACCATTAAAGAGCTCAGCCAACGTGCCATATATTCCTCACCGCCGAAGCGGACCACGCGACCCTCTTCGCAAGCCTTGTGCCGGGAGGCGGCCACGGCCGGAACGCATTGGTTGGAACCGAAAGGGCTGTTTAGAAAAGCCTTTGTAATATTTTAGAAGCAAGGCCGCAAATCGGCACATTTCCACAAGCCAAGCGATCCACGCTCCTGTCGAAGGTTTTGACACCTCCCTGGCTCACGGGGTATCCTCAAGCCTTCGATCAATGGATGAAGTCCGGTCAGAAGACCGAAGACATTTCCAAAAATCTCCCTCAAAGTTTTGAAGATGAAAGACGCCAAAAAACCCGAAGCCCCGGCCCGTCCTCTTGTCGAAGGGCAAGATTTCGAAATGGAAAACGGTCTGATGGTTTTGACGAGGGAGTATCTCCTTCGACGTGGCTTTTGCTGCGGAAACGGCTGTCGAAATTGTCCTTACGAAGAGACCGAGAGAGAGGAAACAGCGGAGGATTGAGGGACGAATCGAAGGGCTGAAAAACAAAAACCCGCTTGAGGGCGGGTTGAAAGTTGGTAGTGAGGGGCGGACTTGAACCGCCGACCTACGGATTATGATTCCGTTGCTCTAACCAGCTGAGCTACCCCACCACGCTTTTGAGTCACACAGACTTATTCATTCGGCCTGCCGAAGTCAATTTTCTTTTCGACCGAAAGACCGACAGGGGTCTTTTAATTCCCCTGTGGTTCTAAGCCTATAGGTCCAAATTGACGCCTTGCTTCTTTCTGCGATCTCTAGATCGAGGTTCTGAGGGTATGAACCGAACTCGAAGCATCGTATTCGGTCAGTTTGCGGTAAAGCGTCTTGCGATCAATGCCCAACATCCGAGCCGTTTTGTCTTTGGCTCCAGCATTGCGCTCGAGCACCCAGAGGATATGACGTCGGGTCAGTTCCTCCAGAGTCAAAACGTCATGAGCTGCATTCGCCCGGTGCGGAGGCAGCTCGCGAACCACTCCCATCGTCTCTCCGACATTCGCATCGGCGCCGCTCTGATTGAGCAGGAGATGCTTCAACTGGATCTGTTCTTGATCACACAAGAGGACGGATCGCTCGACCGAGTTCTCGAGTTCACGAACGTTTCCAGGCCATGCGTAGCTCAGGAAAAACTCCAATGTCTCTTTCGAGAAGGACTTCACGGGAGCCCCATGCATGGACACGAATTTTTTGAGCATGTTTTCCGCCAACGGCAGGATGTCTTCTTTGCGATCACGCAAAGCTGGCAACTGAATTGGGATCACATTCAGACGGAAGAAAAGATCCTCACGGAATTGCCCCTCGGCCACTTCCTTCTGCAGGTTCTTGTGAGTCGCCGCGAGAATTCGAACGTCGATATCACGATACTGGTTTTCTCCGAGCCGTTTGATTTTCCGCTCCTGCAGAACTCGCAGCAACTTTGCTTGCAAGGACATTGGCAGATCGCCAATTTCATCCAAGAACAAAGTTCCACCGTTCGCCTCTTCGAAAAGGCCCGACTTGCGATCAACCGCGCCAGTGAAGGCACCCTTGGCATAACCGAACAGCTCTCCTTCCAGGAGATTTTCCGGAATGGCCGAGCAGTTGATGGCAATGAAAGGCCCCTTGCTTCGTTCACCCGAACGATGGATCAAACGGGCGATCACTTCTTTACCCGTTCCCGTTTCGCCGGTGATCAAAACGTTCGCGGTGCTTGCAGCCACCCGTTGCGCCAGATCACACGCCTGACGAAAGGCCGCGCTTTTCCCGATGACTCCGTTGACGGCGGTTTCACGCTGCTCTTTCAGAGCCTCGCGGAGATGCTGATTCTCGCTATGCAACTGCTGAACGCTGAAAGCGCGCATGATACAAAGTTCCATCTGCGGAAAATGCAATGGCTTGATCAAAAAGTCCGAGGCGCCCTCATTCAGGGCCTCGACCGCAATTTCAATCGACGAGTGCGCCGTCATCAACAGAATCGGCAACTGCGCCTCGGCCTTGCGAAGACGACGAATCAGTTCGACACCGTTGAAGTCCGGCAACATCAGATCCGTGACCAAGACGTCAGCAAAAGCCGAATTCGCGATGGCGGCATCCAAAGCGGCCTGTGGGTGATCAAAGAATTCCATTTCATAACCGCGAGGCCGAAAGAAGGCTCTCAGCAGTTCTCTTGAGTCCGGATCGTCATCGACAAACGCCAACTTCGGTTTCACGCTTTTTCCAGGCTGCAACATTTGAATATCCTTTGTTTGGAACTCTTTCTTTGGTCCGAAAGGAGTTCTGATTTGCCCCGCGTTCAAGGGTCGAATTTCCACGATTCATTCTCAAAGTCCATTCCTTTGCATTTGAGTTGGATTCACTCATTGGTCCGGGACTTGCTGATTCTGATTCGTAAGCCTTCGATTGCCCTGATTATTACAGTTTTGAGAAAGCACTTCGAGGGCGCATGAAGATATCGTCAACCGAACAAGGAGCCCTGTTTTATGATGAGTTTCCACAAGTCCGCTGTGACTCTTGCCCTTTTTTCCGCCACTTTGTTCGCGGCAGCCCATGCACAGGCTCGAACCGGAGGCGGAGGACTGTTCGTCGAGCCTCTGTTGCAATATGAGGACTCGAAATCCGAGATCAAATCCTCGCAACTCCCTTTGATCACGGATGACTCGTCGGGAACTTTGAAAGGTCCAGGCCTCGGTCTACGACTGGGCGGCCACGTGGCCGATGTCGTGTTTATCGCCGCTGATGCCCGTTACACCAAGACTGACATCAATGACTCATTCTATGAAAAGGCCAGTTCCAGCGGATACAACTACGGTCTGACACTGGGCGCCCAAACGCCTCTCTTCGGAATCCGAGTTTGGGGAACGGCCGTTCTGGGTGGCGAGCTCGACCCTGAAGCCGGTGTCTCGAACCTGGATCTGAAATTCAAAGAAGCCAAAGGTCATCGCATCGGTGCGGGCATCCACTTTGCCGCTGTTGCCGTCAATCTTGAGTATCAGGATCTGAAGTACGACAAGACCGAGATTCAATCCTGGGGAAGTCTGACTGCGAACAATACGACCGATGTCGACACGACTCAGAAAGGCCTGATCCTGAGCCTGGGATTCCCAATCGAATTCTAATCGGAACGAACAACTGACTTATTTCCATCAACCATAAGGAGACAACATGGAAACACAAACAGGACGAGAAGTGAAAAGCGCGCTCAACAGCGCCAGCAAAAAAGCCCACAACATGGTGGAAAAGGCCGATGACGCCGTTTCCTCTTTCTCGATGGACGACGTCAGAGAAGCCATCGAAAGCGCCTTGGACAGCGTCCGTGACAACGGCCGCGCCGCCGCCGACCGGGCCGAGACCTGGGTCAAAGCGAATCCCTACAAGGCTCTCTTTGGCGCCGTGACCGTCGGAGCCATCGTCGCATCCTTCATGCGTCGCGGAAGAAGGTAGTCGAATGAAAAGCTCAACGAAACACCTGCTGATCGGACTGCTCGAGCCCCTGATGAAAACTTTCGGCTCGACGCCCTCATTGGTCGAAGTGCCAGCCCTCATGGCTCGTCGCTTCGTCATTCTGGCCGCCGTCGCCGTGGGAGCGCTCGTTCTGCTGATCGCAGGTCTTTCGTTGCTGCTTTCCGGACTCATGGAAATCGCCGCGCTGATGGGAGCAACCTGGATCGTCTCGATCGTGGCTGGCTCCCTCATCGCACTGGCTGGCGCCTCGGGTTTGGTGCTTTCCCTCCGGCGCGACATCTGGACTCGCCCCGTGGAAGGACTGAAACCGAGCGCACCTCACCCCCTTGAGGCGGTGTTGAGGGTCGCCATCGAATTGCTGGAAGACCGACGGGCACAGCGAAGGGCCGAAGAGAATGATATCGACCCCGAGTCCCACCGATCGGAAAACCGACCTCACTGGAATTAAAATCAATTATTTTTATTGGAGGATTCAATATGTCTAAAAAATGGATGACGCTTGGAATGGGTCTCGTGACCGCTTTGGCACTCGGCGCCTGCGCTGGGAAAGACAAAACGGAAGTCGTCGGTGAAAACCCGATTCAAAGCAAAGCGGAAAAAGCCGCCGAACGCCGCGGAGAGCATGTCGTTTCACGCGTCAGCTTTAACAAAGGCCAATCGGATCTGACTCCGGGTGCCCGCGAACAACTCACCAAGGCCGTCACCGAAGCCCAAAAGATGGGTGAGATTGATGACGTGACCGTTGCCGTCTGGTCTGACATGGAATACCCAGGCAAAAATCGTAAACTTCCGAACGCGCAAGTTCGCCTTGCGGACAATCGCGGAGAGAAGATTGAAAACTATCTTTCGGATCAGCTCGACGTTTCAGGCTATCGCGTGAAGGTCCACAACATGGGCAAGAAGCCCGGCTTCATGGCTGAATACCTGAACACTGCTGACAATCAGCTCAAGAGCGATCTGGTGGCCCAAGGCATCGCGCCGAAAGATGGCGAGATGACCCTGCAGAATGCTTCATCCAGCGCCCTGGTGTTCATCAAGTTGAAATAGTCCGGCCCATCGAACATCGACCAATTTCAGAGGGGGGAAGTCCAGCCGGGCTTCCCCCTCGTCTTTATTTGCCCCTGCCTTTCCCACTCGTCGGGGCAAATCGACTCGGATTTTTCCATTCATGACAACTGAATCCATTTAAACCTGCGAAGAGCCACTGGCACAGGGGTTGCTTTCTTTGTATCGCGTCTCTCTTGAGACGAACTAACCAGACCCGTTAAGGAGGATCCGATGAAGAATTTGATGATGGCCGCTTGCCTCGCTTTGAGTTTCGGTTTTGCAACCGCCGCCCATGCCGAAGAAACCATGGGAGAAAAAGCGAAAGAAACATGGCAGGACACCAAAAAGAACGCCAAGAAAGCCTGGAGAAACGCCAAAGGCGAATGGTGTGAAATGGTCAACGGTAAAGCCGAGTGCGTAATGAAACGCGCAAAAGCAAAAGTTCAAAATGCGGTCGATGAAGGAAAAGACAAACTGAACGTCGATCAGTAAGTATTAAGAAAAAAACGCCACGGTTTCGACATCAAAGTGGCATATGAATACCTTAAACCTGGGTTTGAAAAGGAGGACTCATGCTGAGCGCACGAGAGCAGATGAGAAAAGAATGGGATCGATTCCGTCAGGGCTTTCTCAAGAATTTCATCCGCGCAAACGAACAGCAGGAACCGAATCAAACCCAGGTCCCCCCTCGATCGAATACGACGGAAGCTCCGAAAAAGGATCCGCCGCCGGAGTCGAGGAACGACCCGAGCAAGACTCCGGTCCAAGACCCTCCTCGCAATCAATGAACATGAGCTTCTTCAAGAAGCTTCAACCAAGGAAAGGGACATCATATGCCGCAACAACAGCAACCTAACAAACAGAACCAGCAGCCGAATCAGCAACAACGTTCGCAGCCCAACCCCAATGTGAATCAAGCGAACAAAGCTTTTCAAACCGATCAGGATGAGCAGCTTTCACCCGAGCAAATTTCTCCTCGGAAAAATGCGCAAACAGATTGGGATGATCAGAAAAGGGATCGCTCGTCCGACAGAAATGCGTCCGGGACGAATGTGAACCAACCTAAAAAAGGCCCCCAACAGTCCGATACGAATTACTAGCGGTTCGTCGGGCTTCCCACTCTCCCCAACGCTGCCTCGACCTTTTCACTGAGGTGAAAAACTCGAGGATTCTCAAAGCGGTGTCCTCGCCGGCCAAGGCCGAATGCGAGGCGCCGCCTTCTCTTTTTTTTCGGACCGGGCCTTCGCCTCGCGTTTCACGGTTTCGTGTTGACGGAATCGTCTCCTCATTCTGCAATGGTATGACCCGGGCTCCTATTCCTTCTCCGCGCCAGCTGTGCATTCCGGGACTAAAACATCGAATCGAGAATCGAAAAAAGGAGTTCCCATGATCGCGAAGAAGAAGTGGATTCTGCTCATCTGTTTGTCCGCATTTCTGTGGTCCTGCTCGGATGATGATGGCGGCAAACGCAGCCCAAAACCGAAAGTCGATTACGGTGAACAGGAAGCGCTGGGATTCATCAGCGTTCTGGATGAAAACGACCGCCCCTTGAATGGCGCAAAAGTCCTGATCGGAAATGCGCTGAACAGTCCCTTTTCCGGGAACTTCCTGACCACGAATCAACGCGGACAGGTCATGGCTCCGGAGGCTTGGGAACAAGCTCTCCCCGTGACCGTCCAAGCGAATGGTTATGTCCGTGTGACTCATTTCCTGAGAGCCCCGGGCGGCGCGACCTTCCGCCTCCAACCCCACGCCACGCCACCGAGCATTCAGCTTTCGGGAACGACGACCGGGCACACGATCAAAGACAACGACGGCTTTATCGACTTTGGCTTGGTGATCTCGGCCCTGACTCGAAACGACATCCTCGCCTTCGATTTGACCAAGGTGATCTCGAGCCAGATGGATTCCATTTCCGTCGTCGGCCAAAAGCTCGATATTCCAAGCAACGTGGCCCTGCCGCGCCAGCGCGAAACATATCTGCTTCCGATCCGACTTGAAAAACCGGCTTATCGCCTGTCCTTTGCGAAAGAAGGCGTGCAGCGGGTGTTCGCCGCCCAAGGCCGCTTCCCGTTCAAGGCCGTCATCGACGAGGCCCGACGGGAAGTTCCCTTTTATGACCTGATCAATCACTTCTCCATCACGGGTGGCGTCGTGCGCGACATCCAGATCAAAGGCCCAGGCAAAGTGGATCTTCCCGTCAACGAACTGAGTTTCTCGACCCGCCGGAACTTCAAAGCTCCGGCTCTGGGTTCGAACGAAGTCATGATTTCGATGGCCGTGGCCAGCCTGAACGGCTGGTTGGTTCCCACCGACGTCAAAAAACTCGGTTCCAACGAAACTCGCGCTCTGTCCGTGATGAACAGCGGCGAAGTCCTCGCTCTTGGGGTCCTCAAGAACTCCAATGAATTCGATGGCGCCGGTGTGGACCGTCTGTCCGCCGTGCTGTCTCCGTTCCCGACCTCTGGATTCACTCCTCAGTTCGTCTCTTTGATCCCGGACCCTCAGGTTCTGAACAACGGTGATCTGCGCTTCTCGCGGCCCAGCCAGACGCCTTCCAGTGTCAATGCCCTGGCCACGATCGCGATCTACTCTGAAATCAAAGAGATCCCGACCAACAACGGCAAAACGATGCCTTTTCTGTCCCGCATCTGGGAAGTTCACGCTCCGAAGTGGGTCGACGGCATGAATTTGCCCACCTGGCCAGACGGCACGCCGAAACCTTTGAAAAAACGGTGGGAAGTCGCCTATATTGGAAGCCAGAAACAACAAAACGCGGAACTTGGACAAGCAGTCATCGATGCAGCGACTCACGTTACTCACAGCTCGAAAGATTTCTAAGGCGCTCTTCGTCGCGGTGGTCCTGACCGCCGCCACGGGTTGCACCCTGTTCGAACGCTCGCCCGATGCCGGCGAACAACTCGCGGCTCGGGCCTCACGCCAGCGGATTTTTTTCGCCTCTTACGACGAAGTCTGGCGCGCCATCCACACGGCCCTGAAATACACGATCGCCACCGAAAACCCGGATACCGGCGTCATCGAAACCGAATTCATCAAAGGCGTCGATGGCTGGGTTGCTCCAGGTCATAAACGCCAAGTCAGCGCCGGCGCC
>JAHBUU010000128.1 GCA_019637895.1 Pseudobdellovibrionaceae bacterium | reverse complement strand
TTCTGACTTTGATTCCAACCACTCCCTCGATGACCCAAGGAAAGGTGCCGACGTCGTGGGAGCTCTGGGGATGGGTCATCCTTTTTCATGTTATCGGCCATTTTATCCTGACGTCTTGGAGGCGGACCTCACGATGAAATATGCGGTCGTCGTCTTTTTACTTCTTCAAGCGAATTCGTTGGGCAGCGCCACTCGAATCACTCCTCGCTGGGTGGTGTGGAATGTCGGCCAAGGGCTCTGGATCACCGGCGTCTTTGATTCTCACTGTCTTCATCTGGATGCCGGAGGAGAGAGGAAGCCACCATCGACCTTGGCGGTTTGGTGCCAAGGAAAACGCAACCAACTTCATTTGTCCCACTGGGACTGGGATCACATCGGAGGCGTCGCAAGCCTGGCCCGACAACTCCCCGCCTTGTGTCGACAAGGACGACCGGGAGGAACAACGACATCCCAAGCTCGTCGGAAAATCATTGAATCCCTTCCTCTCTGCCAACAAGAGAGCCCTCTCCTCCACGAACTCCATTGGCGACGCTCTGAAAAGTCTGCGAATCATGCGAGTCGAGTCTTTGTCTGGAAAAACCAATGGCTTTTCCCCGGAGATTCACCGCAAATCGAAGAAAAGAAATGGCTTGGACAAATCCCCGATCCGGGAAAAGTACGAATCCTTCTTCTCGGCCATCATGGCAGTCAAACCAGCACCTCCGAGGCCTTGCTCAACTCCCTTTCAGGCCTTCGCCTTGCCATCGCCTCGGCACGCCGAAAGGTCTATGGCCATCCCCACCCGAAAGTCACCGAACGACTGGCGCGAAAAAGAATCCCCCTTCTTCGCACCGAAGAGTGGGGACATCTGATTTTTGAACTGTGATTTCAGGCGAACTCAGTCTTCATTGAAGAAATATTCGGTCGGTGGCTGAGCCTTCCGAAGAATCTCAAAACGTTCTTTCACCTCGGACCAGATATTCGCTGAAGGCCCGTGAGGAACGGCGCACTGTTTGGGGTTTGCCGGATCTGGAATACGACAACCCGCAAGGCCCGCGATCACACCGCCAGCAACGCCTCTCTGATGGGGGAGAAACGCGGACAAGTCAGGCCCAGACTCTCCGTCCGGTCCTCCGGTCACGTTCCTGGTTCCAATATTTTTTGTGGATCCGAGGACCGCCGCCTGACGTGGAAGCATCATCAATCGATGCCCACTTCCGCCGCCCCCGGCACCACCCTCTCCAGTCCCCGCCGCAGTGACCGAGCCTTTCTCTGATTGCGCTTCCGTCTTTTCTCCATTGTCCACTTGAGACGGAGTGCCCGGAAGAGCCGCCAAAGCCGCATTCGCCGCCATGATATCGCCACCATTTGCGGAATCTCTACTTTTCCCCGAGACATTGTAGGCCTCTTCGATGCCCGAACCGCCACTGCCCCGTAGGCTCGCCGAACCGGAATCTCCACGGTTGAAAGCTCCTCCCGTCGGTCCTCGACTCGTTCCAGAAAGATCCGATTGATCAGTCAAACCTCCGGCATTGGGATCAAGAACCCCACTCGAAGAGTTCACCTTCCCATTGCCAACCCCACCGCCCGAAGAGGCGCTCCCCGGAGTTCCGCCACCACTGCTTCCAACATCTTGAGCACAGTTATTGGCTCCTTCCGCTCCCTGGCGCAAGGAATCTGAAGCTCTTGCAATCTCGGTGGGCCGTCTCGCCAAAGTGCCCGACGAACAACTGTGAAGCGCCGATGAAACGGCCGATGCTTTCGCCGCGACGGCAGGGTCAGAGCAACGCTGGATCGCCTCTTGCGCTCTTTCACACTCTGTCGAGCACTGACTCACGGCCGCTCGACATGAACTTTGAACGGTTCCCAACTGAGTGACCGCATCTTGATAAGCTTGAGCTGTCCCTCCACAGGCTTGAGCATATGAACCGCCGGATTGATTCAATTTCTGCTGATTTGCCGCCTGCGCTTGCTGAACCACCGAATCGACTCGGCTCGACGCACAGGAGTTGTTGGCACTGCTATAGATTCCCTCGCAACGAGCGATGATCTGCAAAGCCTCTGCTCGGCATGATTGCGACTGCCCTGTTGCGGGTTCACTCGGCGGAGTCGCCCCGTCACAGTCCGCATCGCTGCGTTTTCCTTCGGCAAGAGTCTGCTGCATACAAGCGCGGAACACCCGTTCCTTTTCAGCATTGGCCTCGGGTCGATGAGCCGTTTGCTGAGAAACCGGAGAACTCGAGGTGACTCCATGGGAATGCATGACTTCCCACCAGGCATTGTTGGCCTGCTTCCCGCACCAGTTATGGCAACCCTGAAAAGCCGCCTCGGCCCGCCCCGATAGGAAGAGCCCAAGTCCCAAGACAAGGAATGAAGCGAGTTGAAAATGAGGTCGCAAGAAGTCCCCCTTCCCATTCTATCGGAGAAAGAATGAAACCCGGAGAGGAGGAAAATCTTTCCACCGCCTCTTTCTCAAAACGAGACAATGAAATAAAAAAAGCCGCCCTTTTCAGAGCGGCTTTTCATGAATTATCTCAGTCACCGAGAGCTTCCCGGGCTTTACTCACTTCGGAGTGTAAGGACGGTATTCCATGCCGAGGTCGCGAGCGACCGGCTCATAACAGACAGCTCCACCGTAGACGTTCAGGCCCTTGGCCAACGCTTTGTCCTTGGCGACCGCGTCCTCTACGCCCATCGCCGCGAGCATCGAAGCGTACTTCAACGTCACGTTGGTCAAAGCATAGGTCGAAGTGCGCGGAACCACGCCCGGCATATTCGGAACGCAATAATGGATCACGCCGTCGACTTCATAAGTCGGATTTTGGTGAGAGGTCGGACGGCAAGTCTCGATGCAACCACCTTGATCCACGGCCACGTCAACGACGACGGAGCCTTTGGACATCATGCTGACCATTTCTTTCGAGACCAGAGTCGGAGCCTTGTGCCCAGTGACCAAGACGCCGCCGACCAGCAGGTCGCTGTCCTTGACGGAGTCTTCGATGTTTTTGGTGTTCGAGAAAAGAGTCATGCAACGGCCTTGGAAAATATCATCCAAGTACTCGAGGCGTTTCGTGTTCACATCGAGGATCGTGACCGATGCGCCAAGACCCATCGCCATTTTCGCCGCATTGGTTCCAACGACACCGCCACCGATGATGGTGACTTTCGCTGGCTTCACGCCCGTCACGCCACCCATGAGGATGCCTTTGCCTCCGTGATTTTTTTGCAGATAGAAAGCACCGACCTGGGTCGCCATCCGGCCCGCCACTTCCGACATCGGAGTGAGCAAAGGCAAAGAACCGTCTGCTGGTTGGATGGTTTCATAAGCGATGGCTTTCACCTTGCGCTCACAAAGGACCTTGGTGAGTTTCGGCTCAGCGGCCAAGTGGAGATAAGTGTAGAGAATCTGATTCTCTTTCATCAGTTCGTATTCGTCTGGAAGAGGCTCTTTCACTTTCACGATCATGTCGGCTTTGGCGTAAACCTCTTTTTTAGTCGCGAGGATTTTCGCGCCGACTTTTTCGTATTGCTCGTTCGTGATCCCAGAGCCTGTTCCCGCTTCGTTTTCAACGTAAACGGTGTGCCCTTCGCGAACGAGTTGAGCCACCCCGGCTTCGGTCATGCCGACCCGGTTTTCAGAAATTTTAATTTCCTTCGGAACTCCGATGATCATAGGAACCTCTTTATATGGTTGTGAGAACCGACAGATCTTGAACCTAAACCTGGGGAAAAGGAAGCCCGAGACAACGCGGCGCAAACTTTGCTTTGCCACTGGCCGACCCCGCAAGGGGTCGAAAAGGAGTGGTTTTCATGCGCCCCAGTGGAACGTTTTTGGTCATGCTCGCCTGTGCCTTCGGAATGGTTGCCTGCGAAGGTCGCGATTTTTTTGAGGAACTTAGCCCTGAGCCGGTGAGCGCCCTGAACGGCATCTACCGTGAAAAAACCACCCAGGCGGCCTCCGAGGATCCCGAGGCCTATTCCGAGCTCAGTATTCAGGATGGGAACGTCTCTTTCGTGACCTTGAACCCCCAGGATGCAAGCTCAGAACAGACGCTGATCGCCCGCCTTTCTCCTGGCGAAGGCATCAGCTACCAGATGGAGCGGACAGAGGACCTGACCACCCTGTCTGGTCGTGACGGCCGAGCCGAATTTCTGGCCAAAGTATTTTCGGAGGATTCCAAGGTACGACTTTTGCGCCAAGGAAATGACCTGAAGGTCACCGAAATCCGCGGCTCTTATCGCCGAACCACGACCTGGGAAAAACTGGCGACCACCGTGACCCCAGAAGGCCACACCGTGAGCCGATCGCTCCTGAAGGCAGGCACCTACAGCACCGAAATCCACAAACTGCGGGCCGATTTCATTCAGCACTGGGGCTCGAGTACGATGGAGATCTTTGAAAAGGTCGAAACCCGCACCCGGGACAATGCCGAACAGGTCAACGTCACTCCTGCCGAAAAGCTCCGTGATCAAGACGAGGTCCAGACGAAAAACGAAGATGGCACCGCTGGAAAATACAGTCTGCGAATCAATCGTCTAAAGCTGGTGTCAGCCCGCGAAGCCCTGATCAACGACGCCCATCCCGCCGAGCTCAAGTTCTCGCTGCGCTATCACCAGCAAAAACGAGCCAATGCCCTGTATCTGGTCGTCGAATCCGCCGCAGATCCTGTGAAGTACCAAGCCCGAAGCATCGAAGGATTTGTCGAAACCGAAGAAACCGGATTTCGTCTGGTCTATTTGCCTGAAAAAGACATCGGGTACCAAGTGCTGATCAACCGATTCTTCCCTCAAGGGACGACCGGCCAGACTCCGACGACACCGACCGAATCGGAATCCGAAAAGCCTTCTCAGGACACTCCGACCGAAAATCAGGTGCCGGTTCTCGCGGCACCTTAAAATTCAGAGACAACCGCGAAAATATTTTTCGCGGAAAACACTCTCACTTCGCTCCGGCCAAATCGCGCTCGATCTGTTTCTTTTTGGCCGGATCCATGCGTTCGAAGCGGCTCAGAACCAGATACAAGCAGGGGATCACAAACAAGGTCAGCACGGTGGACAGGATGCTTCCGCCGATGATCGTCAGTCCCATCGGCGTGCGGGTTTCCTGTCCGATCGAGTTTCCAATCACCAATGGCAAGGCCGCAAAGACGGTCGCGATCGAGGTCATCAGGATCGGACGCAGCCGCACCGGGGCCGCTTCCAACAAGCAGTCGCGCACGTGATTCAAGTCCTTCCAGTTCGCTTCGCCTTCTCGGCGCTCGCGCACCTGGTTTGCGAATTCCACCAAAAGAATCGAGTTCTTTTTCGCGATCCCCATCAGAACGATCAGGCCGATAAAGCTGAACAGATTCAAGGAAACACCCGTCACCCACAAGGCCAGCAAGGCCCCGGTCACACTGAAAGGCAACGCCATCAAAACCGTGAACGGATGAATGAAGCTGTTGTACTGAATCGCAAGAATCATATAGGCAACGCCGATCCCTAGAACCAACGCCAGCGTCAGGCTCTTGAAACTTTCCGCAAGACCCGCCGAAGCTCCTTCCAAACGGAAAGTGTATCCCTCTGGCAAGATGGACTCCGCCGCTTGCTCCGCCTTTTGCAACGCCTGCCCTTGAGCCAGCCCCTCGCCAGGACTTCCAAAGACACCGACGGACCTTGCCCGATTGATCCGGACGATGGATTGCAAACTCGGCTTTTCTTCGGCCGTCACCAGTCCCGTCAGCGGGACTCCGTAACTATAGACGTTTCGCACATTGATGTCTTTGATCGCGCTCAGTGAATGGATTCGATCGTCCGCAAATTTCACACGGATGTCATAACGACGACCATCGGCCGTGTACCGAGTCTGTCGCACTCCCGCCACCGCCACGCCAAGTGTTCGCGAGACGTTCTGGATGCTGACCCCTTTTTCCGCCATGGCTTTCCGGTTCGGTGTCATGCGAACTTCCGGAAGACCCGTCTTGAAGTCCGTGTCCAAGTCCCGCGCGATTCCCTCTTCGCTGAGCTTTTTCATCAGCTCGGCGCTTTTTTCGGACAGAACGCCAAGGTCAGGACCCGACAAGTTGAAGGACAACGGAAATTGACGACCCGACGTCAAACCCCGCGACGAGACATCCCGGAAACTCAAACGGACGTCCTTGATGCCTTTGGTTTTTGCCCGCAGCTCGTCCATGATTTGTGAGTGAGTTTTCGATCGCCCTTCTCGTGGCTTTAGGTAGCTGGGTGCCGAGAATGCGTTCACGTCCGCATTCGGACCACCTGCCCCGATCGACATGAAAAATCCTTCGATATCCGGATGGTCCTGAAGAACCTTTTCCACCTCGAGGGCTTTTTGATAGGTGAACTCCAGAGAACTTCCGAGTGGTGTCTGCCCCTGCACGAAAATAATGTTCTGATCCTGCGAGGGAACGAATTCGGTCTTCACCCCTTGAATCAAAAACAATGAACCCAGGAACAAGGCTGTCGACGAAAACACCACGGTCTTGGGATAGCGGGTGACCTTTTCCAGGCAACCTCGATAGAAATCCGCCACGGCTTCGAATTTGTGATCAAGCCACAGTTCCAGTTTCGACGTCTTTGGTTGAGCCGACAAAAAAGCCGCTGCCCGCATCGGAGTGATGGTGATGGCCTCGACCAGGGACAACAAGACCGCGGCAGAAATGGTCACCCCAAACTGAAAGAAGAACTTGCCGGTGATTCCATCCATGAAGACGACGGGCAGGAAGACCGCAATGACCGCCAAAGTTGCTGCGGTGGCTGCGGGCAGAATTTCGATGGCCCCGTCGTAAGCGGCCTTGGCAGGACTTTTCCCCATTCGGTAATGCCGAACGATATTTTCGAGGAGCATGATCGCATCATCCACGACGATGGAAACCGCCAAGGTCAACGCCAGCAAGGTGAACAGATTCAACGTGAAGCCCGCGAAATACAGAACAATGAAAGTCCCAACAATCGATGTCGGGATCGAAAACAGAATATTCAAAGCGGACTGAAAACTGCCCAGGAAGCAGAAACAAACCAGGATCGTCACCAAAGAGGCCATCCACAGCTTCTGCATGGTGGTGTTCACCACGGCCTCAGTCGGCGCCGTGAAGTCGACGTTCACCCGCAGATTCAGCTCTTTCGGAATCTCGCCCTTCAGCTCTTCCATTTTTTTATAGATTGCCTTGGACAGTTCGACTTCATTCACGCCCCGTTGCTTCCGAACGCTGATGGAGACGGCTTCTTTGCCATCGACTCGGGCCATCCTGCGCACATCCGACAATCCGTCTTCGACTTTGGCGACGGCCCCGATGGTGTATTTGGAGTCTTGGATCACCCCGCCACCCCGGCGAAGGATGCTGATCTTTTCAAAATCCTGAGCCGTGATGGCTTCTCCCAACCAGCGAACACGCATCTCGCGGGCGCCCGTCACCAACTGCCCAGCCGCCGTCTCAAGATGCTGATCGCTGATGGCATCGACCAAATCCAACACGGTTAGATCGGCTGCTTTGAGTTTCACCGGATCAGGCCAGATCCGCATATTCCGCTCGCTAAAGCCTCCGATGGACACTTCTCCGATCCCGGGAATAAAGCGCAATTGATCGAGCAGGAAACTGTCCGTCCACAAAATCATTTCCCGCAAAGGCTTGTCGCCCCACACAGCGAGAAACATGATCGGAGATTCCTCGGGATTCTGCTTACGAACCACGGCCGGATCCACGCCGGGCGGCAGACGATACTGACTGATCGCGGTCTGAACTTCCTGCAAAGCCACATCGACATTGCGGTCGATATCGAATTCAACCTGAATATTCCCAGATCCCAAACGAGCCGTCGAACGCATCTCTTTGATGCCCTCAACCGACAACAATCGTTGTTCAAGAGGATCAATCAGATCCGCCTCGACGACCTCCGGAGAAGCCCCCTCATAAGAGATACTGACGTTCACAATCGGAAAGTCGACATCGGGCAACTGACTCACGCCCATCCTCAGGGCCGTGATCGCACCGAAGACGATCAAAAAACTCATCAAGATCCAAGCAAACACAGGACGCCGAATAGAGAGCGCAATCAAATCCATACTCTCAAAAAAATCACACTCTCACGCCCGGCTCAAGTGATGGCTCCACGATCTGACAAAAAACACGACCAAAAAAGTCTCCACAAAGGTTCCACAACGGCACCCGCAACAAAACGATTCGCCCCACAACAAACCCAAACAAAAATGTTCCCCCAAAAGGCATCCCGCTTTTCCGTTCTCTCGGCGCGCCTGCGAAGCCCACGCGTTTCCCGGGGGACATCCGGGAAGCGTGACGCGTT
>JAHBUU010000127.1 GCA_019637895.1 Pseudobdellovibrionaceae bacterium | reverse complement strand
GATCGCCGAATAAACTGTCGTATAGATGCCGTTGCCAGCGTTGGTGATGGCACTGAAGTTTCCGGTGGAAGTCCCGCCGACTTTCGAGAAGCCGACGAGGTAGCCAGAGCTGATCGTATTGTTGTTCAAGTCTCGCAATGTCGCTGTGACCGTGACATCAGACCCGGATTGAACAGTGGCCGATGAGACTGTGATCGTCGAGTTGGTCAGGGACGGAGCGGCTGGTGTGACTCCGACCGCAACGGTGAAACCGACATCGACGGCATTGATGAGGACTCGAATGGTTTGATCGGTCCCGGCTTGGATCCCGGTGTAGGTGACGGTATAAACGCCGCCGCCTTGGTTGGTGACGGTGCCAAAATTCCCTGTGGCCGTTCCACCGGTTTTCGAGAAAGTAACGGTGGCGGATCCAGAGATCGGGTTATTATTGGAATCTCGAAGAGTCGCTGTGATTGTCGTATTGGTTCCCGACAAAAGTGATCCCGACCCGATGATCAAAGAGGAGTTCGCCAGGTGCACGGCTCCTGGAACGACGGCGACCGATGTGGTCGGTCCCAGTTCGATTCCGTCGATCAAAATTCCCAGAGATTGCGCAGTTCCGGCATTGGTTCCTGTATAGGTCGTGGTGTAGGTTCCGTTTCCGACATTCGTGACCGAGGCGAAACTTCCTGTCGAAGTTCCTCCGGTTTTTGAAAAACCGACCAGAATACCCGAAGGGATCAAGTTGTTGTTGGCATCACGAAGGGTCGCGGTCACGTTGACGGATTGACCGGACACCACACTGGCGGCAGATGATGAGATGCTTGATTGTGAAGCCGATGGCAGGCCTGGGACGACACCCAGATTTGTTGTCAGTCCGAGTGCGGTTCCATTGATCGTGACACCGATGGTTTGATCGGTTCCCGAAGTGACCCCGGTGTATCTGATGGAGTAAACCCCGCCGCCCTGATCGTTCAAGATGCCGAAGTTTCCAGTGGATGTTCCACCGGTCTTTGTAAAGGCGACGGTGGATGAAGACGCGATCGGGTTATTGTTGGCATCACGGAGAGTGGCCGTCAAAGTGGCAAAGTTGCCGGAGGCGATCGAATGTGAGCTCGTGGTCAGGGTCGAATTGGCGAGGCTCGGTGCTCCGGGGAGAACCTGCACCGTCGCGGACGGAGTCAAAGTCAAACCGTCAACGGTGACACTCAGTGTTTGCGCGGTCCCTGCTGCGACACCTGTATATGTCGTATTATAGACGCCGTTACCGCTTGTTGTGACGGAACCGAATGTTCCCGTCGAAGTTCCACCGGATTTATTAAAGGACACGAGAATTCCCGACGGCACGGGGTTCCCATTGACGTCGCGAAGAGTGGCCGAGACGTTGACAGAGTCACCCGAGGCAACGGTTGCGGAACTGACGGTGACGGTTGACTGAGCCGAAACGGGAGCACCCGGAATGACTTGAACGCTGGCGCTCGGAGTGAGAGGTGTTCCTGAAACGGCGACGCGAATCGTTTGCGCGGTTCCGGCCAGGATACCTGTATAAGAACTGGTATAGACGCCGTTTCCTTGGTGAGTGATAGGACCGAGATTTCCTGTCGAGGAGCCTCCGCTTTTCACGATGGAGATGAGGCTGTCGTCCGTGATGGGGTTGTTGTAGGCGTCACGAACGGTTGCTGTCAGTCCGACGCTTTGACCAGAAACGACAGTTCCCGCACTGGCCAATATTGATGAGTTCGCTGAACTTGGAGGGCCCGGGAGAATCGTCAGTGAAACCGTGTTTTGCAGGAAGAAAGACATATTCGTGGTGACTTCGATTTCAATCGGCGTCCCAACGACTGTCGGCGTGAACGAGAAGGTATAGGTTCCATTGTCATGATCCGTGACGGAACTGAATGTCCCTGTGCTTGTTCCACTTTGAATTTGGGGAGTCAGGGTGACCCCACCGACCGTTTGTGGTGTGCCATTCGCATTGAAGGCCGAGACCGTGATGGCGATTGGTGTCCCCGCAGCCAATGTCGAAGTTGACGGAGACATACCGAATTTGACGAGTTCCGTTGTCGTAAAGGATCTTGAGACGACGTTTCCGTCGAGATTCCCGAGAACGTCGACCGCTTGAACGCGCAGAGTGTAACCGGTATTCGGCGAGAGACCCGTCAGGGTCGTCCCGCTTTGCGCTCCACCGGTCACAGTTTGGAAGAGCTCATATTGACCACTTAATGGATTCAGCTTGAAGATCTGATAGCTCTGCGCCGCAAGGTTGGGGGTCCAGTTGACGTTGACGCTGACCCCGGTGATCTGATTGTACAGACCGATCCCATTGAACTTCAGGCGGACGCTCACCGTAAAGATTTCGTCGTAGGTCTTTCCTTTTTTATCCGCGCCGGTGATTTTGAATTCAAAGCCGCCCAGAACCGTCGGCCCCGGAGTCCATGAAAGAACTCCTGCAGAGGAACTGAACGTGACAGTCGAGTCAGGAAGATCGGTGCAAGGGATTCCTGCGGTGACGACTCCATTGAGATCACGATCGAATGTACATGTATAAGACATGTCTTCGTCGGTACCGGGTTGGCCACCTTGGATATTGTTGACGTCGACTTTCAGGAGGTCGCCTTGAGAAACAATTTGATCGGGAATCGAAGTGAGGATTGGTGTCGCCAGAGAGCCGCCGAACAGCTTGTCGATGGCATCTGAGCCACCTCCGCTACAACCGGCAAGAAGTGGGATAAATAAATATTGTAAAGCTCTAAAAGCGAAAATCTTTTTCACAGTGATTAACTAATCGGCAGATTTTTGCGTTTCAAAGAGAGACCGGTGATGTAAAATCAGCAACTTACGCCATTAATCGGCGGAATCTGACGCATATCATAGAATGCGAGGCCGTCTAGACTCGCATTCAGTCTTGAAACATGATTTTTAACAGCCTGTGAGACTGAACGGGTCCAGAAAGTCAGGACCCGATTTTCTGGACGAAGATCTTTCTCGCGTCTTCCAATTTGGATCGGTCGGGGGCCGCACCCTGTGCAAAATCGGGTCGTCCTCCGCCTTTTCCTCCCATGGATGCGGCGATTTCTTTCAGGAGGTCACCGGCTTTGATGTCGCTCGCGATCTCTTTTGAAACGCTGACGACGATGGGATGACTGCCGTCACCTTTCCCGACAAGAACCACGAGCCCCGGTTGCAGCTTGTCTTTGATTTTGATCGAGACGTCCATGAGGACATCACGATCGTCCAAATCCAATTCCACGAAAACGGCTTGGCCTTCGAGGCCGGATTTGGTTTTGAATTTCAAAGCCTGAGACGCGATTTGATCGACCGGGATGTTGTTGCCCAGGATCTTTTTGATCTCTTTTTCCAGAGAACGAATTTCCGATTTCTTGCTCTCGATCCATTGATCGACGTCTTTCGTGCCGGCCGCGGTTTGTGCTCGCAGGGATTCGGCGGCTCGCTCCATCAGCCATGAGACGGCGCCTTCGCCGGTGATCGCTTCGATCCGCCGGACACCAGACGAGATCCCGCCTTCGGAGATGATTTTGAAAACGCGGATCTGCGAGGTGTTCTTGACGTGGGTTCCCCCGCACAGCTCGCACGAGAAATCCCCCATACGAAGGACGCGAACTTCGTCGCCATATTTTTCACCGAACAAGGCCATCGCTCCCGAAGCGATGGCGTCCTTGTGGCTCATGTGCTTGACGCTGACGTCGATCCCCAAACCGATCTGTTCGTTCACGAGGCGTTCGACCTCGAGGATTTCTTCTGGAGTCATGGGTTTGTTGTGGGTGAAATCGAAACGCAGACGCGACGGCTCGACGACAGATCCAGCTTGGGTCACATGGGTTCCCAGGACTTTCCGCAGGGCCGCGTGCATCAAGTGAGTTGCTGAGTGGTTCGAGATCGTCTTGCGGCGTTCGCTGTCGTTGACGGTGGCGATGACTTTTTCGCCGACTTTCAATGTGCCGGACAGGACTTCGATATGATGCAAATGAACGTCGGACTTTTTTGTTGTGTCGTGAACCTGGACTTTCGCTCCGTCGGCCGTGGTCAGAGTTCCTTGATCACCGACCTGTCCACCGCCTTCGGCGTAGAAAGGGGTCTGATCCAGAATGATGAGGCCCTGGGATCCTGCAGTCAGGCTTTGCACTTCTTGAGCGCCGTCGGACAGAGCCACGATCTTTCCGTCACCGGAAAGGGAGTCGTAGCCTTTGAAAGCGGTCGTACCGTTTTTATCGAAGCTGTTTTGCGCAAACGAGATCAAATGTTTCTCGTCGCCCTGCATGCCTTTGCCTTTCCAGCTGGCTTTGGATTTTGCGCGGGCTCCGTCCATGTGGGTTTCAAAAGACTCCAGATCCACCGAGACGCCTTGTTCTTGCGCCATCAGTTGAGTCAGATCGACGGGGAAGCCGTAAGTGTCGTAAAGTTTGAAGACCACTTCGCCGGATAGGTTTTTGACGCCTTTGGATTTCGCTTTGGTCAGTTCGTCATTCAGGATGCCTGTGCCTTGATCCAAAGTTTGCAAGAAGCGGGTTTCCTCGTCTTTGATCGTCGAAAGAATCTGATCACGTCGCGAAGTCAGTTCCGGATAGACCGAGGACATTTGCTGAATCAGGGCTTCGGCCATCAGGGGCATGAACGAATGTTGTTCGCTGAGTTTTCGTCCGTAACGAATCGCCCGTCGGAGAATGCGGCGAAGAACGTATCCGCGTCCTTCATTCGCTGGCAAAGCGCCGTCCGCGATCAGGAAGCTGGTTGAACGAGCATGATCCGCGAGAACCCGCAGAGCCGCCAGATCCTCGATGAACTGCTTCGTCGGGCGGCCGATTACTTTCGTGAGCGACGGATCTTTTTTGAGGGCGATCTCGCCTTGGATCATTTCTTCGAGATCCCATCCCAGGCGCGAGGTGGCGCTTTGGATGATCGTCGTGAAGAGATCCGTATTGTAGTTGTTGAAGCGGCCCTGCAGGGCCGCGACCATCCGCTCAAGTCCGCCGCCGGTATCGACGGACGGCTTTGGCAGGGGCTCCAGAACGCCAGGAGCCTTTTCTTCGTACTGCATGAAAACCAGGTTCCAAATTTCGACGAAGCGATCTTCGCCCGCAGCGATGCCCTTGAAGGGATCGCTTTCTTTGCCCGCGAGAGGACCGTGATCGTAAAAGATCTCGGAGCAAGGACCGCAAGGGCCAACATCACCCATGCGCCAGAAGTTGTCTTTTTCGTCGAAGCGGAAGATGCGGTCTTTTGGAAGGCCTTCTTGCTTGTGCCAGATGTCCGCCGCTTCGTCGTCCGTGCGGAAAACGGTGACGTAGAGTTTTTCTTTCGGAATGCCAAAGTCTTTGGTCAGCAGCTCCCAGGCAAAATGAATCGCGTCTTTTTTGAAGTAATCACCGAAAGAAAAGTTTCCGAGCATTTCAAAGAACGTGTGGTGACGGGCGGTGAAGCCGACGTTTTCCAGATCATTGTGTTTTCCACCGGCGCGCACGCATTTTTGCGAAGTGACCGCACGTTTGTAATCACGTTGCTCAAGACCCAGGAAGAGGTTTTTGAACTGGTTCATCCCGGCGTTGGTGAAAAGCAAAGTCGGATCGTCGTGAGGGATCAGGCTCGAGGACGGCACATGGGCGTGTCCGTTTCTTTTGAAGTAGTCGATAAAGCCTTGGCGGACTTCAGAGCTTTTCATAAATGACCTTTCTCACGATGGAGGGTTCAAAACCCCGGGACAGCAAAAAACGGCCGATCTTGTCCCGCATGGATCGGTCGGGTGGTTCTTCTTTGGACCACTTAGTCTGTGCGAGATACAGAGCCTTTTCAAGCTCCTGCTCGGGGTCCGACGCGACGGACGGAAGCCCTTTTTCGCGCAGCTTGTGGTTGATGGCGATGACGCCCTTGTTTCTGCGGTGAAGGAAGTTCGCCATCCGCTCTGAAATGACCTCGGGCTCGGCGAGCCAGCGGTTATCCCTTGCGTAGTCGAGAGCGTCTTCGATCTCGGCCGGGGTGTGTTCCTTGTCTGCGAGTTTCGTGCGGATCTCTTTTTCCGAATGGTCCCGGCGCGCGATCATGTCCATCACGCGGTGGCGTGCGGTTCTACGAGGGCGTGGGGTTCCGGAGCTTTCCATCATTCCATTCTATCGCTTTGACTTCATCTCTCAGGCAAGGGAGAAAAACGCCATGAGGAAGTTTTTAATCCAACTCGCTCCCTTCTTTGGTGTCGGTCGTCTGCCTTACGGGCCGGGGACCTGGGGCACTTTGGCGGCGGTTCCTCTGGCGGCGGGTCTGATGTGGCTGGGGCCTTTCTGGCACATGACGGCGACCTTGCTCTTGTTTCCTCTCTCTGTTCTGGCCGCTCAATTCTACTGCCGAGATTGTGGTGTGCATGATGCGGGTGAGGTGGTCATTGATGAAGTCCTGGGATTTCTGATCACGATGGTGATGATGCCTCTGACCTGGCAGGCGTTTGTCATGGGATTTGTTCTGTTCCGGATTTTGGATATTCTGAAGCCCTTCCCGATTTCTTATTTGGATCGCAAGGTCGAAGGTGGGTTTGGCGTCATTCTGGATGATGTGGTGGCGGGCCTGATCGCGAATGTGATTTTACAAGTCGTGCTCACGAAGACAAATTGGCTGGGCGTTCAATACCTAGTTATTTCAGCTAGTTAGATTTCCGCAATGCGTCTGGCAGGACCTTTTTAAGTTCTTTCTGGACTATGTAGAAAAAATGTAAATAATAGATTCCAATGCTTAAGCGCGTTCTCGCTTGAAAGAGTCGCGAAAGAAGAGAAAGTGTGTGTCCGCATGGCGACTTCACTCGACTCTCTTCTTCAGATTCTTCGTGCCCACGGTTGGACCGTGAGCTTTGCAGAGAGCTGCACCGGGGGACACTTGTCCTCGGTGCTGACGGCTGAGGCCGGGATTTCGGATGTCTTTATGGGGTCAGTGGTGAGCTACTCCAACAAGGCAAAAACCGAACTCCTTGGAGTGAGGCCTGAAACCCTGCTGGCCAAGGGAGCGGTGAGTGAATCCGTCGCTCTTGAAATGGCAGGGGGTGCTCGGGAGAAGTTCCACACGAATTGGTCCATTGCGATCACTGGAATCGCAGGACCGAGCGGAGGAACCCCTGAAAAACCGGTCGGAACCGTTTGTTTCGCTGTCTCGGGACGCTGGGACTTGGAAGAACGGAATCGCTCGGCGACTTGTCACTTCGACGGGGATCGGAACTCGATCCAGTCCCAGTCGGTAGAATACGCGATCGGCATGCTGGTCGCTGAAATGAAAAAGAAGTAAGTGAGTTTCGATTTTTAACAACAGCGGTGTCTTTCCGAGTGGTGAGACCAAAGAAAGAGGAAGAAATGGCAGCAAATACAGATAACAAGGCAACTCAGAACGAAAAACTCAAAGCACTGGAGCTTGCGGTTTCCACGATTGAAAAGTCCTTCGGGAAGGGTTCGATCATGCGTCTCGGCGAGAAAGACTCTCTGGTCAAAGACGTCGAAGCGATCCCAACTGGCTCTCTTTCTTTGGATATCGCCCTCGGAATCGGCGGTCTGCCAAAAGGCCGTATCGTTGAAATCTATGGCCCAGAATCTTCCGGTAAAACCACATTGGCTTTGTCCACCATCGCGCAAGCTCAGAAAAAAGGTGGCGTCGTTGCCTTCGTCGATGCAGAGCACGCGCTTGATGTGTCCTATGCTCGTAAATTGGGTGTTCGCACTGAAGACCTTCTGATCTCTCAGCCGGACACGGGTGAGCAGGCACTGGAAATCACCGAAACTTTGGTTCGCTCGGGCGCGATCGACGTGATCGTCGTCGACTCCGTTGCGGCTCTCGTTCCACGTGCCGAAATCGAAGGTGAGATGGGTGACAGCCACATGGGCTTGCAGGCTCGTTTGATGTCCCAGGCTTTGCGGAAACTGACTGGTTCCATCAGCCGCTCGAAAACCCTCGTCATCTTCATCAACCAGATCCGTATGAAGATCGGTGTGATGTTCGGAAACCCAGAAACCACCACAGGTGGTAACGCCCTGAAATTCTATGCGTCTGTTCGTTTGGATGTCCGTCGTATCGGCGCCATCAAAAACGGTGAAGATGTCACTGGAAACCGCACGGCCGTGAAAGTCGTGAAAAACAAAATGGCGCCTCCGTTCACCAAGACCGAATTCGATCTCATGTACGGTGAGGGGATCTCGGAAACGGGGGACGTTTTGGATCTCGCGGTCACTGCGAATCTGGTCGATAAATCCGGTGCTTGGTTCTCTTACAATGGCGAGCGCATGGGACAAGGTCGCGATCAAGCGAAAGAGTTCTTGAAATCCCGTCCAGAAGTCATGACGGAGCTTCGCAACAAGATCTTGGCGATGAAGGGCATTGGAAATCTTTTGATGACCGATGAAAAACC
>JAHBUU010000126.1 GCA_019637895.1 Pseudobdellovibrionaceae bacterium | reverse complement strand
ACGATCAAAGTTATATTCGATCTGTGAGGTCGTCGAAAAAATACGGATGGAATCCGGAGGACGGCGGAACCATGGGTTTCCCCGCACGAACTTCCCATCAGAATCGATCTCGAAGCTAGCCCCTTGCTCGGGGATGAAAAAGAAGGATCCAAAGAGAGAAACCTTAAAGTCCCCTTCGCCCGCATTCCAGAAAAGTCCCGTCAGTCCCTGGGATTCCGGAGACAAAGGATTCCACTTGAAAACAGGCTCGATCAAACCGTAATTCCAACGACGATCCAGCTCGTTCCAATTCTCTTTTTTCCGGCCCACCGAGAAGCTTTGCTTTTCACCGATCGGCGACGTGTAGGCGAATTCCCTCACATTAATATAGGACATCAACGGAGAACCCGAAGAATAGGCGCCCCGTAGATCAACTCTCAGCGGTTCCGCCGGATCCAGATTGGAAAAAGCCGCGCCGAAGAACTGAGCCGTCGAAGGCCCCGCCGTATCGTAGGACGGCGACAAGAAGCTGTCCGAGGACAGGCGCAATTCCGAACGCACTTCAGCCTGCGCTGAAACAGCAAAAACGAGGCTTAAAATAGTCCCCAAAATCAGGGGTTGACCCCACGAGGGTCGCCAGGAAACAAAGTGCATCAAGGTCCTTTGGTTCAATCTTCGTGCCCCGCTCCCCTTGCCTGCAGGCCAAAGGACTGTCAACATCTTGGACAGGTGACGTGTTTCGCCCCCTCAGGGAAGGACCCCCAAAAACGATGAAGATTCTCCTGATCCGTTTTTCCAGCTTTGGCGATGTGACGCAATGTTTGAGCGTCCCTTCAGCCTTTGCCGCACGATATCCAAATGCCGAAGTGCATTGGGTGACGCGCTCGGACTTTGCGCATCTTCTCGAGGGGCATCCGCATATCCACAGGGTCTGGGCCTTTGATCGCAAGAAGGGTTTAAGCGGCCTAGGTCTTCTCATCCGCGAGCTGCGAAAAGAAAACTTCGCCCTCGTTTACGATGCTCACAACAACCTGCGTTCGCGCCTGATCGCCGGTGGTCTCCAGTTCCCCTGGGACTGGCGACGTTTGTTTTCTCCGCCTCAGGTGATCCGCCGCTCGCTGAAGCGCTGGAAGCGTTTTTTGCTGTTCAAATTCCGCATCAACTTGTTCGAGCAACCCTTTGCGGGACAACGAGATTTATTGGAGCCTTTGCAACAACTGGGGATTCCCAAACTCCCTCCGCCAGCGGCCCCCCAGCTTTTCCTCTCGCGGAAAGATCTCGATGCGGCACAGACCGCCCTTGGCTCCTTTGCGAACGGTGAGTTTTGGACCTGTGCGGCCTCGGCCGCTCATGAACTCAAAAGATGGCCGGTCCCTCACTGGCAAGAGCTGATTTTATCGAGACCCCAGGATCGGTTCGTTCTTTTGGGCGGGCCCGACGATACGTTCTATGCCGACATCGCCTCGGTGGCACCGGACCGTGTTTTGAATCTTGCGGGGAAATGCTCTCTCACCGTCAGTGCCGCTGTGATTGCAAAATCCAAAATGCTGGTCGCGAACGACACGGGACTTTTGCACGTGGCCGAGCAGCTCGGGGTCAAGGCGATCGCGATGATGGGCCCGGCCCCCTTTGGTTTTCCTTGTCGTCCTCGAACGAAAATCCTGGAACTCGATTTGTCCTGCCGTCCCTGCAGCAAACACGGACAGGGGCCCTGCGTGAATGAAAAATTCCATCGCTGCATGGTCGAGATCACTCCTCGCCAGGTCAGCGACACGATGACGGCGATTTCCGGGACGGCCCCCTGATGGAAAACCTTGCCTACTTTTTTTATCGCTGGTTTCTTGCTCCTTTGTTGAGACTGACTCTGAACCTGCTTGCGCCCATTCTTGGTCCCAAACTGCGCACTCTGGTCAAAGGCAAGAATCAACGCGAGTTCGTCCTCTCCGAACCAGAGGAGAGTCTTCGTGAACGACGCCCTCTGTGGGTTCACGCCTCCAGTGGCGAAGTCGAATACGCCCGCCCCGTCCTGAGAGCCCTCAAGGAAAAGTATCCAGAGCTTCCTTTGCTCGTGACCTATTCCTCACCGTCGGCCATTCGGTTGATCCAGAGCATCCCCGATCTGAGCGCCTGGGGACCCGTTCCCTGGGAAAATGGCCACGACATCCGGGCCTTCCTTGAACGCTTCAAACCCCGAGCCCTGATGGTGGCAAGAACGGATCTTTGGCCGATTCTGATCGACGAAGTTTCAAAGGCCGGAGTGCCCTCGCTGATGTTTTCAGCGACCTTCGCGTCGAACTCGTCACGCCTGAAGGGCTTTGCGAGATGCCTCACCGGATTTTCTTTGCGTCGTCTGAGCCATCTCCAGTTGGTTTCCGAAGACGATCGCAAAAGCCTGGGCTCCCTAGCTGCGGGCCTGTCGGTGGAAATCGCCGGAGACACTCGCTTCGATCAAGTGTCTCATCGTCTGTCCCATCCCAAACCCCTGCCGATCTCGCTGAAGCCCGCCATGGGCCGTCCCGTCCTGATTGCGGGATCGACCTGGCCCGAGGACGAACAACATCTTTTGTCGACGATCAAAGAGGCCCCCGATTGGAAGGTGCTCCTGGCCCCTCACGAAACGACGCCGGCCCATCTCGAGAGCCTCGAGAGATCCTTGCAGGAACACGGAATTTCCTTTCAGAAATTTTCACGCGGCGGAAATTGGACTGAACAAGTTCTGCTCCTGGATCAAGTCGGCATCTTGGCCGAACTTTACTCCTGGGGAGATCTCGCCTTTGTCGGAGGCTCTTTCAAAAAACAGGTCCACTCGGTCATGGAGCCCTTGGCCGCCGGACTGCGAGTCCTTGTCGGTCCTCACCATCTGAATAACCGAGAAGCCCTGCATTTCCGCGAAGTCTTTGCCGGTCAGGATCCGCTGGTTATTCCCGTCTCAAGTTCACAAGATCTGTTGAAGGCCCTCAGGAATCCGGCCTTGCTGCAAGCCAAAGAACAGATCCGCCTTCTGGTGCGCGCTCAAGAAGGCGCGACCCTGAAAGCCCTGTCCTGGATGGAGCGGATCACGCCTTCAGGATCTTGAGTTTCCGAAGGAACTGCTCATATTTTTCAGAGCGACCCTCTCTTGCGGACCATTGTTTGATTTTTTCCAATTTGATCGGATGTGCGGCGGCGACGGCCAAAGCCTGATCCAGACATTGACGATCATTGTTGTGGTAAAACCATGCCAGTCGATCCATCACACATTGTGTGGGGGAAAAAAGTTGCACGACTCCCGTTTTAGTCGAAAAAGATCCCTCTGCCTTGACGGGATTCTCGTTCCCGATCGCAAGAGGACCTGTCGGAAACTCAACCGTCCACGGGCAGTCCTTGTGAACAAAATCTTTTCCTTCAGGTTTAAAGCCGATTTTTGCCATCGCTTGAATGATCGCCGCATGATCGTTGGGGCTGATGAAATCGAGATCTTTTGAGGGATAATCATTCTTGGCATAGAGCCAGACAACCGCACGCCCCACCAAGGTACTTTCGATTCCCTCATGACGAAGGTGTTCCGCAACCAAGCCCGCAAGGTCCTCCAAAGTGATCGTCTGATCGATCTTCACTTACAACTCCTTCCCCGTTCGTCGAGGACGAGTCCTTTCACGGAAAAGCTTCTGCGTCGCCTCTTTCGGAAGAAGTTCCAGTTCTCTCTCGAGTAGCGCAAGAAGCTCGGCTTTCAAGGCAAACCGAGGATTGAGCGTGAAGACTCTCAAGTTCCCCATCAAACGGCTCACCAGAATTCCTCCGGCCTCTAGACGCTTCAGCTGTTTTTGAACTTGGCTCGGGGAAACCCCATAGGTCTTCGCAATTTTGTTGATATAGCCCTCGCCATAGTTCGCGATATACAGCAGCACCTTTTCTGCCATGGCATTGCCGAACAAAGCTGGAAACATCATTAGGAGGTCCTTTCTACTTTGGAGGATGATTATACTCTATAGTAGTATATTCATCCTCCAAAGTAGAAAGGTCGGATCCAGGACCATTTCCAGGGCCCTCCAACCAAGAACGAGGCTTCCTCAGATCCTTACCCCACCCCTTTCAGGGGAGACCCATTTTTTGTCCCCCCTGACATCTCCTTTGCCTCCAAACCGTTTTTAACGGGGGGCCGCCTCAGGCTTTTCAGGCCCGGTCCTTGAAAGAAGGGCACCTGAGGAGGCTCTCGTTCATGTTGCGGGTAGCGGTCGTCCTTATTTTGGGGTTGGTTGGGTTTGGCGTTGGCGCCAAGGCTCAAACGTCTCAATTGAAGACACAGGTCCCCTCGGAAGGCCGAAAGAACTCGGACTGGAATGGTCGCTGGAAATTCAGCCTGGCCGGCCAGGACTACGACGATCAAAAAACCACCTCCACCCTAGTGAATTTCCGCTTTGAAGCGATGATTCGCTACTACCTGAGCGAAGACCTCTTGTTCAAGGTCACCCCCATGGCTCGTCTTCAGAGCGGCACGACACAGTCCTCACGAGGTGAGCTCAGTCCGGAAAACCGCATTTACTTCAACGAAGCCAGCGCCACTTGGAGAGCCCTGTCTTTCGCCTTCCTCAAGGCCGGAGCCTTGGATCAGGGTGAATCCCACACGCCATTGCTGGTCGGTTCGCGCCCCTTCCCAGGAGCCCGCGCAAGCCTGCTGTTCGGAGACCGCACGATCCGTTACGGACTGGTTGCAGAGACCGCCATCCCTACAGCCGTCTCGCTCACGACGAATCAGAATGAAAAAGAACCCACACCGACTCTGAGTTCCGCAGGACTTCGCTTCGATTGGACCGACGGCGACCTGTGGAAGTTTTCCGCCAAGGCCGGTGCATTCGAATACAAAAACCTTTCGACAAGTATCGCCTCGAGCAGCTTCCTCCTCGGCAACGAAGTGGACGCCGTCAGCGACACCGAGTTCCGCTTCAACAAACCCTACAAAGGTTTCGAAGCCATGATGAAATTCGAATTCCCTCTGTTCGGTTCCCTCGATGGCAGCCTTCACGGAGAAGTCGTTCAGAACACCTCGGCTCCGGCCAAAGAAAACCTTGCCTGGAGAGCCGGTGGCGGTTTGTCGATGCAATGGAATTCCCGTTTGAGCCTCCTCCTGCAAGGCGAAAGCTTCCGCATCGAACCGGATGCCGCCGTCGCGAGCTTCGTCGACACAGGGTTCTCGGGAACCAATCGCAACGGCTATCGCGTCGAGTCCGGAATCATCTTCGGGAAAACGCGTTCGAAAGTTCTCGCCGGATTCAGCGAGAGCAACTTGATTTATGTGAATGACCGGCAAAGCCGGGATCGCTTCGTTCAGATCAAACTGGAGACGGGTTATGCGGACTTCTAATTCCTTCGTACTGATCGCCCTTGCCCTGTCCCTGGCCGCCTGCTCGATGCCGGAGCCTCAGGAGCGTGCATCCACCTCTGGAGAGGGCGCCGACTTCATGGTCGACTCCATCCGTGGAAAAGTGGCCAGCACCTCCTATGAAGACTCTTTCTCGCTCCCAGTTTCTCGCCTTTACAATTACTCGATCTGCGTGAAGAGCCTGAGTCACGCCCGCCCCCTCACCGGCCAAAGCTTCCATATCGCGGAAGTAAATAAGACGGTGAAAGCCGACACCCAAGGTTGCGTGAACTGGTCCGAACGCATGGAGTTCGATTACCTGAGTGAGTCGATCTACATTCCCGTCGAGCGCACCATCAAAGCCGAAGGTTTTTCCCGCGGCGCCCGCACCGTCCGATTTGGTGTGAATCCTTGGTCGCACGGAGAAAGCAATCCTCTCGAGGCCGTGGACCTGTCCCGAACAGAAGTGGCCATCCTGAAAGCTCAAAGTTCGCAAGTGACTCGCCCCCTGTGGATGGAAGACCTGCGTTTGTCGATCGCGGATGACCGCATCGTCAAAGGCGGCCTGTCTCTGACTTATCAACTCTACGGTTCCCCTCGTCTGGTTCTGCATGGAACGACCGGCGAACGTGTTCTCGAGGTTCTCAAACGAGGCCGCTTCAAAGCCACGATCACTTTGATCCAGCAGGATCTGGTGAACGGAAAAGAAGTGCGCGTGCCCCTGGCTCGTCACGACATCAACGACATGCAGATCAAGAATGAAACGCTCGCCATGCGCGTTCCTGTGGTGCTGCCGAACGTTCCAAAATCGGGTCAGCTCTTTATGGGCATCGAGCTTCAACCCCTCGGTGCGGGCTCGCGCCTCAAAGGCTTCCAAGCGGTTTACTCGATGGGTGACTTTCGCTCGATCCGCACTCCGAATTTCTTGAAGGTCAGCCCCCTGGTCACCGAAAAGAACGACTTTGATCTGCAAAACTTCCTGACTCCTCAAGCGGAAATCGCTTCGGGCGAAGCCTCACAGCCGCACCAGCAAAGAGCCTCGGTCGAAGTCGACTACCTGCAGATCACACCGATCCAACGAGGCAAAGAGTCTTCGTTGAAAAAGCAGATTTCCTACCGCATCCAGGCTTGTGTGCGCTCAGGGGTCGATGCGGACTCCCTGATGTCGCGACCTTTCAAGGTCACAAAAACCAAGTTCTCGGGCTCGGACAAACCTGTCACCGTCGAGCTCAAGACCAATCACATGTCTTGCCTGAACTGGGACGAGGTTCTGGAATACGATTACTACGATTGCCAGCGCTTCCTCAAAGGCGAAGTGAATATCGTAAATACGGATCTCGGCCTGAACGAAAAGGTCACCTACTACATCAATCCGTGGGACAACGGCGCTGATTTCGCGATCGATTCCCGCCTGCTTGATCAGACCAAGAATCTGACTCTGAATTGCGATCCGAAAACCAAGCTCAAGGCCCATATCGACCTGGATGGATACTCGTTCTCGACTCAGTCGTTCTCTTACGACGTCGACAATAACTTGAACCTTCTGGTCAAAAAGAGATTCCTGTTCCGGATGGATCCGAAGGTGCTCATTTACTCGAGCCTCGGCAACGGGATCATGGCCAAAGAACCTCTTCGTGACGGTCCCTATCTGTTGCGCCTCGCGGTCGTCCGCAATAAGGACTATGACAGCAACAATACTTATGTCACACACGCTGAAAAGTTGGTGAAGGTTCTCGGCGGACGGATCAACGAAGAACTCGATATCGTTTCCCGGGATCTGAAGTCCATGGGGAACCGCAACACCCTGTTGACCGAGCTGCATCCGATCGACCCTTCCAAGGTCAAAACGGGCGAAAACGGAAAACTGCAACTGGCCGACGGCGTGAAATCTGTGAACGACGCCATCGCGGTTCAATCCGAAATCGTGAGCGACGTTTTCATCAGCACGATTCAGTTGAACGAATCCAGCGACGGAAAAGACTTCCGTCGGGCTGATCCTTCTTCTCTGCTGACCTATCTCCTCAAGAACGAGTCCACATCGGGAACTCCGTCCGAACTCGTCTCACGAATCATTCAAGAAGGCTGGGAGGCTCAGAAAACCCAACTTCAACAGACCCTCAAGGATGGGGAACTTTCCACCTTTGCCAAAGGTGAAAGTTTGCAGCTCCATAACCTCAAACTTTTGCCTTCGCAGGCGGCCGCTCGTGCCTTCTCGGTCAGAGAGGTGGACATCTATCGATACATGAGCCGCCCTCAGCCAATGCCGGACCTGTGGAAGAACATGAAATCCAAGGCCACCACAGGCTATGACGATGCCGCGATGAAAGCCCTTTTGGACGGCAAGTGGAATGACCGCTCCGTCGAGGCGATGTGCCTGTACTTCCTGCACGAGAGTCTCGGCTCCAAGATTTATATGGGATATCACCGCTATCTCACGCTCGATTGCGTCCAGCAGGCGAAAAAGAATCCCGCGTTCTATTTCTCGCTGGAAAAACGTCGCGTGATTCATGAGTTTGGCGGCAGCGAGTTCGTTCGTGGGATGAGACATTCCCTCAAGGTGGGCACGTCCTTCAATATGCAGAACTCCCACAGCAAGAGCTTCTCGACTCAAGCCTCTGTGGGGTTGAACGCCGGGATCGGCGGCCGCTTCCTGAATTACCTCACGTTGGGAGTTTCTGGCTCGGTCAGCGCTTCCTGGGGAATTCAAGACAGCCAAAGCCAGGCGAACTCGGTCTCGGTCGGAGAAGACCTTGGACTGGTCGTCGCCGAAAACATCTTGAGACTGAAAATCAAGGCTTCGGAAAAATGCGTGGTCATTCGTTTGAATCCCGAACTCTTCAAGACGAAGCCTCGCAAATGGTACGGCATGCGCGACACCAACTACACGACCTACCTCGATCGCAAACTGACCGATCTGGAAAAGGTCGAAGCCGTCCACCAAGGTCTGATGTTCTGTTCAGGCGAAGTCGACAGAACGGCTTTCGATCTGACCGAGTCCTACTACCTGATCAATCAGGAAGTGAAGGACAGCGACATTCAGGACAGCGAAGACGAACGAAACCGTCCGTTCTTTATCGCCTTGCGCGGTGGTAACGACTATCAGCGTTTTGTCACGATGATTAAGGCAAATCCTCTCGCTCCGACTTCGGCTGACGCGGCTGCGACCCCGCTCAAAGACGTCGGTGAGTTCCTGAGC
>JAHBUU010000125.1 GCA_019637895.1 Pseudobdellovibrionaceae bacterium | reverse complement strand
GGGTTTTCCTGGGCATCGAATTCTTGAAACCGGACCGGCTTTTCTTCGCCGTCTTTGTAGGTAAAAAGAATCCGGCCGGTATAGCGGCCAGACGAGTCGTAGTACTCTTTCGCCAGAATGCGTTTTTGATCCTTGGGGCTGTAGACGGCCACATAGTCAATCTGGGTGGGGGCTGCGGTTTTGAAAACCCAGCGGCGAACCACGAGGGCTTTCAGTTGGACATCGGAGCTTTCCGGATCGAAACCCGAAAGTTCTTCCCGGGCGGTCAAAAGACCGATCTGGCCATTTTTGAAATCGTAAGTTTCTTTGATGATGTTCCCATTCACCAGAGAGTGAAAACGATTATAGTTGGATCTTGTCCCGTCCAGACTGTGAGACTTGACGTCTGTGACTGCACCCTTTTTGAAGGACATCTCTTCGCGAAGGGCCCCGTTTTCTTTGAAAAAGCGCAGGCGTTTGCTGGGGGCGCCGTCGATGCAGGTCAAATCCGTTCTGTAGCGTTCATCCGAGGTCGAGAGAACTCCGTTTCCCTGAATGCGGCAACTGTCGGCGGCCGGCCCTGCAAGGACGGGGAGGGACAGACTCAGGAGGCTCAAAATCAGGAGGGCCTTTTTGTCGAAGTTCATGGGATCAAAACGGAGCAAGTTCCAAGCCCGCTTTATCGATCCTAGGCGCTATTGGTTGGGGAAGGCCGCTCTCTCGAGGGGAAAGGTCTTTTCTCGGAGGGCCCTGTCAAAGAGTTCGACAGGGGACTTTCCGAGAGGGGATCAAGGGATTTGGCCGTATTCTCTGAGCAGTCCTCCGGCCAGCAAGGCGGCGGACTCATCGGAACCGCTATCAGCCAGAACGACGAGTCCATACTGGCGGCCGTTCACGTGAAAGACCATGGCGTGATTGCGGATCCGAACGGTATAGGGTTTCCCATTCGGGTGTTTGGAGCTGCCGGTCTCGGGGTCGATGGTACTTCCGTCGAAAGTTCCCGTTTTCCCACCGACATAAATGGAAGTGGGAATGTATTTGCGTCCTCGGCTTCCACCAGTGCGACAGGTGTGCATGAGCTTCCACAAGGTTTCCGCTCCTGGGTACAGGCCCTTGTAGGTATCGTGCAAAAAACGAACGGTTTCTGCAGCGGTGAGTTCGTTGCCGTGCAGATTTCCCCAGTAGCCTTGGAAACCGCGCATGCGATCGTAGCCCATGCCCTGAGTGAATTGGTGAACGAGTGAGCGCCCGGTGTTGGCATTGCCATTCCCGATCTGGCTTTGCAGATTGGTCCAAGCGGTGTTCGAAGAGACGACGATCATGTTTGCCATCAGTTGGAGCTGGGAGCTGTTGAGCGAGCCCTCTTGTTTGTCGAGCAAGGTGGCACCGACAAAAATTTTAGAGGTTGAAGCCCCGAAGATCTTGCGGTTGCTTTCGAGGCTTTCTTCGAGGACACGGCCCGCATCGAGATCCATAAAGGCCCACTGCACGGGGTGGCCTGGTGTGTTTTTGGAAGCTTCTTTGAGTTGTAGATAGGCGGCTTGGTTCTTTGCGGTAAAGGAGCTGCCGGTTCCTTTCGAGAGACTCAATCGGCTGCCGTTCACCGAGATCTCGCGCAGGTCCTTGCCACTGGGAAGCCGTGTGAACTCACGGTCCGAGACCGGGTTTGTCGGCATCAAGGCGAAAGAAGACAGAGGCGCGGACAGCAAAAGGCATGCGAGTCCCGCACGGACAAAATGAGTGGTCGTCACCTGAGCTCCTCCATGAGCAAAGTTGATCGGATATCACTTGGATCTGCTTAGAATTTTAGCAATGAGAAAAGCTCAAGCAAGGCCCAGCCAGAACAGCTGGGCCAACAGAAGAGCCAGAAGAGGTCTAGTCGATGTAAGGACGAGCCTGTTTCAGATAAACCTGACGGGAACCGGTGTCTCCGGAGTCCACTTTGAATTCCAGATCGAGAGAGAATTTTTCGTTCTCGGGATCGAGGACCGGCTTGAGGTGCTGTTGCGCCTTCAAAGATTGGAACGTGAGGTCTTTGATCTCGTCGATCGTGATCACAGGGACCGGGTTGTCATGGGGAAGGATCGCTTCGTTGTCATCGGCGATATTGGAATTCTGCAGCACTTTGACATCGTATTTGGACTGATTGAGAGGATCGTTTTCGTCCACCAGAACCAGAACTTTTTGTGGCTTCACGCCGGTTTCCGGATTCGCCACGCTGTGGATGTCACCGCGTTGGACTTCGATGTAAACGCCATATCCTGGATAGCGAGAATCGCCGGACATGTTTTTTGTGACCACGACACCATCGGCCTCTTCGGTCGAGAACGAAGGGTTGACCTGGATGCCCATGCGAACGTCGGCATGAGGGATGCGGAAATAGGAGCGTTCGTCGAAGGCGCGCAGATTCCAAACCGAGGACCAAACGATTCGCAGAGCCTCTTTCAGGCTTTCGCGTTTTTTGTCCATGGATTTTTCTTTGCCCTTTTTGGCGGGCTTATAGGATTCCGAGGTATAAAGTCCGGCGCCGTTGAAGTTCGGCAGATCTTCGGAGTTGGTCGAGCTGCGAAGTTTCATGTTGCGAGGAACGCCGCCGACTTTGAACTGCTCGAAACGCGAGATGAGATCGTCCACGAGCTGTTCATTCACGACGGATTCTTCGCTCAGCATGAGGTCCTGCAAGGCTTTCAGTTTTTCCTCGCGGTAGGACACCTTCGCCACACGATTCATCAAAGGATCACGAAGGATCGAGTTGATGGCGGCTTTGATTTTTGGGTTCGTGTCGATGAACTCCTGATAGTAGTAGAACGGAATGCCGAAACCGGGACGAACCACGGTGCGTGAAGCCGAGTTCAGCGCGCGAGCCAGTTCGCCGTAGTTGGCAGCCTTGGAACCGACACGGATGAAGTCTTCGGATCGCAGGTCTTCGGTGCGGAAAATCGTGTTGGTCTGAACGTCCGACTGGAGTTTGACCACGGTGTTTTTCTTTTTATTGTAGAACTCGGTGGCTTGAGCTTCGGTGGCAGGTTCGATCAGGATGCTTTGATCCGCACCCAGAACCATGCGAACCCAGGCTCCATCACCGAAACGCGAGAACAAAGGATTGTCCCATCCGCCTTCGAGTTCCGAGATGTCCAGATTCGGCGTGTGACGGGCACGTGATTTCAACTGAACGTGCGAAAGCAGGTTCTGTTGTTTCAGCGTCACGGCTCCGGCGACGACGGACATGTCCAGGGGCATTTCCGCGAAGACGGGAATCGACAGCGGGTTCAGGTTTTTGTATTTGGCCGTTTCATTTTTCACGTCGTCGACGGAAAGATAAACGAGTTGACCAACGGCTTCGCCGGGATTCATGACTTTCGCGGCGGCCGAGGCCGTGGAGGCCAAACCGAAGAGCGAAAATCCGACGAGAGCGGCTTTCAGAATCAAAGAGTTCATCATCTTATTCATGTTCATTCCTACCTATCACTTGATCTTTTGAGCAAGAACGGAAGCGGTGTTGAGGGCCGAAGATTTGATCGTATTGTCGATGAAATAGTTCATCTTAGGCTCGACCTGGATCCATTGATCCAAAGCGGGCGAGAAAGCTTGAACCAGGGTGTCGCTCGAGATCCCGACGATATCCGGGAGTTGAGCCGCTGCTGCCGCAGGACCAGAGGCCGCGTTGATTTCCGACGAGAAGTACTCCCAGTTATCCTTGATCAGGAAACCTTCGATGTAGATCAGGTTCATGACCGTTTTGAGAGGCTCCAGGGACTTCACGGACTTCAGGCTGAGCAGTTCTTTGTTCAGGAACTGGGACGCCGTCATCAAAACGACCAGGCCGTCTGTTTTTCGCGCGTAAGGAATCACGCCCGGCTGAGTCAGTCGGGTGCGAAGGTTCGCCACGAGTTCGGACAGCTTCAGATTGCTGGCCGCATCCGAACCGTTTTTCGCAATGGCTTCGGCCAAGGCTTGAATCTGGGCTTCGCCCATTTTCTTGGCGGCGTCGGCGATGCGTTTGGCGCTGACCGAGTAGTAGGCGACCAGAATCCCACGAATTTCGCGAAGGGCTTCGACTTCACCGGCCTTCGGATAGTCTCGCAGGAAAGCGTCGATCTGTCCGATCACGCTCTGAGAAAGCTGGTTATGGATGGCGTTTCTCAGTTGATACAGGCGACGGGTCTTGTTGTCATTCGCACCGTTTGCGGCTTTCGCATTGTCATAAAGGGCCGCGATCGAATTTCGAGCGCGCTCCAGCGAAGCCGAGTCGGACAGCGGGCTGCCTTTTGCCAGTAACCAAGCCGCCAGAAACTGCGATTCCTCTTCCATGGAGGTCAGGAAGAAATTCAGGAAGTACTTGGCGTATTCCTGTTCAAATTCGACGCCGCTGATCCCGCGAATGCGGAAGGCTCGGGACAAAGCTGAATTCTGGAATTGATGGATATAGTGTTTTTCCAAGACCCAGTGGCGAACCATCGATCCGGCTTTGGGCATCGCCAGAGGGGCGACCGACAAAAGGCCTTCATGGTTCAGGTCGTGACTGCTGCGGGCATCACCATAGACGTATTCGCCCATCAGCTCGTAGTAATTGGTCGTGAACAGGTTTCCGACGTAGAAGTCTTCACCGTTTGCCAGAGCCAATCCGATGTCATTGCGATAGGCCGCCTGGAATTGCAAAGTTCCAGAGGGCAGACCATCCAGGACGTTGATTCGGCTGCGCGATCCTTGAAGGACGTTGACGCTGAAAGGTCCTTTGCGGTTTTGGTCGAGGCTTTTGAACAGCGGAGCCAGTTGGGCTTCCGCTGCGAACGCTTGAAGAAGAAGGAGACCTGCGATCAAAAAGGATTTCATCGCAGCAGTCCTTTCGCTTCTTGGTCGAAGGCGTTTTCACCACAGACCGTTTTGTCGCTTTTCGGAGCGCAACCCTTGATCCGGCCCATCAGACGGACGATGAGTTTGTTTTGTGCCGTCATCGAAGAACCCAGCGAGTAGAACTGCACCTTGTCTTTTTCGTAAGACTGCTCATACAGAGGATAGTCTCCGGCCAAAGTGATTCGGGTGCTCACGCTCTTCTTTTTGAAGTCCAAGTGCGAGGGCAAAGACGTCTTAGGGTTCGAGAAAACGAACTGCGTTCCTTCTTGGCGGAAGACGTTTTTGGAACCATACAGATTCCGATAGAAATCGGCCTTGCGGTCGGCGTTGATTTCAAGGTTCGCGCCTTCGCGACGAGCCAGCCCGCCTGCGCCCTGCATACCGTAAGAAATCATGTACTGCACGCCCATGACTTCGGGTTTTCCGTCGCCGTTGATGTCATACAGGTCGAAGTCTTGCGAGTTGTTCCCGAAGAACATGACTTTCGTCATTTTCGAGTTCTCAACAGGAAGGATCTGACGAAGTTCCCAAACATGGCCCAGCGGCAAGCGCAGGCAACCGTGGGAAACACCACCGCGTTTCACGGCCCAGAGCGTGTTGTGAGAAGACTGAATGCCGAAAGCTTCTTTGGCGTCTTTGCCGACACCGTAAAAACGAACGGCAGGATTGTGGAAACCGTTTCCGATGCCTTCAAAGTCCATTTTTGGGGCGAAACCGTAGTAAGGCTCGTTGCGGATATTGTCCACGTCGCGGCCTGCATAGTTCAGGAACTGCCAAAGGCCTGGAGTGGCAAAAGACGTGATGCGATTTCCGAACTCATCCGAAGTGAAAGCTTCGGCAGAACCGGTCGGATAGATCGTGGTGAACTCAGGGTAAGACAAGGTGCAACTGTTGACCGAGCACTGGACGGCGGGTTGCCACTGTCCGTTCGCGCCCAGAACGCGAATCTGATATTTCGTGCCGGTGGTTGCTTTGAACAGTTCGAAAGCGGCTGGCAACAGCTGATCGTCCGAGGCGTTTTGCAAAGCCAGGCCCGCCGCCGTTTGCAGCTTGGCAAGGACTTCGGCCGAAGGTTTTTCAGTGTAATTGATTCGTCCCGGAACCAGCGTGTTGATGGCGACCACGACCATTTTCGGATCGTTCATGATTTTCGCCAGATCGCCGTTAGAGCGTTTTTGGATGTCTTGTCTCCAGCGATTGAATTCGGCTTTCAAATCGATGTTCAGCTTGAAGACCCGGCCTGGGTTCAGGCTCGACAAAAGCTCCAGACCTTTGCGGTAGATGTCTTCTTGTTTTTCAGCGCCTTGTTCGGCCCGAGTGACGAAGGGAAGGATTCCGTAGTCTCCGGATTCGATGATTTGATTGAAGAAAGAAAGCTGCGGCAGGAACTTCGCGCCAGAGGGAGCGATGTTGAGGACCTTGCTTTGCCCTTCGGTGACTCGGCGATAGAAGTGATAACGCTTGGCCAGATCGAAGGTGTAATCGCTGACGGTTGTTTCATCCAAAATGACCGAGATCCGAGTTTGGTTTCCACGGGCGACGCGAACGTGGATTCTTTCCGGAAACTCACTTCGCATCACGAAGCCGGTGTAAAAAGTCGGATAGTATCCGTTGATGGCATTCGAGCCAGGAGCCCAGCTGACGCCCCACAGAGGCAAGAGGTCGTTGTACTGCTGGACATTCGTGAGGCGAGTTTCTTGAGCGACAGAGAATGTGCCAAGAGCCAGCGCCAAGGCGGCAAAAACCAGGGTCTTCAATTTCATCGGAGATCCTTCCAAAGTTAAATGCGGTGAGATTAAAACAGGCAGGGGATAGCGTTTCTGACGCCTGATGGCATCTAAAAAGTCCGGGGGGCCTCGTGTTCATGTAAGGACTTCAAAAGTCTTGAAATCCTTGTAAAAGCTCCCTTCCTGCCAAGTTTCTTCGACGAATGCGTCATTTTTGGTTATGGTGCCTCGCGTCTATCGACTCATGCACGACAAGACCAAATACGACTGATTTAAGAGGCGTGTTTTTTTGACGATTTTCGAAGGGGTTCACTGGCAATGCTTGATTACAATGTCCTTACCACATCGATGGCGAACCCAAGCCTCCTCGCGGTTTTCTATGCGTTCCTTCTGTCCTTTGTTTTGGGAACGATCATTGCGGTTTTGTACATAAAGACATTTCAGGGACTTTCTTACTCGCGAAACTTTCTTCATTGTCTGGTTTTGTGCCCCATTTTGACGGCGATCGCGATGCAGGCGATCGGTGACAACGTCGCGCGTGGGATCGGAATGATCGGGGCGATCTCGATTCTTCGGTTCCGCACCAATATCAAAGACCCTCGCGATATGTTCTTTATCTTTGCGTCTTTGGCTGTGGGTTTGGCGGCAGGGGTGCATGCCTATTCGATCGCCACCATCGGGGCTTTGTGTTTTGTTGCGGCGACTTTGGTTCTGGCGAAAACGCCTTTTGCTCACGGTCCCCAGTTCGATGCGCTTCTGCGACTGCAATTGCGTCGGGACGAATCGACGGTGCGGGATCTGGAAAAAGCCCTCACTGAAAATTGCCGCCATTTTGCGATGATTTCTGTAAGGGAAATGGGCCAGGGCGACCATTTGGATTATGCCTATCAGTTGAAGTTCAAGCCTCAAGTCTCTGATCACGCTGTCTTGCAAGCGATTCAGGGGATCTCGGGTGCCAAGGGAATCAACCTCATGAAGCAAGAGTCCATTATCGAGGTTTAAGAATGAAAATCGTGAAAAAGATCCTACAGATCATTCAAGAAGACGTGATCGGAACCGAGAACCGATACATGGCCATGGCCTGGTTGTTCTGCCTGACCGGGCTTTTTGCCTTGGGGCTTTATCTGAGTTCTGAATCGATGAGCTTCCTGGGAGTTGCAGATTCACGCGAACTGCAGGTGAACTTTGAATATCCGGTCGAGATCAAACGAATCCATGTGATTCCAGGACAGACCGTTAAAAAAGGCGACCTGTTGGTCGAGTTGGATCAGTCCGAACTGAATGGGCAGATTCGCTTGTTGCGGGCTCAGATCAGTAAACTCGAAGCCGAGCTGAATGTTCGTCGGACTCTTAATCATATCGTCAGCAATGCCTCGGACCTGAAAACCTCGGATCCGTTGGCGGTTGAAATCGACGATCTCAGCGAAGAACTAGGTTATCTCGAAAACCAGCGCAAGAATCTGTATGTCTTTGCGGAAGTGGATGGGATCGTCGGCGGAGTGAGCTTCAAAAAGGGCGAAAAGGTTCCCGCGTTCACGGGGCTTTTGAGTTTGTCGCCGAAGAATCCATCCTATGTCGAGGGGTTCTTGCATGAAAACCTTCCCACCAAAGTGGAGGTCGGTCGCAAGGTGACGGTGACCCCGGTGGCCTCGCGCACGGCCCCGGTCGAGGGGCGAATCGTCAGTGTCGGTTCGCGGATCGTTTTGATGCCTCTGCGTCTGTCGCAGTTTCCGAATATGCAGGTTTGGGGTCGAGAGGTCGTGGTCGAGATTCCTCCGGCCAGCGGATTCTTGCTGGGCGAAAAGGTTCAGATCAAACCTCATCTCGAAATTTTGAGCCGTCTGACCGGTGATCGATGGTTCATTGAGAAAGCCTTCGCCAAAGAGAAAAAAGGCGTTCGTGCCGAGCCCGCCTCTTTGGAAGAACTCGCCCCTCGGGAAATGGTTTCGTCGGCCGAGCTGGCGAAGCGTTTCCATCTCGAACCTTCAGGTGCGATTTATCTGTCGGATCTGAAGAAGTTTTTGGTGGTCAGTGACGATACGGACAAACAGAAAAGCGCATCGGTTTTTCTGGTCGAGGCGGATGGAACGGTTTCTGATCAGGTTCTGACCGTGCCCGG
>JAHBUU010000124.1 GCA_019637895.1 Pseudobdellovibrionaceae bacterium | reverse complement strand
GAACACTGAGCCCAATCGCCCCGCGACTCGCGCCATTTCAAGTCGGTGAGTCCGCCCTTTTTTGCGGGTCCCTTGACCGGATCCACGTCGAAGGCATTGGTGACCTTCAGGCTTTTTTCCATTTTATCGATGGCCAATTTTTCCGTCTGCGCCAAAGACACCACGGGAAGCAACAGCATCCCGGCGATCCATTTCGAAGCTCTAACCTTTGGCATTTTCGACCTCCGACAGACGATTCACGAGAGTGCCCAGAAGTTTTTTCGATTCGTCGATTGCCTTCTTCATTCTCTCTGGCGTTTGCAGTTCACCCATCGCCTCATCCGGAGCAAAGGTCAAGACTTGGAACACTTCGATTTTTTTTGCGATCTCCTCGCCGAACTCACGGCGCAGGCTCGGCGGGACGCGCTCCAGCATCTTCGAGACCTCCTCTGAAGATCCCTTCTCTCCGGCGATGCCGCCCAGAACCAAATAATACAGATTCAGCAGCTCTCCGCCGATTTCACGATGATTTTTTTGAGCCCGTGTTTTCTCGAATTTCTTCCAGCGTCGTTCGAAAATCTCTTTGAGTTCTTTTTGGCGCTGTCCCATTCCGAATTCCAAATGAGCCTTGAATCCGAGGACACTCAAGATCCCCAGGTACAAGGCGGCCCACAGAATGGGTTGTCCCATCGGCAAGGACGAGGCCGGACTGGCCGAGTACGCCATGACAAGGGCCGGAAGCTGCGGTCCCGCAGGAGCCGCCGCACGCGGAGTGGTCGAAGGCCCTTCTCCGGAACTTGGGATGGAACCGGCAGCCGGTGCGCCTTGCGGATTCACGGCAACGGACAATTTGATCGGTTCAGTTTTACGGGTTTCGTACTTTCCGGTCGCCGGATCGAACATCGAAAACTCGAAGGCAGGAATTTCGACTTCACCGTCTTGCCGAGGAATCAAAAGAATATCGAATTGCTTGTAGCTACGTCCATTTTTGAAAAACTTGGAGTCGGTTTTCGTGTCATAAACTTCCAGCGTCGCTGGCCACTGGATCGCCGGCAAATCAATGGCCTTGGCATTTCCATTGCCTTCGAAGCGCACACGGAAATTGAACGGCTGATGAGCCACGATCGACGGAGCATCCACCACCGCATTCACCTCGAAGCGACCCACCGCCCCGGTAAAGGAGGCAGGCCGCCCCTCGGTCGGCAGAGGCTTCACCTTGATCGACACTCGCTGCGAAGACTTTGTGTACTCGTAAGCTTTCCCCAGGCCCAAGCCACCAAAGCCTTGAACGATCGTGCGAATGCGGGATTTGATTTTGTACTCGTCGATCACCGCCGTCCCCGCCTTGATCGGGAACAAGGCATGAGAAGCCAACAGCGCTTTGCGATAAGGAACGCCATTCACGATTTCTTCGGTGAACTGAATGGTGGGAACTTCCTCGATGATTTCTTTCCAGAAGCCCCGCAAGTCAGGAAATTTCACCCGATCCAAGGTCTCCATCTGCCCGCGAGTATAGACGTACCAACTCACCGTGACCTGCTCGCCTTCGTAAACTTCGGTCTTGTCCACTTCGACCTGAATGAAAAAGGCCTCTTGCGGATTCTTAGGCAAGGTCCGGAGCTGCGGTTCGGGCCGATCCTGACCGAACTGCTGTTGCTGCTGACGACGACGCAGCAACTGACCGTAAAACTCTTCCTCGGCTCGGTCGATGGCATCAAAGTTCGGGCCCTGCGGATAACCTTGCGCGAAGGGATCCTCTTCGGCGGGGGTTGCCGCAGCCCCACCCTGTGCCGTGGCCGCCACACTAAAAATCAAAGGCTGAGTGGTATGGGTTTTCCCATTCACGACCACTTCGAAAGCCCCGATCGAATGTCGTCCCGGTTTCATGGCCCGCAGACGATAATTGAATATTTTTTGTCGTTGGTCCTGCCAATCCATTCCCTGAGGAGTCGTCATCATTCGACGAACGACCGAGGTTTTATCCCAGGCCTCCATCAGTTCAAATCCATCCAGATCCGGAGGACGTGGAGACTGAATTTCAACGGCGCGATCTGAAAGCACGGTCACCGTGTAAACGATCTGATCGCCGACACCGATGCGCTGTCGATCGACGGAGGTCTGCACGCTGATGCGGGCTTCTTCGGCGGAAACAGTGATCGCCGGCACCATCAGCAAGGTTCCCAGAATCCAAATTTTCAAATTCATCACGGACCTCCCTACCAGTCCTTATCGCGTGGACGCTCTTTCACGTCGCGGCGATTGTACTCGGCTCGAATGCGCTGCTCTTGCTGCTTGATCTCACCCAGGATTTTTTTGACATCCGCTTCATGAAGTTCGCCTTTGAACTCGCGAGGTTTGTACTGCGGTGGCGGCTGTCCATACTCTTTGGGTTTGTCTTCTTTTTGATCTTTGCCGTCTTTGGGATCTTGTTGCTGATCCTGCTGGTCCTTGTCCTGACCTTTGGAGTCCTTTTTGTCCTGGCCCTGTCCGCCTTCGTTTTTCTCTTGCTGTTCGCCTTCGCCGCCGCCCTGCTGAGCGCGCATCAGAAATTCGATATTGGTTTTCGTCTCGATGGATTTCGGCAAAACCTCGAGAGCCTTTTGATACCAGGACAGAGCCTCGTCGACTTTTTTGGCATTTCCATAGAGCACGCCAAGGTTGTATCTGGCGACAAAGCGGCTCCAGTCATCTTTCGATGTGGCTTCCGCGTTTTTGAAACTCTTGATCGCGTCTTCGGCTTTTTTCTGTCGTTCGAAAGCAAGTCCCAGATTCACATGCAATTCAGGTTGAAAAGGCGATGCGGCTAAACCTTCGGTGAGCGCCAGAACCGCCAAATCCGGAGAATCCTTTTTAATCGCCTCGGCCGCATCACGGTTTTTTTTGAAGGCGGTCCATGTCAGTCCGTCCCCACAACCCGTCAACGTCAGCAACAAGAAAAATGGCAAAAGCTTTTTCATGTCGGCGGCACCTCGAAACGCCCCTTCCACAAACGGAAGCCCAGGCGGCGTTCGCCCAAGAGCAAATCCATAAAGGCCAGAATCAAACCGATCAGCAGGAAAATCTGAAAACGTTCATCGTACTGAGTCGCCATGGTCGACTCGAACTGAGCCTTTTCCAGACGATTCAAATCCGCAGCAATCCTTTTCAGGTGATCTCCACCAAAGCTGGCAAAGGTAAAGCTGCCTTTTCCCGCACTGGCGATCTGGCGCAAAGCCTCGCCTTTGACCTGCGAAAGAATCACCTGACCAGAGCGGTCTTTTTTATACCCGCGCAGGTACCCCATCCCGTCACGAACAGGGATCGCTCCGCCTTTTTCTGTTCCATAGGCGATGGTATCGATGCGAATGCCTTCTTTCACCAAGGCCTGGGCGGCCTCAATGGCGCCGGGCTCGTGATCCTCACCGTCAGAGGCGATCAAGATCGCCCGAGCCACACGAGTGGTGTCATCGGTCTCGGTGCCGCCCCGTTTGAACGCATCGGCCGCCGTTTTCAGCGCACACTCGAAACAAGTTCCTTGAGTGCTCACAGAACTCGTTGTCAGGGACTCCAAATACATTTTGATCGCCGCCGGATCATTGGTCAGCGGACTCAACAGGGCGGCCCTCCCCGCAAAGGCCAAGATGCCGACCTTGTGACCTGGAAGCTGATCGACCAAGCGGGACAATTCGACCTTGGCTTGCTCCAGCCGATTGGGTTTCACATCTTCGGCCATCATCGAATCCGAAACGTCGATGGCAAAAATCAGCTCGATGCCCTCGCTCTTGACCTCTTGTTTGCTCTCTCCCATCTGAGGACGGGCCAAAGCCAAAATGAAAAAGAAAAGAGCTGCCAACTGCAGGACTGTTTTCCAAGCCCGTTTCCGAGGAGAAATCGAACGCGTCAGGAAGGGCGCCAAACGTGTTCCGATTCCCTTGGCCAGTTTTTTAGCGCGACGACGAGCCGTCATCCAACCGACAAACCACAAAAAGGGAATCAACCAGAGCCACATCAAAACGGCGGTGTTTTCAAAACGAAACATTACGGAGACCTCCGCAACCACGTTCGGCTCAGAATCAGAGCGGCCGCATAACAAAGGATTCCCGCCCACAGCCAAGGAGGAAAGATCTCGGTGTACCGAGTGTAACGATTCACTTCGACCTTGGTTTTTTCCAGGCTATTGATCTCGGAGAAAACGCCCTGCAAGGCATCTTCTTTGGTGGCTCGGTAATAGACCCCGCCGGTGTCTTTCGCCATCTTACCCAACAAGCCCTCGTTCACCGAGCTCTCAAAGGGCTGGTAGGTTTTCACGCGTTGGCCGAAGACATCGCGCTGATAAATCGGAATCCGGGTGGGACCGTCTCGCCCGATCCCGATCGAATAAATTTTGAGCCCATAACCTTTGGCGATTTCCAAAGCGGTCTCGGGATCGATGGTTCCGCTGTTGTTCTCGCCATCGGTCAGGAAAATGATCACGCGGCTCTTGGCCGTCGAGTCCTTCAGGCGTCCCGCCGCATTCGCCAGCGCGACACCGATGGCCGTTCCGTCCTTGATTCGAGCTTCTTGAGCCGTGGTGATTTCGCTGATCCGATTCAAAAGCAAAGGATAATCCAAAGTCGGCGGAACCAGGGTAAAAGACTCGCCCGCGAAAATAACAATCCCGATCCGATCCGAAGCACGGCCCTCAACGAATTTCCGAATGACTTCTTTCGCCGCCTCCAGACGATTGAGAGGCTTCATGTCCTCGATCAACATCGAATCGGAAACGTCGAGCGCAACGACGATATCGATTCCTTCGACATTGCGACGAACCTTGGTGTCGGCCTCACGGGGGCGAGCCAAGGCCACGATCATGAAAATCAAAGCCAAGCTTTGCAAAATGATCGGCACAATCATCAGCCTTGATCGCGGCGAGGGCTTCAATCCCTTCAGAGCCGCCAGCGAACCCAGTTGCAAAGTCGGAATCCTGCGGGCACGGGAAAACCAGCGATAGACCAGGATCGCCACCAGAACCAGAATCAGGAAAAACGCCGCCGGATCATGCCAGGTCATCGCTGGGGACCTCCGGCCTTTTCCAAAGCTTCCGCCAAACGACGAGAACCTTCATGCAACTGAACAGCATCGCGGCCTTCAACCTGGGCGGCCACCTTGGCCGAGGCGAACTCTTGTAAAAGTTTTTTTACATCCAGAGCCATGCGATCGGTGACGTGGGGATTTTCTTTCTTGAGCGCCTTTCGAAGCGCCCCATCACTCCAAGTGAAGGCTGGCAGGTGGAAACGTCGAAGCAGGAAAATCCGAAAGGCTTTTTCGACATCGGCGACGACCTGGATGGGATCGGCCTTTTCAAACTCTCCGCCGAAAAACACCGGAGAGTCGCGACGGATCATGCGAAGGGTGCGATGAAATTCAGAAATCGGCGACAAGGCGGAATCGTGACTTTCCAAAAGCTCAACCAACCGTCGACGCTGCAAACGCTTGCGAACCTGAAGGGCCGCCACCAAAGCCAAGCCGAGCAAAAACCCGCCAAGAACGATCCACCAAGACAGCGGAATCGAAATCGACAAGGGCCCGATGAGCCCGTAAGGCTCTTGTCGCGGCTCTTTGGGATCAAGAACGCTTTTCACTTCAAAGCGCAAAGCACCGACATCGACTTTGGTTTTTCCATCCGTGACGATGACGTTTTTCAAATCCCAGTCACCGACTTGATAAGAGGTGATCTTGAATTTCAACGTGTCACCGGACAGTCGTTCCGCCCCAAGCATTTTCAAAACGTGGTTTTGCTCTTTGGGAAGCTCGAAAGCGAGTGACTCCTCCTGACCGAGTTCAGGCCAAGGCCCGGCACAGCTTAGAAAGGCTTCGCGACCCACGGTCATCTCGGCGGTGTTCAGCCCCGGTGCTTCCGGAATGTCCATTCGACAGTTGAAATCGGCCATCACCGTCTCCGCCTGAAGAATTCAATCAGGGGCGCGGTCAAATCACCCGCTGTGCGCAGATCGACTCGCTCGGCCTGAGCCAGGCGCAAGAGTCGGTCCCGCTTTTCTTTGCGCTGGTGCATTTCTTTTGCATATTGCTTTTGCACATCCAGGTTGGAGGTATCGACAGTCAGGATCTCTCCGGTTTCGGCATCCTGAACTTCGACCACTCCCAGATCGGGAAGTTTTTCTTCGGCGGGATCTTGCACGACGCAGGCAACGACCTCGTGTTTGGATCCCAAAACACGCAGGGATTTTTCAAAGCCTTCGTCCATGAAATCGCTAAAGACAAAAATCGAGGCACGTTTTTTCAAGATGCCATGCAGGTGCTGAAAGGCCGCCGACAACTTGGTGCCGTTCGATTTGGGCCTGAAATAAAACAGATCCCTCAAAATCCGCTGAACGTGGCTGCGGCCTTTTTTCGGAGGAACAAAGTGCTCGACCTGATCGCTGAACAAAAGCAAACCCACCTGGTCGTTGTTCTTGACCGCCGAGAAAGCCAAAACCGCCGACAACCAGTTGATGACTTCACCTTTGAACTGCTCGCCGGAACCGAAATCCGTCGAACCGCTCACGTCAACGGCCAGGATCATCGTGAGTTCCCGCTCTTCTTCGTACTGTTTGACGAAGGTCTTTCCGGTTCTCGCGGTCAAAGGCCAACTGATCGAACGGATATCGTCACCGGGAACGTACTCGCGAAAATCCGCGAAGGTCATCCCCTGCCCTTTGAAGTGAGTGTGATATTCGCCGGCAAAAAGATTGTTCACGAGTTTCCGCGTGCGGATCTCGAGAAGTTTGACCTTTTTCAGAACCTCGGCGGGGACACTCATCAGGCAGGAACCTCAACAGAATAAAGGATTTCTTTGATGATGTCGTCCGTGCGGATATTTTCTGCCTCGGCTTCGTAGGTCAGGATCAAACGATGGCGAAGCGTGTGGAAGGCAATGGCCTTGATGTCTTCGACGGTGACGTAACCGCGACCGCGCAAAAACGCATGGGCCTTGGCCGCACGGAACAGACTGATCGTTGCTCGCGGAGATCCGCCGACCTGAATGAGGCCTGCGATCCGACCAAGCCCGTACTCTTCAGGCTTCCGGGTCGCCATGACGATTTCGACGACATAGTTTTTCACCTTGTTGTCGACGTAGACCATGTCCACGCGGCTTCCCGCCCGGAGCAGATCTTCTTTGGTGATGACCGACTGGATTTCGGGCTTTTCGTTTTTCCCCATGCGCTCAAGAATCTGCAGCTCTTCGGATTTCACTGGGTAGGTCACATTGATCTTGAACATGAAACGATCCATCTGCGCTTCCGGCAGTGGATAAGTGCCCTCTTGCTCGAGCGGGTTCTGAGTGGCCAGAACCAGGAAGGGGTTTTCCAACCGATACGAGGTCTCGCCGATGGTGACTTGTTTTTCGGCCATGGCTTCGAGCAAGGCCGACTGAACCTTGGCCGGCGCCCGGTTGATTTCATCCGCCAAAACGATGTTCGTGAAAATCGGGCCTTTGCGGGGCGCGAAGTCACCTGACTTCGGATTGAAGATCATCGTTCCGATCAGATCCGTCGGAAGCAAATCAGGAGTGAACTGAATCCGCTGGAAATCCAGAGAGATGCTTTTTGAAACGCTCGCGATGGTGAGCGTCTTCGCCAGTCCCGGTACACCTTCCAGCAGAATGTGTCCGCCGGTGAGGAGCCCCATCATGATCCCTTCGACCATTTCCTTTTGGCCGACGACGACTTTGGAGATCTCTCCCATCATGCGGTCAATGAATTGGCTTTCCTGCTTGATGGCCGCATTCAGCGCCAAAAGATCCACGTCGGACACCACTACCTCCCTGTGTCGCACAAATCCCGAAGCCGCCCTCAATGGCGGTTTTTTACGAGTCCTTCTATTGGATTATTTTCCGAAGGAATCCGCAAGGTTGCAGGACCTATGCCGCACTCGGACGCTCACTCAATGCGCCCCTTCCAGACTTGCAAAATTCCCCCTCCTTCACGCATGATGACCCCTATGCTTTCGAATGGGACCAAAGTCTGGGTTTTCTTGCTCGCAACTTGCATCGGATTCCTCGTTTTGGGCGAGCATCTGGGCGGACGTCTGGGCCTTTTGCTCGGTCTTCTGTGCGCCGTTGCTTTGAATGCCCTCGTTTTCTTTTGGGGCGAGACCCGAATCCTCAGCCAATTCCAAGCTCGCAAATGGGTGGGCACCGATCCTTGGGGTCTTCAGGCGCGGATTTCCACCCTGAGCCGCCAACTGTCGATCTCGCCTCCCGCTCTTTATATCGTGGAATCCCCGACGGCGACCGCGTTCAGCGTCGGCTTTTCCGCCAGGAAACCTTGTCTGTGCCTCACCACTGGCCTTCTTGAAAAGCTGAACGACGAGGAACTCGAAGCCGTCCTCGCTCAACAGCTTTGTCACGTCAGCCGAATGGACAGTTTCTTTTTCGGTGTGACCAGCATTCTCGCCAACAGCTTGATGTCGATCGGTGAGTTCCTGGATCGCCTGTGGCCCGCAAATTTTTTCTTCGAGAAAAAGCAAAAACCTTTTCTGACTTTGCTGTCCCCCCTGGGCTGGCTGATCGTTCGTGGGGTCGTGAACCGCTCGACTTATTACGAAAACGACCGGACCGCCGCGAATCTGATCGCCAGCCGCGAACGCCTCGGCGAAGTGCTGTGGCGCCTTGAAGGTCTCGCGCAAGCCCGCCCCTTGGATGTTCCGCCCTGCACGGCGCATTTTTTCATCGTGAATCCCGAGGGCGGCCGCC
>JAHBUU010000123.1 GCA_019637895.1 Pseudobdellovibrionaceae bacterium | reverse complement strand
GCCTCGCCTTTGGCGAGACAGAATGAAAACCGCGTCACGCTTCCCGGATGTCCCTCGAGAGCAGAGGGGGACTCCCGCAGCGCAGAGCGCACTCCCGGTGGCCAGAAAGATTTTGTCCGGATTCAAGCCCAACTCAGGCTTCAAAAAAAAGAAAACCTACTTACTCTCAACCTGATGCTTCGCCTGCAACTTCGCCAGCAAACTCCCCACAAGATTGTCCCGCTCCGAAGCGGAAACCGGCCGAAAGGCCCCGAAGTATTCGGTAAACAGATTCGGCGGAAGATCCAGAATGAAGCGGCTCGGAGCCACGGCTTTCTGCGCGCCATGACGCTTCCTCGTCTGACAACGGCACAAAACGAGCTTGCTCTTGGCGCGGGTGATGCCGACGTAAAACAGCCTTCGCTCCTCGTCCAAGTCTGAACCCAGACTCCGATGCGGAAGAAGATCCTCTTCGATGCCCGCTAAGACCACGAACGGAAATTCGAGCCCTTTTGAAGCGTGCAAGGTCATCAGGGACACTTCGTTCTTGGGCCCCTCACCCTCAGGTTCGTCCCGCAGGGTCATGGCATCCAGGAAGTCCTTCATGGTCTCTCGAGTGCGCGACCGCTTACCGACATAGGAATCCAGAATTCGAGCCACGATTTCGACGACAACCCATTTTTTTTCGCCCGCACCCGGCTGAGTGCCCGAGGCCATGACTTCCTGCCGATACCCCATCTCGGTCAAGATCCGCAGCAGATGCGCGCCCGGAGTGTCCGCGCCGGAAACCAGCTCGGTCGGCAAACGCTTGAGCCATTCGAACAGGCTCTCGATGCCCTCGCCGGCTTTGTCATGGACTTCGGCGTCTTTCCATTGCTTTGAGGCTTCGATGAAAGAGACTTTTTTGGCTTTTGAAAACTCGATGAGTTTTTCCAGTGTGGTGTCGCCGATTCCCCGTGAGGGAACGTTCATGATGCGCCTGAAAGCGACGTCATTCGGAGACAAGGCCGCTTTCAGATAACTCATCACGTCCTTGGCCTCTTTGCGATCGAAGATCGAGGTCCCGCCCGAGATCGAATAATCGATGCGGGCTTTTCTGAGCGCGCTCTCGATGAGCCCGCCTTGAGTATTCGACCGATAAAGGACGGCCATGTCTTTCCACTGAAATCCGGCCTCATGAGCCCGCTTCAATTCGTTGGCGACGAAATCCGATTCTTCATCCTCGTTTTCGAGGACGAAAAGCTCGGGCTTTTCACCCAGCCCCGCCGCACCTTCGGGCTTCAGGATCTTCCCATGGCGGCTTTGGTTTTTGGCAATGACCTGGTTTGCCAGCTCAAGGATCGAGGCACTCGAGCGGTAGTTCCTCTCAAGTTTGACGACTTTGCATTTCTTGTAACCAGACGGAAAATTCAGGATGTTTGAAACCTGCGCCCCACGCCAGCCATAAATCGACTGGTCATCATCGCCAACGACGGTCAGATTCAGATGTTCACCAACGATGGTATTGATCAAACGCATCTGCAGACGGTTCGTGTCCTGAAACTCGTCCACCATCACTTGCTTGAACTGCTTTCGTACTTTTTCCAGGATATCGGGATGGTTCTTGAAAAGCTCCAGCGGCTTTAGCAACAGGGCTTCAAAATCGACCACGCCCAACAGAGTCAGGCGCTTCTCGAATTTGGGCGCCAGCACCTCGGCCAGTTCATGGTACTCGTCCGTGGCTTCATGCTTTTTAGCGTCCCCTGAGCGGATGTCATTCACGTGATTGAGCAAACGATCGATGTCGTAACGATCCTTGCCCGTGATCCGAACGTCCTTCATGAGGTCTTTGAGGATGGATTGGCAGTCCGTGGAATCGACGATCGAAAAACGCGGATGCAGTCCCGCCGCTTCGGCATGTTTTTTCAGAATGGACAAACCGAAGGAGTGAAAGGTCCCCGCCCAGAGACCCTCAGCACTCGGGCCGAGTTTCGCGGCCACCCGGTGTTTGAGTTCGCGGGCCGCTTTGTTGGTGAAGGTCAAAACGAGGATGTTTTTCGCCGAGGCCACGCCTTCGTCGATGAGACGCCCCGTTCTGGACACCAGAACCGTGGTCTTACCGGACCCCGCTCCCGCGAGGATCAGCAAAGGACCTTCATTGTGAAGAACGGCCTCGCCCTGCTCGGGATTGAGGCCTTTGAGCCAGCGGGAACTCATTTCAAAGCCCGCAGCTTAGCGGCGGTTGTGAACGAGGGTACGGACTTCGTCTTGGAAAACGACTTCGATCTTGTCCGGTTGAACCGTGCGAATGAAACCCAAGCCGAACTTCGGGTGCTTGAGTTTGGTGCCTTTCGCGAAAGACGTTTTCATATTGTAGGGATTCTCGGTGGCGCTGGTCAGGCTCTGAGACAGATTTTCGTACTCGGCCGAGTGAGCCGTGGCGCGAGCCGCTTCGGCGTTGGCGCGGGCTTTGGCGGCGGCTCCACGAGGTGCCGTCGACGAAGTCGCCTTTTTCGAGGAAGCGGTCTTCCAGGTGCGCTGTGCCCCGCAAACTTCGCATTTGATTTTGGCGGAGGTCGGTGTCGGAAGAGCGAGAACCGTGAAGTAACGGTCTGTCCCGCACTTCTTGCATTCCGTGTAAAAGGACTTTCCGACGACTGGCATTTCCGATGGATGTGTGGACACTCTTCCCCCTGAACGAATCTGGACTCAAAACAGCTTTTTGGGCCGATACACCCGGAGAGACTCGCCGAGTTTTTTTTCCGCGATCTCGCTGGCGCTGAGGAAGAAAGGCCCCTCATGCCGCTCGATCCGATGCTGCAGATCAATCATACTCTTTTCGTGCGCAGGATCAATGATGAACTCGGACGCCTCATAGTTTTCGAGGAATCCCATGTCCTCCTCGCGAGTGAAGAATTTCTCCCAGACCGTGGTGCTGATATTGGCGCGGTAAGTTAAGGTCTTCGCATGCGAGTGAATGGGGGCATAGGCGCCCAGGATCTCCATATAGCCGTAATGCGAGTGAAGTTTCATCGCCGGACTTCCCCACTGTGTGAAACCCGTGCACTGCTCGACGTTCGCGTACCAAAGTCCGAAGGCTTTCGACAGAAAACCCAGACCATACAGATGGTCCTTCTTGTCCGGCAGGAGGGAGTTGATCGTGCACAGATTGTGAGCCACCCACTCACCCCGACGCATGGTCGGAATGATGATGAACAGACTCAGTGGCACCCACTCGCTGCCTGGCCGGTCCTGCAGAACTTTCCGCATGGCCTCGGGAAGCTTCGAAGCGCGACAGGCGAAACCCGCCACGAAACCCGGAACGACCGCGCAGTCGTAAAACACCCAACGGGGCATCTCCATCCCGGCTGGACCGAACGCTTTGCCCTCGATCCAGTAAATGTGCTCGGCGAAATCCACCTCGGACAGGTCCAGAGGGTTTTTGTAGATCGGCTCATGGAGGAACCAATCCAGATTGTGCCGGGCACCGGGATTCGCGATGGAATTCTCGGGACGAACGAAAACGTAAGGACGGATGTCGCCCGATTCCAACCACGAAGATTTCTGCAAGAGCGGATTCAGTTTCATCGATGCCTTTCAAAATTCCGGTGACGACAGGAGCTAAACGCGAAGAGTTCCGACCATGTCCTCCGGACGAACGTACTGATCGAACTGCTCGGCCGTCAGAAGCCCGGATTTCACCGCCTCTTCTTTTAGCGTCGTGCCGTTCTTGTGAGCGGTCTTCGCGATCTTGGCCGCATTGTCATAACCGATATGCGGGTTCAAGGCGGTGACCAACATCAGCGAGTTGTCGAGATGGTTTTTGATCTGCGTCTTGTTGGCTTCGATGCCGGACACGCAATGGTCCGTGAAGGACTCACAGGCATCGGCGATCAAACGGACCGAGTTCAGAACGTTGAACACGATCACGGGCTTAAAGACATTCAGCTCGAAATGCCCGTTGGAACCGCCCACGCTGACGGCAACGTTGTTCCCCATGACTTGCGCGCACACCATGGTCATGGCTTCGCTCTGGGTCGGATTCACCTTGCCCGGCATGATGGACGAGCCCGGTTCGTTTTCCGGCAGATTCAGCTCGCCAATGCCGCAGCGGGGGCCCGAGCCCAGCAAGCGGATGTCATTTGCGATCTTCATCAAAGAGACCGCCGCACTATTCAGCGCGCCGCTGACTTCGACCAAAGCATCGTGTGTGGCCAAGGCTTCGAATTTGTTTTCAGCGGTCACGAACGGGATCTTGGTTTCAGAAGCGATCGAGGCCGCGACCTCGACGGCGAACTTCGGATGGGTATTGAGACCGGTTCCGACGGCGGTTCCGCCGATCGCCAGCTCGTGCAGATGGGGCAACGTGTTTTTCACGCGCTTGATTGCGTGCTTCATCTGAACCACGTAGCCCGAAAATTCCTGTCCCAACGTCAACGGCGTCGCATCCATCAAATGGGTCCGACCGATTTTGACGATGTCTTTGAATTCGGCGGATTTCGCCGACAAGGCTTTTTCCAGTTTTTCCATCATCGGCAGCAAACGGTTGTGAACCTGATCCGCCACCGCGATGTGCATGGCCGTCGGGAAAGTGTCGTTGGAGCTTTGCCCTTTGTTCACGTCGTCGTTGGGGTGGATTTCTTTCGAAGGCAGTTTGATGCCCATCATGTCCATCGCCCGGTTGGCGATGACTTCGTTCGAGTTCATGTTGCTCTGGGTGCCAGAGCCGGTCTGCCACACGACCAGAGGGAAATGCGCGTCCAAGGTTCCGGCGATCACTTCGTCCGCCGCCTTGACGATCATCTCGGTTTTTTTGCCATCGAGCAGGCCAAGCTTGTTGTTCGTCAAAGCCGCGCATTTTTTCAGAACACCGAGAGCCTTGATCATCTCTCGAGGAAAACGATCGCCGCCGATTTTGAAGTTCTGGGTGGATCGCTGCGTTTGCGCTCCCCAGAATTTGTCCGCGGGAACCTGAACCTCACCCATGGTGTCTTTTTCGATCCGAAAACTCATCCTACTCTCCTTCTGACGAACGACGATGGACTTGGCCGACGGCGGCTTGGTCCGTCGGGAAAATCACGATTTCTTGAATGTTCACATGAGCGGGACGCTGCAGACTCCACAGAATGGTGTCGGCGATGTCCTCGGCCTTGAGCGGTTGCATCCGGGCATACACCCGATCCGAGGCGCTTTTGCTCCCCAGTCGCACTTCCGAAAATTCGGTTTCGACCATGCCGGGTTCCACATTGGTCACGCGGATGCCGGTCCCGATGAGATCCATCCGCAGTCCTTCCGAGATGCTTTTCACGGCGGCTTTGGTGGCGGCATAGACCGCACCGCCCGGGTACACCCAACGACCGGCCACGGAACCCACATTGACGATATGGCCAGAGCCCCGAGCCGTCATGCCTGGAAGCACCCGACGGGTAAAGGCCAACAAGGCACGGACATTGGTTTCGAGCATTTCATCCCAATCCCGCGGCTCGGCCTCTTGAACTTTCTCCACACCCCGGGCCAGCCCGGCGTTGTTCACGAGGACCTCGACCCTGGAGAGGGCTTCGGCCTTCGACGAGAAGAACTGCTCGAGGGCCATGCGGTCCCTCAGATCCAAGGCGGCCCACTGGACACGCACGGAATGGGACTGCAGCTCCTCTGAGAGGGCTTTTAAGCGCTCTTCACGGCGAGCGACGAGAAAAAGATCGTATCCGGCTTTGGCAAGCTGACGGGCGGTGGCGGCACCGATGCCGGAGCTTGCTCCCGTCACGAGAGCCAGAGGTTTGAGGGGGGCTTTGACCATGGAGGGATCATGTCCCCCACGCAGAGGCTTGTCAAAAGCCCACGCATCGCACAGAATGCCGCCTTTCCTCTCAGGGAGGCCTTGCATGGCAAAATCATACTGGCTGATGAAATCGGAACCCGACGTGTATTCGATCGACCATCTGAAGAAAGACAAAACCACCTGGTGGGAAGGCGTGCGTAATTACCAAGCGCGTAACTTCATGATGAACGGGATGAAGCCCGGCGATGAGGTGCTGTTTTATCACTCGAATGCGGAACCACCCGGAGTGGCGGGCTTGGCCGAAATCACCAAAGAGGCGGCGCCAGATACCGCTCAGTTCGATCCCAAGTCCGAGTACTATGACGAAAAGTCCACAAAAGCGAATCCGCGCTGGATGTGCGTGCAGGTCGGCTTCAAGGCCAAGTTCAAGGACATCGTCTCGCTGAATGATCTTCGAGAGGAAAAAGCCCTGGCCGAGATGCTGGTCCTCAAGAAGGGACAGCGTCTGTCGGTGCAACCCGTGACCAAGGCTGAATTTGAAAAAATCAAAAAAATGGGTGGTCTTTGAGTTCAGCACTCCCCCAACGCAGATTGATGATGGCCCCCATGGAGGGGGTCGTCGACTGGGTGATGAGAGACACTCTCACATCCATTGGGGGCATTGACCAATGCGTGACCGAGTTCATTCGAGTCACGCAGTATCTGCATTCCGAGATCGTCTTTCACAAATTCTGCCCCGAACTGCGGATGGGTTCAAAAACTCGCTTTGGCACGCCGGTGTTCGTGCAGCTTCTGGGAGGCCATGCCGAACCTTTGGCCATGAACGCCGAAAGAGCCGCCAAACTGGGTGCCGCCGGAATCGATTTGAATTTCGGCTGCCCCGCAAAGACCGTGAACCGGCACGATGGGGGCGCCAGTCTGCTCAAGTGCCCTGATCGGGTGCTTGGAATCGTCAAAGCCGTTCGCGCCGCCGTTCCCGCAGAGACTCCGGTGACGGTGAAAATCCGTCTTGGCTTCGATGATCCTTCGGCCTGCTTGGAAAATGCGCTCGCCGCCGAAGAGGGTGGCGCCCAATGGCTGACCGTCCACTGCCGAACCAAAACCGACGGCTATCGTCCGCCCGCCTACTGGGACTGGATGCCGAAGATCCGCGAAAAAACGAAAATCCCCTTGGTCGCCAATGGCGAGATCTGGACACGAGAGGATTTCCTGCGCTGCCAGGAAGTCACCGGTTGCGACATGTTCATGATCGGTCGCGGAGCCCTGGCCAATCCCTTCATTTTCCGAGAAATCCAAGGAGCCGCCACACGAACGTCTTCATGGCAAGAGGTCGGCGCCTTGGTTCCAGGATTCTTCGCCGCTTGCACCGATCACATCAACGATCACTTCGCCACCTCAAGAACCAAACAATGGCTGAAGTCGCTGGCTCTTGGTCATGCCGAAGCGAAAGAAGTCTTCAACCAGGTCAAAACCCATAAAAAGCCGACGGAGTTTCGCTCGGCTCTTGAAAAGGCCCTTTCTTAACGGCGCGCTCAACGAGCCAGAGAGTGAATCAAGCCGCGACAGGCGTTTTCACAGAGGTCGATGACGGTTTCAAAAGCCTCCGCGCCTTCATAATAGGGATCGGGAACTTCCAAATTGGACGCATCGATGGCGAACTCCATGAGGAGCTTCACTTTGTCGCGATACTTTCCGGTGAGATCAAGGCGCAGGACGTTTTGCAGGTTGCTGCGATCCATGCAAACGATGAGATCGAAAGCCTCGAAATCTTTTTTGGGATCAAACTGCTGAGCCAAAGAGTCGAACCGATATCCCCGTTTTTCGCCGTGAGCCCGCGTCCGGTGATCGGGACGTTCGCCAATATGATAGCCAGCGGTGCCCGCGCTTTCGCAGGCAAGAAGATGGGACAGATTGTTTTCCTGGATCATTCTTTTCAGAACCGCTTCACCCGTCGGAGATCGACAGATATTTCCGAGGCAAACGAACAAGACTCGTTTCATCATTCCTTCACTCGTTCCAAGACAAAAAGACGCTCGGAGTCCTCAATCAACTTCAAACCAAAGAGTTCCTCGAAACGCAGAAATGTCTTTTTTCCAAAGAAACAGACATGAGTCGGATCGCGTCGATAACCCCAGTTGAGGAGTTGATCGTCTTTCGGAGGAGGCTCCGTCATGACGACCATTTTCCCACCGGGACGAAGACATGCTTTCATCTCACCAAGCAGAGACGTCGGATCAAAAACATGCTCGATCACTTCCGTCAGCGTCACGAAGTCGTAAAGCTCCCCCGGCTTTGGTTTTCGAGGAAAAAAGAAGGGGTCATAGTGATCCACCGAAAAACCCGCCGCCTCCAACAGAACGCTGAGAACCGGAACTGGTCCCGATCCCCAGTCGATCCCTCGCCCACCCTGAGGAAAATGGCATCGAACCGCATCGACGACTGGAGCCAGAAAACGCTGATGGCCTTCGTCTCCGTTTTGATGAAGCTCATAACGAGCCCGTTCATCTTTTTCATCGAGCCAAAGCGAAGAATCCTTGAAAAGAAGATCACACTGCTCACAACGCCAAAGAAAGGCTGGCGGCTTGCTGGGAAGCTCCACACGAACAGGATCAGGATTGCGACACAATAGGCAGTGCATTTCCCCTTAAATTGTGTGACCTTCTCTCGGACGTCAAGGAGGCCCGAGCTATGGCAAAAATCGTTATGTACAAAAAAAATCCCTGCCCTTACTGCGACCGCGCAAAGAACCTGCTCGATGGCAAAGGGGCGAAATACGAAGTCATCGACCTCACCGACAAGCCGGAAGAGCTTCAAGCTCTGAAAGAGAAAACCGGATGGATGACGGTGCCGATGATCTTTATCAATGATCAGCTTATTGGTGGGTATTCGGATATGAAGGCTCTTGATGACGAGGGCAAACTGGATGCTCTCATCGGTTGATTCTTTTTTTCCCATGAGCGACCCGGCGAGAGCGGCGGAGCCCAGAGGGTTTCGGGGGCAC
>JAHBUU010000122.1 GCA_019637895.1 Pseudobdellovibrionaceae bacterium | reverse complement strand
TTAAAACATAGGATCATTTGATGGATTTGCTCCACGCGCTCGGCATTAACCAATACGCGATCGTTCAATTCCTTATTTTCGCGGTCATGTTTGCATTCCTGACTGGCTATGTCTTCAGCCCCTACGCGAAGGCATTGGACGAGCGTGAAAAACGCACGGTTGGTGGTGAAAATCTGGCCGAAGAATACCAGGAAAAAGCCATCGAACTTCAAACCGAATATCAACAAAAAGCTCGGGATCTTAATAGTCAGATCCAGACGATTTTCCAAAGTCAAAAGGGCGCCGCCTCGGCCGAACAGGACAAAGTCGTTCGTCAGGCCCAGGACGAGGCAAACAGCCTGATCGAAAAAAACCGCCAAGCCATTGCGAAATCCGTTTCGCAAGTGAGCGAAGAGCTGCGCGGTCAGACCACCAATGTGGCGCTGGCGATCACCAATCGACTTCTTGGTAAATAAGGAGCCGGAATGAAACTGCTTTTGTGTCTTGCTGGAATTTTTCTTTCCCAAGCAGCCTTCGCGGCTGAGGGTCATGGCGATGGTATTCCCGGAAAATTGATTTTCTGGCAGATCTTCAACCTGACCATTCTTTTCTCGGCACTGACCTATTTCCTGCGTCAGCCGATCAAAGACTATTTCGCGCAACGAAGAACGACCTTCTTGTCTGCGGCCGAAAAGTCCCAAGCAGCCCGCCAGGAAGCCGAAGCGAAGTTCCGCGAGCTGAAAGAAAAGATCGAAAATTTGGATCGCACTCGGACCGAAAGCCTGGCCCGCGCTGAAGCGGAAGCGGCCGATCTAAAAAAACAGATGATTTTGAGTGCTAACGAAATCGCTACACGCATTCGTAAAGAGGCGGAAACGACTTCGCAGGTTGAAATCATGCGCGCGCGTCGTGAGCTCCATGAGCAGTTCGCACAAGATGCGGTCACCGCTGCCCGCACAGCCTTGTCCAGCGACATCAGCGCCCAAGACCAAGCAAAACTCCAAGGCGACTTCGTGAAAAATATCGAGGGGGTTCGTCCGTGAGCGTCTCTGAAATTTCCCGCCGCTACGCTAAGGCCCTGCTGGCCTTGGGAAAACAAAAAGGCACCCATCGCCAAATCGTCGCTGAAGTACAGGCCGTTCGCGCTATTTTGGAAAAAGATGCGGACATCGCTTCTTACTTTCAGAATCCAATGATCACCCCCCAGCAAAAGCTGGAAGTGATCAAAAATGGCTTCGCCGGAAAAGGTCTTTCCGAAGACGTTCTGAACCTGCTTCTTGTTTTGACCGAAAACCAACGGATCGGCAGCATTGGCGGAGTCGCCGATGCTCTTGAAAACGCTTCGGACGCCGAAGAGGGGATCACGCGCGGAATCGTTCGCGCAGCACGTCCCCTGACCGCCGAAGCTCAGAAGGAACTCGAACAAAAAATTTCGACGACCCTGAACAAGAAGATCCTGCTGACCTTCCAAGAAGACCCCAAAATCCTCGGTGGTCTCATTGCTCAGGTCGGTGGTTGGACATTTGATGACAGTCTTGAAACTCATTTACGAAAACTGAACGAAGAATTGAACAGGAGTGCCAACTAACATGGAAACTTCACATATCCGCGCCGACGAAATCAGCCGGGTGCTCAAAGAGCAAATCAGCCAGTACAACAAAAAAATCGACGTCAGCGAAACAGGAAGCGTTCTTTCTGTGGGTGACGGTGTTGCGCGCGTCTACGGACTCGAAAACGCAATGGCGGGCGAGCTCGTCGAATTTCCAAACAACATCTTCGGGATGGTTTTGAACCTGGAAGACACTTTTGTGGGTGTGGTTATCTTCGGTGAAGATCGTTACATCAAAGAAGGCGACACTGTAAAACGCACGAAAAAAATCGTGGAAGTCCCAGTTGGCGAAGCCCTCCTTGGACGCGTTGTCGACGCTCTTGGTAACGCCGTTGACGGCCGTGGCGCGATCACAACTCCGCACAGCCGCATCGTTGAGTTGAAAGCTCCGGGGATCGTATATCGGAAATCCGTTTCCGAGCCGCTGCAAACCGGCTTGAAAGCAATCGACTCCCTGATTCCAATTGGTCGTGGTCAGCGTGAATTGATCATCGGTGACCGTCAGACGGGTAAGACCGCGATTGCGATTGACACCATCATCAATCAAAAAGGCCAAGGCGTTCATTGCTTCTACGTAGCGATCGGACAAAAGCAGTCCACCGTTGCTGTCGTTGTCGAAAAACTCCGCGCGGCCGGCGCGATGGAATACACCACGATCATCACTGCGAACGCCTCTGACCCAGCTCCGCTGCAATTCTTGGCGGCTTACTCGGGAACTGCGATGGCGGAATACTTCCGCGATACAGGCCGACACGCCCTGATCATCTATGATGACTTGACCAAACAAGCCCAGGCTTATCGTCAAATGTCTCTCTTGCTTCGTCGTCCTCCAGGCCGTGAAGCTTATCCTGGAGACGTTTTCTATCTCCACTCTCGTTTGCTCGAGCGTGCGGCGAAACTCTCCGACGATAAAGGCGGCGGTTCCCTGACAGCTCTTCCGATCATCGAAACTCAGGCCGGTGATATCTCGGCGTATATTCCGACCAACGTGATCTCGATCACGGACGGTCAGATCTTCCTCGAGTCCGACCTGTTCTATAAAGGCGTTCGTCCTGCGATCTCCGTCGGTAAGTCGGTTTCGCGGGTTGGTGGAGCCGCTCAGATCAAGGCGATGAAACAGGTTGCCGGATCCATCAAGCTCGAGCTTGCTCAGTATCGTGCGCTCGAGGCTTTCGCGGCCTTCGCTTCTGACCTCGATAAAGCGTCCCAACAGCAGTTGGCTCGTGGTCGTCGTCTGGTCGAGCTTTTGAAACAAGGTCAATATGCTCCTCTGAAAGTCGAAGAGCAGATCCTCGTGATCTTCGCAGCGACCCAGGGCTATCTCGACATCTATCCTGAAGCGGATGTTCGTCGTTATGAGCAGGAAGTCCTTGAATTCGCGAAGCAGAAACACTCGCATATCCTCAAGAACATCGCCGAGAAAAAAGCGATCTCTGACGATATGAAGAAGACGGTTGTAGATGCTCTGAATGAGTTCAAAGCCATCTTCCAGCCATCGAAAAAGTAAGAGGTTTCCATGGCAAGTTTGAAGGAGATCCGCGCGCGGATCGATTCAACTAAAAATACCCAGCAGATCACGAAGGCGATGAAGCTCGTGTCGGCTGCGAAATTGCGTCGGGCGCAGCACAATATCGTGAATATGCGTCCCTATGCTTTGGGTCTGAAAAAGGTGATCGCGGACATCGAGGCCACTCAGAAAGTGACCCACCCGCTGATGGAGCCGAAGACCGAGACGAAAAACGTCTTGTTGGTCGTGATGACTTCTGACCGCGGGCTTTGCGGAGCCTTCAACACGAACATCATCAAGTTCGCCGAAAGCTACTGGAAAGAAAATCGCGACAAGGTGGAGAAACTGGATTTCTTCTTCATTGGTAAACGCGGTTACGACGCCTTCTTGAAGCGCGGAGTGAAACCTGTCGAATCGATGACCCGACTCGATAAGGACATCTCTTATGAGCTGGCTTCTGGCGTTGCCGAACGGCTTTTGAAAACTTACCTGGAAGGTGAATACGACGAGATTCGTTTGATTTATAACGAATTCAAATCGGCCATCAGCCAGACCGTGACTTGTGAGACCTTGCTTCCGATCGACCTGACAGGTGGATCGCTGGCAACGGATTCCGCAACCGCGACCTTCTCGAAAGACATGATCTTTGAACCAAGTCCCGCCGAGATCATCGAGCAGCTCTTGGTAAAAAGCTTCAACCTTCAGGTTTACAGAAGCATGTCCGAAAGCGTGGCGTCCGAGCACGGAGCGCGTATGACATCGATGGAGAATGCGAGCAACAACGCGAAAGCGATGATCGACAGTCTCACGCTGACATACAACAAAATGAGACAAGAAAAAATTACGACAGAATTGATTGAAATTGTGAGCGGTGCAGAGGCACTGAAATAACAGGAGCGACAATGGCGTACGGTAAAGTAAAACAGGTCATGGGTCCCGTCGTGGACGTCGAGTTCGAAGGCGGAGAACTTCCCGCGATCAACACGGCCCTGCGAGCGACGAACAAATCGATCTCGAACGAGAAATTCAACCTCACTCTCGAAGTCGCTCAGCACATGGGTGACAACGTTCTTCGTACCATCGCGATGGATTCGACCGAAGGTCTCGTCCGCGGCGAACAAGTCGAGAACACAGGGAACATGATCACGGCTCCAGTGGGCCGCGAAGTTTTGGGCCGCATCATCAACGTGATCGGCGCACCAGTCGACGAAATGGGTCCGGTTAAGGCCAAAGAACAATGGCCGATTCACCGTGCTGCTCCAAAATTCGAAGATCAAGCGATCGCGACAGAGATGCTGATGACCGGTATTAAGGTCGTCGACCTTCTCGCTCCTTACTCCAAGGGTGGTAAAATCGGTCTCTTCGGTGGTGCCGGCGTCGGTAAAACCGTTTTGATCCAGGAGCTCATCCGCAACATCGCCACTGAGCACGGTGGTTTCTCGGTCTTCGCCGGTGTCGGTGAGCGGACTCGTGAAGGAAACGATCTGTGGATGGAAATGAAAGAGTCCGGCGTTATCGAGAAAACAGCTCTCGTCTTCGGTCAGATGAACGAACCACCAGGAGCTCGTGCTCGTGTTGCTTTGACGGGTCTGACTGTCGCTGAATACTTCCGTGACGTTGAAAACCAAGACGTTTTGTTCTTCGTTGATAACATCTTCCGTTTCACCCAGGCCGGTGCGGAAGTGTCCGCCCTTCTCGGTCGTATCCCATCTGCGGTTGGTTATCAGCCGAACTTGGCGTCCGAAATGGGTGCGATGCAAGAGCGGATCACCTCGACGAAAAAAGGTTCCATCACGTCCGTTCAGGCCGTTTACGTTCCTGCGGATGACTATACCGATCCAGCTCCAGCAACCACGTTCACTCACTTGGATGCGACGACCAACTTGGATCGTGATATCGCAGCGATGGCGATCTTCCCAGCGGTTCACCCGCTCACGTCCACTTCGCGTATTCTGGATCCACAAATCGTGGGTGAGCAGCATTACAAATGCGCTCGTGACGTTCAGGCGTTGCTGCAGCGGAATCGTGAATTGCAAGACATCATTGCGATCCTCGGTATGGATGAGTTGTCCGAAGAAGATAAACTCGTTGTTAACCGCGCCCGTAAAGTTCAGCGTTTCTTGTCTCAGCCGTTCTTCGTTGCTGAGCAGTTCACGAACTTGCCTGGTAAGTATGTCGACATCAAAGACACCATCAAAGGTTTCCGCGAGATTCTCGATGGGAAACACGACAGCCTTCCAGAGCAAGCGTTCTACATGGTTGGAACGATCGAAGAAGCGCTCGAAAAAGCCAAAAAACTCATGGCTTAATTTTCTGAGGGCGTCTTGAAAAGGACGCCCCTTGAAAGAGGATTTTAGATGTTTACATTGAATGTAGTGACGCCTGAAAAACGACTGGTGCTGAATCAAGAAATTGATGAAGTCACCGTGCCGGGCCATCGTGGCGAGCTCAATATTCTGCCGGGCCATGCCCCGCTCATCACGACTCTGGAAACCGGACCTCTGCGCTGGAAAGTGAAAGGTCAGGCTGAACAGTCGGCTGTCATTAGCTGGGGCTATTGTGAAGTGGGCCCACACGGTGTCGAGATCCTCGCGGATATCGCCGAACTGCCAGAAGAAATCGATGTTCAAGAGGCTCAGAAAGCCCTTTCGGATGCGGAAAAACGCATGCTGAACGAAAGCTTGGACGACGCGACCTGGAAGTCGATCCAACGTGACGTGGCTTTGCGCCAAGCGGAACTCGAGCTGACCAAAGGTAAACGCGCTTAAGACGCTCGATTCAATTTCTGAATGATTCAAACCGCGGCTCTAGGGCTGCGGTTTTTTATTTTGGGGATCCTGGCTGCTGGCGACGCGCCGACCGGCCATCAGAGCCTTGGTGATCTCGGCCATTCGGTGGCCGGTGTGCAAGTGGGGGTGGCCAATTTCAAGACGTAGCCTCCACAGCGGATCTTCGGGAATCAGACCAGCAGGCCCAAAATTAACGATGACCGTTTTGCGGCGCAGGTCTTCCTCGAAAAGCTGAAGGACGCGTGCCGTTCGTTTTCCATTCACCGTGAAAATCAAAAGCGGGCAGGATTTCAAAGAGGAGATAAATCTTGGAGACGAGCTGCGATTGGTTAAAAGCAGCGGCCTCATGGGCGCACGGTAGGCATCTTTATAGGAACGAATGAAATGGGGCTCTGAGGTGAGAACGCAGACTTTTCCGACCTTTTTGTCCTGCAGATCGACCATTCGGCGATAAGGGAGAAGTTTCGCATCCAGGATCTCGAGATCGATTTTCTCCAAACGCTTCGTTGCGGGAAGACCGGTGGGGCTCTTGGCAAGAGCTGGTGGAACGAAAGGCGTACTCTGATCCACTAACAGGGCCTTGTGGCGAAGCACTCTTCGAAGACGATCCTCGAGCTCTGAAAGCGACCATTCACCCTTGGTCACAGCCTCTTCCACTCGTCGCATGGCGCGGGTTTGGTCTTTCATCGACCAGGTGATCATGACGATATCAGCTCCGGCCTTTAGCGACTGCAAAGCCGCGTCCCGAGCGGGAAAGGCGACGGCGCTCCCTTTCATCTGAAGGTCATCAGTGATGACAAGCCCTTCGAAGCCCATCTCTTGACGAAGAAGTGTTTGCAAAATTGGTCGTGAAAAAGGGGCGGGCATTCCCGAGGGATCCAAAAACGGATAGCTCATCTGGGAAACCATGAGGGCCGAGAAGGGACCCATCTTGGCGAAAAGCTCGAAAGGTTTCAGGTCGCGGCTTTTGAATTCGTCCATTGTCGATTGAAAGCCGGCGGCTTCGACATGGAGATCGATGCGGGTTCCGCCGAGTCCTGGAAAATGTTTTCCCGTGGGGATCACGCCGGCATCGCGAAGACCTTCCGCATAAGCACGACCGATTTTTCCTCCGAGGATCGGATCAGACCCAAAGGACCTGGACCCGATAAAGCTTTCGGACTTAGGATCAGAAAGATCTAGAACCGGAGCGAGATTGATATTGAAGCCATGCCATTTCAGCAGGCGACCACTTTCTTCGCCGAGATCCCGCGCCAGATCTTCGCGTGCAGCCAAGCCCACCGAAAGAGCGGATGGCAAAGAGGGAAATAAGGGAACGCGAGTGACGGAGCCACCTTCTTGATCCACGGCCAAAAGGGGAATGGCTCCGTGAACACGGGCGATCTTATCGATCTCGGAGGTGAAATCACGGATGTGTTTCGAGTCCTTGAGATTCCTGCGGAAAAGAATGAATCCGCCCGGCTTCTGAGTTTTGATGAAATTTGTCAGTGTTGGATCTAGATGATCTTGTGGAAATCCAACCATGAAGAGCTGTCCAACTTTCTCCCGCAGGGACATCTTTTGAATCCGAAGATCCAGATCGGATTGCCCCAGGGCAGGCCTGAGGACGAGAAGAATCAGCAGAAAGAGGAAGCATCTTGGTGTCATTCGCAGGTTCAGGATAACATTCAAACCGGAGGCCCGCCGTGTCCGACAGAAGGGGAAATCAAAAAATGAACTTACGTCCGTTTCTTTGTGCCCTCTTGGTGATGGCGGTGATCCCTTTCTCCAAGGCGAAAGCCCAGGGAGACGAGCAACTCGTCGAGGTCCGGTCCATTGACAAGGTCTACGCCCCTTATCGCGATCGCCGGGGAACTCACGGTTTTTTGTTCGGTGTGAACTATGAAAACTATTTTCCCGACGCCCTGATCTCGAAGGTTGATAGTGAAACCTACGGCGATATGTTCGGCGATCGTCCGATTTCTTTCGTTGGTATCGAGATCGGTTATAAGTACAACTTTTTCCTGGGATCCCTGGCGGCTCTTTATGGATTCTCGTCGGGAAATCTAACGGACTCTCGAATCGGTGAAGAGCGCAGTCTTCAGATCAATCGCAACAGTCTGAAAATCATGTATGTCATGGACCGCCTGATGGCCGAGCCTTATGCGGCCCCCTATGTTGCGGCGGGAATCTGGGATTTTGGAATCGACGAAAAAGTCGGTGGTGGTGATAGCTTCAGCGGTCAAACCAAGATGGGAAATTCCATCACGGTGGGTCTGCTACTTCAGCTCAACTGGCTGGAAAAAGAATCGTCGAGAAACGCCTACATGGCGGCGGGTCTTGAAAACACCTATTTGGATCTTTTCATGACCCAACACTCGAACACCAGTTCCGAGGACGATCCAACCACCAGATCCCCTTTTGATTGGGGCGCAGGACTTCGTCTCGAATTCTAAGACTCTGTATTTCGTTTGATCAAATCAACCGAAGAAGCTGGCCGAGCTCTTCATAAACCGCCGTCCAAGTGATGTTGTTCAGGCGAATGTTCAAGCGATTATCCGGAGTGATGGCGTACTTCTTATTCTCGCGCATGGCGAGCTTGATCACGACCTCGGGTTTCAGCTTCGTTTTTTCGGTGAAAATCAGCGAAATATTTTTAACGCCGGCACTAACGTCACGAACGCCCAAATCTTTGCATTGGCGACGGATCAGCATCAGTCCCATCAGATTCAGAACCGGATCCGGCAAGGCGCCGAATTGATCCCTCAGCTCGTCGGCGATACGATTGAGATCGTCTTCTGATCGGATCTCGGCGAGAGCTTTATAAAATCCAAGGCGCAGACGAACGTCTTTGATATAGGAATCCGGAATCATCGCAGGAACTCGGAGATTGATCTCGGGATCGAGCTCCGCATCGTCGGCATCCTCGCCC
>JAHBUU010000121.1 GCA_019637895.1 Pseudobdellovibrionaceae bacterium | reverse complement strand
GTTTGAGGAGCGCCGACAGGCGATCCTCAAACGAAAATCCCGGTCATAGCTCAAGGACGAGCGGGTCCTCCGAGAAGGGCACCGGCCTCACCCCATGGCCCCAAAACGGAAAGGGAAATTTGCAGAAGCAAGAAATGAGAAAGGCACCGGTCTCCCAGTGCCTTTCATAACGATTCGATCAAAAGAAAGCTCATAACTTTCTGTCCGATATCGTTGAAACCAGTTTCGCATCCTTTTTCAGAAAAGGCCCGTGAAGAGGAGATGAGGAACCGGTGAAGGTGCCGCGAACTAATTTCGGTATTGGCGGCTCAGAGTCGATAAAACCAAGAGCAGCTCTTGGATGGCGACAGGTTTCGAGAGATGGGCTTGATAACCGGCGGCCAGGACCTTTCGACGGTCCTCGTCTCTGGCAAAAGCCGTCAGGGCAAGAGCCGGAGTGAATCGATTCAGCTTGGATTCCATTTCCCGCAGTCGACGTAAGAATGAGCAGCCATCCTCGCCGGGCATACCGATGTCGCTGACGATCAGATCCGGAGCCCGACGCTCGTATTCCGCAATGCCCTCGGAAGCCGACGCTGAAGCGAAAGGCTGTGCGCCGGCCCGTTCGAACAGTTCGATCAACATCTGCCGCGCATCCGGTTCATCGTCGACAACCAGGATCTTCTTACCACGCAAGTCCTCGGGCAGATTCGGGGCGATTTTATCGAGCGACGAGTTGGACAGAGACGCCTGGGCTGTCATCAACGGCAGAGTCACGGAAAAAACGGAACCTTTGTTTTTGCCTTCGCTGGCGACGTTGATTTGACCGCCATGAAGTTCAACCAACTGACGAACGATCGAAAGCCCCAAGCCTAAGCCGCCATGCCGACGGGTCATGCTGTTGTCCTCTTGACGAAATCGGTCGAAAATATAGGGGATAAAATCGGATTCGATTCCCTGACCTGTGTCTTTCACTTCAATGACAACCCGGGAAGCCTCTCCACTCATTCGAACGAAAACCTTGCCTCCGCGAGGAGTGAACTTGACGGCATTCGAGAGGAGATTCCAGATAATCTGCTGCATTCTGGTCGGATCCGCCATCACCATCATCGGTTGATCCGAAATCTTGGCCTCTAAGCCAACGCCCTTCGCATCGGCGGAAAAGCGGATGCTCTCTGTCGCCGATCTCGCGATCGGACCGAGGTCAGTCGCAACGGGCCTGAACGAAATTTTTCCCGCGATAATCGCAGACACATCCAACAAATCGGAAATGATCTGATTCTGAGCCTGAGCGTTTCGGAAAATTGCATCCACTGAAGCATCGAGCTCGGTGCCAATGGCAGGCGCATCTTGTTTCAGAATCTCCGCATGGCCGAGGATAATACTCAGAGGAGTCCGCAACTCGTGAGACAGGGTCGCCAAGAACTCGTCTTTGATGCGATTCAATGTCTGGGCTTCCTTGTACAAACGAGCATTGTCGACGGCCACCGCAGCCCGGCTGACAAGATCACGAACAAACTCGAGATCCTCTTCGTTGTAGTTGTCCACGAATGGCGTCCCCCGACCAAGAGTAACCGCGCCGAAACGTTGGCCTCGAATCAACAAGGGAACACAGATATAGGACGAAAATCCAATGACCTGAAAGGCCTCAAGATCTTCGGGAGATCCAGCGAGGGTTTCAAGAAGCTCGGGATCGACTTTCGGCAAAAATCGCGGGCCTCCATTTTCCAAAACAAACTCAGGACCTTTTGCCGCATCAATCGCGACAAGCCGAGAGAAAACTTTCGAAACCTTATTTTCTCGTTGTGGGTCACGATGCCGAATCCAACCAGGCTGAGCATTGCCCCTCTTGTCGAGCAAGGAAACCACGCACCAGTCCGCCCACTCAGGAACGAGCAAATCAGACAGGCGCTCCAAGATCGCATCCGTTTCGAGCGACGAGCCTAACTCTTTTCCGGCGTGAGCCAGAAAGCTTTGGCGATGGGCCCGCTCATTGGACTGATGACTGACCCGCTCAAGAGACTTTGTCGTCTGTTGCAGTTCCGCCGTCGACTTTTGAAGATCCTGAAACTTCTTTCGAAGCTCGATCGTCACCGCTCGCATATTTGAAAAAAGCGCCCGAAATTCAATAAACGGACTGCGCGGCCAGCGGATGCGATCCGCTTCTTCGAGGCGATCCGGAAGATCCGTGGTTTGAACGGCGAACTCCATCAAAGGTTTCGACACCCACCAAGCAATCCAAAATGAAACAAGAATCACCCCGATCAGGAGCAAGAGCAATCCGCCCAAAGATTTCAGATATTGTTGATAGAGACTGGCTTGAGCTGGCGCATAGGGAATCTCGACGATCAAATTCCATTGCCCCGGACCCTCGAGAACCGTTTGAGTTCCGAGCCAAGCGCTCTTCCATTGATTCATCGGATTGCCGTCTTCCGTCAGGCCACGACGAAAAAATCCGTCCGCACCCTTCTCGATCCCGCTCAGTCGTTCCTGACTGAAGTCGTCCATCGAATGAAGACCGGGATCCGTCGAGACGATCACTTTCCCATGCTCATCCAAGATCGTGGCAACATAAAGCCCCTCACCTTTAACGGCGGTCAGCAGCCGTTGCAGGTTTTTGAGATTGACGGCTCCTGCCACCAATCCCTTGAACTTTTCATTCGCGCGAATGGCATGTGCGACCACGATCACGGGTTCGCGATAAGCTCCACGCCCCATAAAAATCGGAGACACGCTGGCCTCATCGCCATCCCTTTTTAAGCGCTGGAAATAGGTCCGATCAGAGATATCAATCCCAAGATTCGACACGCCGTAAGCATTCACCAAAGGATCGAAGGCGATACTACGGCCGTTTTCATCGCCGACAAAAATGCTAAAAATATCGGAAGCCGTCGAGTTGAGCCGTTCAAGCAAATGCTGCAAATCGGAGCGATTGGACAAGCCACCTCGCTGCGCCACTGCGGAGGCCGTTCGAACAAAAGCCATGTTCTGATCACGCCATCTCTCGGAAGACATCGCCAGCGCCGTGCCGATGGTGTCCAAGCGAAGACGGATGTTCTCTTCGATCTGATTCACCATCTGCCGAGAGTTCAGCGTGAAAAACAACAAGGCGGGCAAAATCGCCGCGAGTGCGAGAAACCCAAAGATCGGCTGAAAGACAGAACTGCGAAATCGAATCGGAGCCAAGGACCAACGGGCCAAGGGTCCATAGGTGACCAGCAGATGCACGACCAAGGCATTCAGGATTCCATTGCAGGCCTGCTTGACGGCCGCGAACTGCGCTCCCATCTCGTCCATGCCGAGCAGAAAAGAATAATAAAACCAGATCTGACCGATCCCCAGAAAGAGCCAATAGATCGCCGTCGCGATCGGCAGATTCGCATAGGTTTTTTTCCAGATAGCACCGACAAAGACCGCCTCGCCCACCAGAACGATGGCCGCGTAGGGATGATCCCATAAAAAATAAGTATGTAGAGCCGCAACGATGGCGACGATGATTCCGGCCGTTCGCCCCAAAACCGCGATCGCGATCAAAGTGGCGACACTGCCGAAAATGAAATCCACGCCGAAAAACAAAGGCAGGACGGCCTGATTCAAAGCCCATCCCAAAAGAGCAAGGGCCAGAGTCGCCAGTCCCCTCTCCCAGATTTTATTTTCGAAACGAGGACCCTTGAATGTGTCCATTCATCCTATTTTTCCGCATTGATTCGGCATTTATATTGCCCTTCGAGGTCCTTCATCCGAAAGACCTTGACCGCATTTTCAAAGAAAACTTCACACCAATGCTCACGAGGAATGGCCTTTTTATAGGCCTCTAGGTAGTTTTTCATGCCGGTAAGAGGCCAATCCGTTCCATACATGAATTTGGACGGATCCTCCATGTAACCGAAGGCCCAGCGAATAGGCTCGACCAGATAGCGCTCCAGACCGGCTTCCGAGATCTGGGCCAAATCCCCAATTAACAGGGCCGAGGCTTCGATATACACATTCGGATTCTTATAAGCGACCTCGGCCGCAACCTGGGTCCAAGGGTTTCCAAGATGGGCAATCACAAAGGTCACCTTTGGAAAGTCGACAGCCACTTCATCGATCGTCAAGGGATCCGAGTATTTCAGCTTTGCCGTCGCCGAGTAGGTATCACCCGTGTGAAAAACCACGGGGACATCATACTTTTCGGCTAAGCGATACAAAGGCCGGTAAGCCTTGTCGTGGGCAAACCGGTGGACATATCCCAAATAGATCTTGATGCAACGAAAGTCCTTGGAGCGCAGGCCCTTCTCGACGGCGCTCACATCCACCTGATCGCCAATACCGAAGCACTGGATCACGTGATGCTTCGAAAGTTCGGCATTGAATCCCTGCCGCCCAGAGCCCACATGAGAGACCGCGCCAACCACGCCGGCTTCTTTCATTTCCTTCAGGTACTGTTCAAAAGTATCCGGAATCTTGCTGGTGATTTCGGGCTTTCCAGAAAAGCGCGTGTGCGTATGAACATCGATGACCGGCAGGCTTTCATCGGCATCAAGTTCCAGGCGTTGCAAGATTTTGACGGAGTCCGTTTTTTTAGAAGCGCTGGAAACGCACCCTGTAATCAGCAAAGCCCCGGCAACGAAAAAGAAACTCTTGAGCACCATGAAACCTCCGAGAGGAGGTTTTCAAAGGCACTGCAATGAATGTCAACGTTTTAAGGCCTTCTTTCGCAGACGTTCGAGCCACTCACGGGCCTGCGGTTCATAGACGCCGAGCCGTGCGCCCAACGACAGGACGACGGTTCCGATCAGTGTCGCGTCATCCACAAACCCCACGCCGGGAAGGACATCCGGGACAGCATCCATCGGTGAGACGAAATAAATCAGGGCGATGACGGCTGGGGCCAGGTCTTGCCATTTGGCTTTCCGATCCCTGACCAACAAAAATAATTTAACAATGTCCAAGGCAAAGGGTAAACGAGGCACCGTCTTGCGCATGAGTCGGCGACACAACAAAAGGGCCGTTCGACGATCTTCCGGAGTGATTTCCACCTTGGGCATCTTCATGTCTCCATTCTCTCATACATTCGCCAGAAAGACGAAAATGAGACAATCTCGCCCCTTCTCGGGGACTTCTCTTGGAGACGCCCCTAGACCCTGATAAAATTCAGATGAGATGAGACACGTCCTGATTTGCCTCATTTTGCCTGCCCTTTCGCTTCTCGCGGCCTGCGGTCCGCTGGGAAATGCCGATGGTCTTTCGGGAAAAAATTTTTTCGTCACCTCGCAACGCTATTCAGGAAATCTGAATGGAACGGCGGGGGCCGATCTGAAATGCCAACTGGCCGCGACGACAGCGGGGCTGGGAGGCACTTACAAAGCCTGGCTCTCGGATTTGTCACAGGATGCGATCAGTCGGCTTTCTTTGTCCTATCCCCTTCGACAGCCCGACGGACTCACTATTTTTGCCAACGATTCGGCTCGAATTTCCGGCGTCCTTGCCGCGGCCCCCAATGTGGATGAGTTCGGCAATACGGTTTCAACGCCTCTGGTCTGGACGAACTCGGACTCTTTGGGTCGGGGCCTGATGAGTGACTGCGGACAGTGGACCACCGACAACGGCCTGCAATACGGCGCTTATGGCAGCGCCAATTCGACAAACTCTTCGGCGTGGACGCAAGTCTCGACAGCCACTTGCGATCAGCTGCTCCGCCTCTATTGCATCGAGCAATGATTTTCACATTTTTCAGTTGGTGACGCTCCGGCGTGAATGGGATGCTTCGCGGATGAGGATCTTTTGGATTCCCCTGGTACTCTGGCTGGCCTCTTGTGCAAGCAGGCCACCGAAAACTCTTCCGCTCGTGGAGTACACGTCGTCCTCCTGCCAAAGTTTGTGGCTTGCGCTGGATGAAAAGCCGGTGCCGACCCTGCTCCGAGGAATCAATACACTCTTCCAGAAGAACTGTGACAACGAGGTCATCGGGCTGGGGCGTCTGATCCTGGAGATATCCAGGGATAAGGTCTATTCCATTTCCCAAGAGGCTTCGGAGTTCTTTCTTTCGGATGGGGCCTCGACTGACTATGTCCTCGAAGGTTACGAGCGTGTTTATCTGTCCCTGATGATGAGTCAGAGCGCCTCTCGACAAGGAAACCGCTCTCTGGCCGAGGTCTATTTGCGCAAAGCCGGCGAGGACCAACGAGCCCAGATCACGAATCCCACCGATGACCCTGTGCTGACCGCCTTGCAAGCGGCGCTGTGGGAAAATCTTGGACAGATCAACAACGCTCGCCCTCATTGGAAACAACTTCGCGATAAAAAGTCCGTGGCAAAAGGCCTGCGCGGCTTTGCGGATCTTCAAATCAAAAGGCTTGATCAAAACAAGGCTCCGACGACCTGGATCGTGGCGACCTCTTCGCAGCAACTGCCAACGCCTCGATGGAAATCGACGCGCTTTTCTTTTGAAGGCCAGATTTACGACCTCCAACCCGATCGCAGCTTCATCCAGGCTTGTGAGTCAAACGATGGACGGGCCGCTTTGATCTCGACACAAAGTTGGTTTCAAGAACTCAGAGGACGGCACTCCATCGACCGTCGGCCCCTGACGATGGCGAAGGGCCTCACCAGAGGCGCCTTTGGGCTGACCTTTGCCGCCACCGTCGGCACGGCCAGCGTGGGCCTGGCCATTCTGGGTTGCGGCACCGAGGGAAGCAACCAATTCACCTGCGAAGCCCTTCTGAAGGCCGCTTTCTCGCTGGCTGCCCTGGGCTTCACCTTGACCGAGAGCTATCTCGAACCCGACGTCAGACACTGGGAAGGGCTGCCTGGAGGGTTTTACCTCTCGCAAAGCGAAATTTCCGAGGTCGGCCACTGTTCGGGAGCGAACATCGCCTTGACCCCTCTGCCTGCGACCAGTACCAAAGAGCCATGACGAATTTCATCCTCATCGCGCTCGTTCTGATTTCGGTCCTCCAAATGCTCGTTCTGTTGGTGCTGTTTTTCCGCAAGCATCAAACGACGGATGTGGAATCCCCGCTCAAGCTGCTCGGGAACCAAAACGAACGCATGGAAAAAGGACTCCGGGATGAATTCCTGCGCCTGCGTGATGAGCAGGGCCGCAACTCACGGGAGCTTCGTGAAGAGGTCGGAAACTCCATGAGGGCTCAGGCCGACTCCGGCGTCAAACAGATCGAGATCCTGGGCGGGCTTCTGAAAAACGAACTGAACCGGTTCTCGGAAACGCAAACACGTTTGACCTCCACCATCGAGGGCAAGCTGAACCAAATCCAGGAAACCAACGCGAAAAAACTCGATGAGATGCGACAGACCGTCGACGAAAAACTCCAAGGCGCTCTTGAAAAACGTCTCGGGGACAGTTTCAAGCTGGTCAGTGATCGTCTGGAGCAGGTTCACAAGGGTCTCGGAGAAATGCAAAGCCTCGCTTCGGGCGTCGGTGATCTCAAACGGGTTCTCACCAACGTCAAGACTCGCGGGACCTGGGGCGAGATCCAACTGCGCGCCATTCTTGAACAGGTGCTTCTGCCTTCGCAATTCGAGAGCAACGTCAAAATCCGCCCGAACAGCGCCGACAACGTCGAGTTCGCGATCAAACTCCCTGGGGAAAAAGACGAAAAGCCGGTTTGGTTGCCGGTCGATTCCAAGTTCCCGAAAGAGGACTACGAACGGATTCTCGAAGCTCAGGACAATGCGGATGCCGATGCCCTCAAGACCGCTCGCGAAAGTCTGGCCCGCTCGCTTAAGTTGTTCGCGAAAAATATCCGCTTGCTGTACATCGATCCACCCCACTCGACGGATTTCGGGATTCTGTTTCTTCCGACCGAAGGGCTTTTCGCCGAGATCTGCCAACAACCCGGCCTGTTGGATCAAATCCAACGCGAACATCGGGTGACCGTCGCTGGACCGACAACCATGGCGGCGCTGTTGAATTCACTCCAGATGGGATTTCAAACCCTGGCGATCCAGCAACGTTCCAGCGAAGTCTGGGAAGTTCTGGGAGCGGTCAAAGGAGAATTCGGAAAATTCGGAACGCTCTTGGATCACGTCGAGAAAAAACTCGACGAAGCCAAAAACAAAATCTCGAGCGTCCGCTCGAAAACCACGACGATTTCGCGACGACTCAAGAAAGTGGAAGAGCTCCCCGGCGAACGCTCGCAAGAGCTTCTGGAAATGACGGAAGAGGTTTCAGAGATCACCGAGAACGAAACCGAGGACTCGGTCCCTTGATCATTACAGATCGTTGCACTCGTATTCCGTCTTACTGAAGTAAGGACGACTGCGATCGACTTCGCATTTTTTGAAAAAGAAATCCTGATCTTTGCGGACTTCCCGTACCGGCATCCCTTGCTCCACCTGAAAAAGATCGTTCACCACCGTCGCCCGATGAGGACGCGGCTGGGGCTCGGTCGGACGACTCGCACAAGATGACAGGGCCAGAAGGAATAAAACCGGAACCAGGGCTTTCATGCTTTCAGTCTAAAGTCTTCATCGGAAATTCCCTAGCTCCCGATCCAACGCGGGCCCTCCTCTGGACGAAAGTTCTGTCCTCAGCACTTGACCCGGCCCTCGGTCTTCCGGAGACTGCGAAAGATTTCATTTTGGGGAGCCTTTCATGATCGCTAAAACCTGGCAGCGCGGATCGACCTTTCAAAGAGTTCTCGCTCTTTTGATTCCCATTCTTTTTTTCCGCTTCTTCTTTTTGACCTCCATCGGTTTGATTGACGATGAGGCCTACCACTGGTCGTGGACGAAAGATCTCGCTCTGTCCTATTTCGACCATCCCGGTATGGTGGCCTGGCTCGAATCCATCAGCACAGCCCTCTTAGGGGATACCGAACTCGGTGTGCGCCTGCCGGCCTTCTTGTGTTACCTGGCAACCCTGATCCTGGCGATGCACTTGGCCTGGGATCTGTTCGACGAATGGGCCGCTTACTTTGTGGCCTTCATGATGCTCTTTTCACCGCTC
>JAHBUU010000120.1 GCA_019637895.1 Pseudobdellovibrionaceae bacterium | reverse complement strand
TTCTCGTCCGTCCTTGTCGAGGGGTTTGATGTCTTCGGTCGGAAAATGAGGAACCCCGTCGAACAGCTCGACGAGCTCGGGTGTCTTGGCGAACTCGCGAAGATAACGTTCCGCCGCTTGGCGTGGGGTTTCGGAATCCCTGACCGGAATGATCAGGGGGGCGAGGGTCTCTCCGGGGTGCCATTCATACAGGCTGATCCCGGCCTGAGCGAGAGGCGAGAGAAGGCTGAGAATTACAAGGCCCATGAACGAGCGGATCATGAATCAAGGATTCTGCAAAAAGGAGGCTGGCCTTGCTTGTTTCCCCTCGTCTGGATTCGATCTGAAGCTCATGGGCATCGTCTCATTTTGAGAAAGCGCGTTTTTCGTTCCTCAGCGTTTGGAAAATCGGCGGGGGTAGGGTGCAGATTCTTCATGGCGAGAACTTTCTGTCTTAAAGGAATTTCATGGAATCGTTTTCCAGAATGCCATGTCAAAAATCCGGTGTTAGTCCTCCGTTTCCCATTTAACGAAGGAACCAGATCATGCGTTTTCTTTTGGCTTTTTTCATTGGATTTTTCCCTCTGCTTGCGGATGCACAACTCGTCGATCTCGAGATCTCGGGCCCAGCCTTTGACGTGATGGACCTGGCGGGCCTCCGTCGCCCCGTCGAGTACCCTGTGACTTTCAGCGTGAACGATTTCGAGACCAAGCCGTGGATGAAAGAGTTCGAGTGGGTCATCGTGGTCAACAAGGCCACCACCGGAGACGATCGCCAAAGCCTGCGGATCTATCGCAATCAAGTTCTGGTCGATGCTTCGACGATTGAGCAAGACCTGTATAGTGAAAGCGCCTCCCTGTCCTGGCACCTTAAGGACTTTCCAAAACGCGTTTGGGAACATGGGGTCTTCAAGATCTCGACCGGCCGTGAAGAGTTCGAGGCCAAAGGCGAGCACGGAGCTCAGCGTGACAACTACACCATCACCCCTTCGGGTTACTTCGTTCCTCAGTATTTCGTGAGAAAGCACAAATCCGAAGCCTACTCGAACCAGTCTTGCGGCGGAAAAGCTCGCACGGTCACTGAAGAGCGGGTGGTCGGACGTTGGCCGAATCAACGGGTGGTCAGAACCACTCGCACCATCCAGCCGGTCAAATGCGTTTATATGGAAGACGTGATTTTCTTCAATGGCGGCATTGCCCTTCATAAAGCGATCTCGGGCACTGAACCTGTCCTGGGGGCGAAAGCTTCGGGCGGCTGTGTCCGCATGCCTGGCGCGGTTTCGGCTTACCTCTATAAGAACCTTAAGGATGCCAAGTCGGTGGACCTGCCTTTGGTGAAGCAGGATGGAACTGCGGCGGTGGATTCTGCTGGCAATATCATCCGGGTCTCTCGAAATAAGTCCGTTTGGGGTGAGCTGGACGCTCGGAGCGTTCTGATTATCGTTCATAGCACGGTGACCCAGCGGCCGGTTCCGATTCCGACGCCGCGTCCAGAGTTTTAAGTCTATTTTTTAGAAAAGAGGGCGACGACGCCCTCTTTCTCATTTCTGGTTTTCAGTCCTTTCAATGAGTTATCCAAAATGGAACCACGAGACAAAGGCCGAGGCGTCTCAAATTGGTTTTCAAACAAACGTTTGACTTGATCTTTCAAACGTTTGTTTGAAAGATAGGGCATGGCCAAGAAAACAAAACCCAGCCTAAAAAGCCCCCGCCGAGCCGCCCCCGTTCCTGAGGGTGCGCGGGAAAAAATTGTGAATGTCGCCCGGAGGCTTTTTGCCGAGTACGGCCTGGAAGGCGTGTCCGTTCGGCATATCTCCAAAGATGCCGGATTGAATGTCAGTCTGGTGAGTTACTACTTTGGTGGAAAAGAAGGCCTCTACAATACGATTCTCGAAGAACATGCTCGCGAAGTTCAGCGAGCCCTTATGTCCCTGCTCGTGCCCTTTCGTGAGAGTGATAACCTGACCAAAGAGGCTTTCCACTCGGTGATCGAAAGCTTCGTTCGAAACCTGGTCGAGATGCGACTGCGAACTCCCGAGATGTCTTTGATCATTCAGCGTGAACGATTCTCCGGACTTCCTTATGCCCGAAAAAACCACGAAGAAATCTTTGGTCCGCTCAGTATCGAGTTCGATGCTTTCATGAAAGCGGCGGTCCGTAAGAAGGTGGTGCGAGCGAATGTCCCTGTGGTGCCGTACTTTATCTCGATCGTGGAATCGATCATGGGTTATTTCCTGTTTCAGGAGTGCCACACCAAAGTTCCCGGCGGGTACTTCGAGCTTCCTCAACAAAAAGAACAATATATTGATTTTCTGACTCGTCTTTTCACTGAAGGGATTTACAAATGAAAACCCACCTCCATTTTGCGGCCCTCGCGCTGGTGGCCGCAATGCCGATCTGTGCGCAAGCGATGAATCTCGAGGATTACCTCGGGCAAGTCGTTCAGAAACACCAGGGTTTGGAAGGGCTTCGTGCTTCGCAGGAAGCGGCCCGTAAAACTCGTGAAGCCGGGGACATGGAATTGACTCCGCGGTTCAGTCTCCAGGGCAGCTATCTGTCGGATAAGAAACAACCGTCGATGGGTGGAATGACCGAGACACGAAGTGAAGCCTACAATGCGACTCTGTCGAAGCTCTTCTCGTCGGGAACCAAAGTCGACGTGATGGCGAAAACTGGCGGTGTCGAGTACATCGGGATGAGTCCCGCCACAGCCAGTTTTTTCGGAGCTACCGCTTACGGACAGGGCGGCCTCGGGATCGGCCTGTCCCAGTCGTTGTGGAAAAATGCCTTTGGTCGCTCGACCAGCTTGCGTCGCGAACGAGAAATCTCGGTCGCTGAAGCCGAAGCGGGATCCTATGATTTGCAAGGTCGCCAGATCCTGGCGTCGGCGGAATCTGCGTTCTGGGATTTGTTGTACCTGCAAGAAGAGGTTTCCATTCGCCAAGCTTCTTTGGAGCGTGGAAAAAAAATCGAGGCTTGGTTCCGTCGTCGTGCCGATGATGGGATCTCTGATCGTGCGGACACGCTGAATGCCCGCGCCTTGGTGGCCAGTCGAGAGCTTCAACTGACGGCCTCGAAGGACAATCTGATCGCCGCTGAAAAGAAAGTCCGCGATTATCTCGAGATGGATGGAAATCAAGCGGCTCCGACCTTGCAAGGTCAGATCGCTTCGTCCCGTGATCTGCAGCAGTTGGTCGGTCGTGACGGCCGGGTCGTCAGCTTGCAAGTGTATTTGGCGGACTTGCAAGCCAAGGCCCAAGCTGTTGGCGCTCGTGAAGCCGAAGAAGCGACCAAGGCTGACCTCGTTTTGAGCGGAAGCTATTTCACCAACTCTTATGAGGCCGGTGGAAAAGCTTTTGATGGAACCAAGAATTGGGATCGGACCGATACGCCGACGGCTCAGGTGGCGTTGAGCTGGACTTACTTGTTTGAATCCGATGCCAAAGTGGCAGTGCGGGACTCCGCTCGAGCCAAGGCTCTTGCTGCAAAATTGCAATCGGAACGGGCCGCTCGCGAGGGTGAGACGGCTTGGACCGAGATGGTCCGTCGTCACAAAGAGCTGACGTTACAAATCAAGTCCGCCGAAGATTTGCTGAAGATTCAGAAGGATCTCGCGAAAGCCTTGCAAGACAAGTACGCCCGCGGACGGTCGATCACTTCCGAAGTGATCAACTCGGAAGAAAACGCCGCGAATGCGGAACTGCAACTGACGAAAATGCGTGCCGAGCAAAGAAAACTCGAAGCCCAGACCCGCCTCTTTATCGCGGTGAAGGAGTAAGATCATGAATATCATCGACCTTTCAGTCAAACGCCCGATCTTCATGATCTGTTTGGTGACGGCCTTGCTGGTCGGGGGCTATGTGTCCCTGAAAAGCATGCCCGTTGATACCTTCCCGGATGTGACCTTCCCGGTTGTTGCGATCTCTGTGGCCTATCCAGGGGCTTCGCCGGTGGATCTGGAGCGCGAAGTTTCGAAAAAAATCGAAGATGAGATTTCAAGCCTTGCCGGGCTTGAGACCCTGACCTCGAACAACTACGAGGGGATGGCCGTCGTTATCGCGCAGTTCCTTCTGGAAACTGACATCAAAGACGTCGAGCAGCAGATCCGAAACCGGGTTGGAAACATCCGGGCCGACCTGCCGGTCGATATCCAAGAGCCTGTCATTCGACGGATGGACCCTGCGGATCAACCGATTCTCTTTTTGACCGTTTCCTCAAAGATGCCGGTCGGAGAGCTGTACGATGTGGTCGATGAGCGAGTGAAACCGTTGTTCGAGCGGATCGCCGACGTCGGTCAGGTACAGATCTTCGGGGGCCGAAAAAACGAAGTTCGGGTCTATGTCGACAAAGACAAATTGGAGCGTCGTGAACTTTCGATGCTGGCGGTCGCTCAGCGGATCGCTGAGACCTCCAAGGACGTTCCGGTCGGAAAATTCGATAGCGCCATTTCTGAAACTAGCTTGCGGACGAATGGGGCCTTTCAGAGCTTCGAAGATCTGAAGAACGTCACGGTGAGTTTCGTGGGGTCGGACCGCGCGGTCAAACTTCATGAGGTCGCGGACGTCAAGATGGATCTCGAGGATGCGACCACGACGGCGACGATGAACGGGGAAACCGCGTTGATCCTGGCGATCTACAAGCAGTCCGGTGCGAATACCTTGCAGGTGGCGAATCGGGCGATCGAACGGATCGGTGAAGTCAATAAACTGATGAAGGAACGAAATCTCGATGTGAACCTCGAGATGGCTCGTGACGGATCGGTTCCGATCCGGATGAACGTGGCTGACGTTTTCGAGACCATCGTGATCGGGATCATCTTGTGCGTTCTCGTGGTTTTCTTCTTCTTGGGTTCCTTGCGTTCAACCTTCATCACCGCGACGGCACTTCCGACATCTTTGTTGGGAGGGTTTATCCTGATGTACGTATCGGGATTCTCGATCAACATTCTGACTTTGCTGGCACTGTCTCTGGCGATCGGTCTGTTGATCGATGATGCGATCGTCGTCCGAGAAAACATCTTCCGGCATATGGAGATGGGAAAGCCTCCTGTGCAAGCCGCTCTGGATGGCGCAAAAGAAGTGGGCCTTGCGGTCGTTGCGACCACCTTGGTGGTCATGGCCGTGTTTGCTCCGATCGCTTTTGTACCGGGGATGATCGGTCAGTTCCTGAAACAGTTCGGTTTAACCGTGGTGTTCACGATGGCGATTTCGCTGTTCGATGCTTTCACCATGGGGCCGATGTTGTCTGCTTATTTGGCGTCGCCCAATGAGCACGTCAAAGGAACGGGATTGATCGCCCGCATGTTGGCGGCGTTTGACCGTTTTCAGACCCGTCTTGAAGAACTCTATGAGAGCTCTTTGAAGTGGGTCATTGGTCATCGGTTGACGGTTTTGACCATGGCTGCCGTGATCTTCTTCTCGTCTTTGGGGTTGGTGGCCTTCATTTCGAAAACCTTCCTGCCTCAATCCGAATTGGGCGAGTTCACCATCAGCGTCGAGTTGCCGGTCGGAAGCTCGTTGGAGCGAACGGATCAGTTTACTCGCGAAGTTGAACAGGAAATTCGTCAATTCCCTGAAGTCCGTCTGGCGATGAAAACAGTTGGTTCCCAGATGATGGAATCCAACAAAGCCAGCTTCTTTGTCTCGTTGGTGCCATCCAAAGAGCGGAAACTGTCGACCGAAGGCGTGAAGCAGAAGACCCGTGAGATCCTTAAGAAGTATTCGAAAGACGCGATCTTCGCGGTGTCGGATATCGATGCTGTGGGCGGTGGTCAGAAACCGTTCAATTTGTTCATCGTCGGTGATGATTTGGATTTGCTGACCCAGTACGCAGAAAAAGTTCGGGACCGCACAGCTCAAATCAAGCATTTCGCGGACGTGGATATGAACTTCCGAAGCGGAAAGCCAGAGTTCCGTGTGAACTTTGACCGGGTCCGGTCCGAGGCTCTTGGTGTTTCGACGGCGACAGCCGGGATGGAGCTCCGTTACCGCGTCGAAGGGGCAGAGACCGCCATCTATCGGCAGAACGGGATCGAATATGATGTCCGTGTTCGTCTGAAGGAAGATCAGCGGGATCTGCGAAGCAATTTCGACACGACCCTGGTTCCGAATCAAAACGGCAATATGATCCGTCTGTCGAGAATCGCGACTCCTGAGGATGCCAAAGGGGTTTCTCAGATCAACCGTCAGAACAAAGGTCGTTATATCGCGATCACGGCGAATATGTCGCCGGGCGGAAGTATCGGGGACGGAACGGCTGAAATCGAGAAGGCCTTGGCGGGTGATCTGAAACCGCCAGCTGGAATCGAGTTCCGCTTCGATGGTCAGGCAAAAGAGTTCGGTAAGTTGATGGTGAACATGGTGATCGCGATGGGACTGGGAGTTCTGTTGATCTACCTCGTTCTCGCGTCCTTGTACGAAAGCTTTGTGACTCCGCTCACCATCCTCTTGGCCTTGCCGTTGGGGATCAGCGGTGCCTTGGTGGCCCTCTTTGTCTTTGGTAAGACATTGGATCTCTTCTCGATGATCGGGATGGTCATGCTCCTCGGGGTCGTCGCGAAGAACTCGATTCTTCTTGTCGACTATACCAAGCAGCTCATGCGCGAAGGGCTCGAGGAAAACGAAGCTCTTCTGAAGGCCTGCCGGATCCGTTTGCGTCCGATTCTGATGACCAGCTTTGCGCTGATTGCCGGGATGTTGCCAATCGCGATCGGGCTGAGTGAAATCGGATCTCAGCGGATGTCCATGGGGATTGGGATTATCGGGGGGATCTTGAGCTCGACGTTCCTGACTCTTCTGGCGGTGCCAGCGGCTTTCGGTTACGTTGAACGTGTCGATCGCGCTTTGATCCGTCTCTTCAATCGATTCCGGGGTTTGAATCCGGATGGATCGTCAAAGTCGGCCCACGGTCATCACTAAGGGGCGACGACAAAAGAGCGAAATGAAAGCCGGGCCTGAAAAGGCCCGGTTTGTTTTTTAGGAACTGCCCCCTCAGTCTGCGCTGGACGAGGAGTAAACTCTCGGGCCTGCTTCTTGCGTCTCATCTTCGTCATGCAGCTGAAATGTCCCCATTGCCATTTGCAAAGAGACTCCGTTGACGCCTCTCGGACAATTCGTCGTTGCGGGTCCTATTTTCGCCGCTCTGATGGACAACGACTCTCCAGGTTCTGGTGCTTTCGATGCGCAAAGAGCTTTTCTCCTGCCACGCGCAGCCGTCTTCATGGGCAGAAAAAACGTCAACTCAATAAGAAGGTGATCGATCTTCTCACTGGAGGTGTCAGCCAAAGAGAGGCCGCAAGGATTCTTCGGATCAATCCGAAGACCGTCGTTAGAAAATTCCGTTTCGCACTCCGATCCGCGAAACAAGACCTTTCGGCCTGGAACAGGCGATTTTCCCGCTCTCAGGAAGTTGAGTTTGACGATCTTGAGACTTTTGAACACACAAAGTGCAAGCCTTTGTCCGTGACTCTGATGGTTGAACACTCAACAAGAAGAATTCTTGGTTTTGAGGTCTCTCAAATGCCTGCAAAAGGAAGGATTGCCCCTTATGCGAGGAAGAAGTACGGCCCCAGGCCTGATCATCGCCCCATGGCCAGAAAAAGGCTTTTTACAGAGATGAGGGAATTCGTCTTACCAACGGCAGTGATCCGGTCCGATTCAAACCCCCACTATCTCAAGGACGTGAAGAGGTTCTTTCCGAAAGCCACATATGAAACGGTTCTCGGAGGAAGAAGTGCTGTTGTTGGTCAAGGGGAGCTGAAGAAGCTCAAATGGGACCCGATCTTTAGCCTCAATCATACCTGTGCGATGCTGAGAGCTCATATCAATAGGCTTTTTCGGAAAACCTGGTGCACGACAAAAAGAGCGGACCAACTGACCGGCCATATCGCTCTCTATGCTCTTGAGCACAATCGAAGACTGAGCACAGCCTGAGGGGGCAGTTCTTGTTTTTTTAAGGAGTGGCGAATCCAGGACGAGGTGGAATTCGAGGCTTCGGCGGTGTCGTGGGACACTCGGCAACTCCGCGGGAAACAAGCTTTCGTTGTTCCTGCAGTTCTTGGCGGGTCATCTGGAAGTCGGCAGGTCGGCAGTTGAACTCTCGGACCTGCTGGTAGATGGCCTGGGCTTCCTCTTCAGACATCATAAGTTTCCAGGTGGTCTTGATTCGCAACCAGGCACTCAGGTAGGCGCAGCGAAAACCCGCATTGGGTGGCAGCCAGCGGGCTGGGGTCGCATCACCCTTGCTGGTGTTGGCCGAAGACTCAACGGGCAAGAGATGATAACGATTTCCCAGAAAGTTGGCGTAAGCGCAGCGAGTTTTGTTGTTCCAGGCGAAAGCTCCGGAAATGTAGGCATTCTTCAGCGCAACCACATGATCGATTTGAAGCTTTTGTGCATCTTGGATTGGCTGACCTCTGTAGGGCTCAAGCCAAGCGCCACCCGCGACATAGCAGGGATCCACGCTCCAGGGAGTCGTCGGTCGTTGCGATTCACGCATCAGGACCATCGCTCGGGTATCATAGCAGTTTTTCGAAGGCGTTCGGACCAGCCAGGCCCCGAATTGGTTTTGTCTTTGGTACTTTTCTTGAGGGCGAGGTGCGGGTTGGTTATTCGTCACCCAGTCCATGAGATTCAGAACGCCGGCTTCCTGGAGGCTTCGTTGGAAAAGCTCAGCCGTCAGGGCCGAAGGATTGCTAAAGCCCTGTGGTAGCAGTGAAGAGGTCTCTGAAATCGTGAAAAAGCGGCTGCCAGGAATGTAGTCGTCAGCGGCAAAGGTCGGGGCTGAGAGAAGCGTGAGCGCAACGACGATCGTGATCGAAGACAGGCCATAGCTTCGGCTTGTTTTTGTCGACATACCCCGTCCCCCCAAAGGCATTTAACGAAGGGAAGGGGGGGCCTGACAAGGTCTTCTTTTGTTAAGATTCATTGACGAAAAAAGGGGCATCGCTATGCTTAAAGGC
>JAHBUU010000012.1 GCA_019637895.1 Pseudobdellovibrionaceae bacterium | reverse complement strand
AGCTATTCGGTGATTTCCTCCAGTCTGGGTCCGGTTGGACTGATTCATTCTGAATACTTAAAATTTGAAGGAGGTCGTGTTGATCTGGTTGCACTTCCTCCCGGTCATGAGATCGAAGAAGTCGGGAGCTCTCGAAATGAGTTTAGCTACTTATATCGTATTCAGGGTTTCCTAGGCATCGAGATCAAGTTCATTCAAATTGGCGAAACAAACAACCTTGCAGGGTGCCGGAGTGATCTGAAAAAAATGTCCGCCAGGCAAAGTGCCGCCGAGTTGAGTCATGCCATTGCTCTTTGTTTTTTACATAGATATGAGGACTTGAATTTTTGTGGTGTCCTCTTGAGTAAGGTCGATTCCATTTCCTCCTTAGACGGAGTTTATATAGTTTGCCCGGACGGCATATGGGTAAGGACATAATTTATGGAAAGACCTCGCTCTGATTTTTTCACGAAAGAACATGCGGAACTTTATGATGAAAAGAACGCAGGCCTTATTCCAATTAGCTCAAATCTTCATTTTTTGATGAAACTCGTTTTGGAAAAGGTTCAAGACCGGGCCAGGGTTTTAAGTGTCGGTGCTGGGACCGGGGCCGATATTCTGTCCTTGGCAAGGGTCTTCCCCGAATGGTCTTTCGTTGCCGTTGAGCCCTCTTTATCCATGTTGAGTGTTTGCAAAGAACGAGTTCATGCGGCCGGATTTTCGAATCGGTGCGAGTTTGTTCATGGCTTTGCCGAAGATCTCCCCATGACGGAGGAGTTCGACGTGGTGACCTCGCTCCTGGTTGCTCATTTTGTAAAGCGGACAGAGCGACTGGGTTTTTTTGAAAGTCTGACGAAGCGACTGAAAAAGGGCGGCTACCTCATCAATGCTGAGATCGGTTTTGATCTCGGCTCGGCGCAATTTCCATCCATGCTGAAGAACTGGGAGTCGGTTCAGAGTTTGATGGGAGCAACGCCAGAGTCTTTGGCTTCTCTTCCTCGGACACTGGCCGAGATCTTGGCCGTTTTGCCCAACGGAGAGACAGAAGAGATTCTTCGAAAGGCCGGGATCCCTTTGCCTGTGCGCTTTTTCCAGGCGTTCATGATTTCCGGTTGGTACGGAATCAAGGCTTAGTCAAATGGGCTCTCTACCTACCTTCCGAAGCGACTGTAGCTCCCGCAGCTCAAGAAGTCGCCATTCTCCAAATATTTCAGCAAAGCCTGTGGACTTTCTCTGCCTTCGATCTTTCAGGCAGAGGCAAACCACATTCCGCTCTCGATCGGAATCAGCGAAACCCGCATTTTATCTGCAATGACCCAGCCCATTCCATCTCTTGGGTATAATGTTTGAGTGGCCGCTCCCCTTTGTCCGTCTTTTCATGAAGGACGCTCGACAGAAAATATGGACCATGGTCTTGCGTCATCTGACCTGTTTCCATTGGTCAGCCCTCCTCGGCAGTCCTACGCTTGTGTGGGGGGCTTCTAATGAAAGTGTGGGGAGTTTACGCGAGCTTACTGCTCGTTTCGTCGCTGGCTATTGCGCAAAATCTGCCCGTTCAGGATGCTGACTTCGGCTGCGTGACGCGGGCTGAGGCCGAAAAATACGTCAACGATTTCCGAATCAACATCTCTTCCTTCGGAGGTTGGGAGCTTTGCTCTGCCGACAAGGATACGAAGAAGCTCTTGAATGATCTTCTGTTGATCGAAAAGGGCTCTTTCAGCGAAAGCGAATCGGAAAACTCTCTGATCCGTGGATTCATCCCCCAAGACAAATATTACCCATGGTTGAAATCGCAAACTCGTGGAGTTTCCAGAGGAAACGATGTGCCCTATGCCACGGCTTATAACCGAATGGGGTACTTCACGATGCAAGATGGCTGGGCACAGCTTTCGACTCTGGGCCGAGTGGGCGTGATGATTCATGAGGCTCGTCATACAGCGGGCTATCGTCATATCCCCTGCACCAGTGGGCCTTATGCAGGTGCGGGGACGGCCGGTTGCGATCGGGACTACGGCTATGGCGGTTCTCACGGCGTCGAGATGGAGTACTATTCGCGAGTTCAACTGCGGGGAGTGAATTTCCATCCAGTTTACAAAACCATGGCCCGACTGATGGCGATGGGAAGAGCTAATTTTGTCTTTAACTCGCCGGTTCTTCGCGCGAAAGAAGCCCTCCTTGCCATGCCAGAGGGGGGAACGGACCCACAACTCTTCTATCAAGGAAAACGCGTGTCCCGGGAGGGACCTGCCGTTCACGGAGTTTTGAAAAGGACTTCGTTTGGGGCGTCGATCTTTGAGGGGTTCAAGGCTTTGGCCATCGATCTGTATCAGACTTCGGGGTTTCACCCGGATCTTCCCGATGTGTATTCGTACTATAAGCTCCTCGACAGGAACAACGGTGCACTGAAGGATTTTGAAGAGTACGACAGTGGCGGCAAGAGATACGCCGTCCGGCTTGATGAACAGGATCGCATTTCGACCTACAATTTCCCCACTGGAAAGTGGAATCCGTCCCGTCCATTGGGTCTGTCGGTCATGAAAACGGTGACGACGCTCCCAAATGGTGAGCGCGGTTACTTTTTGATCGATTCTGAAAATCGCATTTTTCCTTTCGATGCTGACAAGAATGTCCTGGGTCCCGCGAAATCTGAAAGCTGGCCGGAGCATATCGAGACAGTTGCGCATGACGAGAATGGCGAACGTGTTTTTCTGCGATCAGACCGATCTGTCTGGTCAGTTTCTCGCGAAGGAAATTGGACACCGTATCTTTCCGGGAGTTGGTCTTCCATCGTCTCTGTTCCGGTGTATGATGCTTATGAGGTTTTGCCGTGAAGAAGGTTTCTGTTCATCCCGTGGTCATTGCACTGTTCGTTTTGCTCCTGGTGACGGTCATGCCTTGGCTGCTACCTTTGAAGCATTCGACGGACCCGCTGCGCGAGCCGGCCTCGTTGGGCCCTTCGCGGCCATTTGATGGTCAAGACACCAAAGAAAATAAATCGGGCGTTGTGGCCTCAGGATTGCCGGTGGATCTGGGGTCACTCAATCTTAAAGATTGGATGCGCAATCAGGTTGGGCAAATCGGCCGCCCGGATGAAAACCCTGAACAGACCATGGCTGTCTTGAAAGCAAGAGCGGAAAGTCTTGGAACTCAGGACATCCGAGACCTGGAACAGTGGGCTCTTGAAACAGACCGAAGCGGGGACGAAAGATTTCTCGCCGTGGAGATGCTCGTGATGAACCCACGTCTTGAAAGCGCCCAGTCTTTGGGGAGAATCCTCATGAGCCCCGAGCCATCTCGAGCGGCGGAGCCAGCACTGGAAAACATCCTCCGAGCTCGTGCGGTGGAGGGTTTGGGTCTGCACCCTCGTCGGGAAGCCACGCGAATTCTGCGAGACAGTCTTTATCGGGTGAGCGATCGGTCTTTGATTGATCGTGGTGAACGAGTTCTCACGGCTCGTCGAGGGGCTGCGCCGTCCGCAATGGATCAAGATCGCCAAGCCCTGCATTCCCTCTTGAAGAAAATCAGATAAGTTTCAGCTTTTGAAGGACCCAGAGGGGTCCGATCAAAAGAAAAGCAAGGTCCTTGAAGAAGGAAGGCTTTTTCCCTTCGACCTTGTGGCCATAAAACTGTCCGATCCAAGCCAGTGTGAAAACGACAATCGAAACCACTCTCAGTTCAGGGATGAGCTCAAAGGAAAGAAGCATTCCGATTGATGCCAGTGACATCCAGAGGAGGACGCGAAGGTTCCGAAAGGCTGCATAGTACCCCAGGGCGAAGAGCGCAAAGACATGGGAAACACGCAAGGTTCCGACGCCAAGTTCGAAAGTGTGGAGAAAACCAAGCAGACTCCAAGTGATCAGCGGCACACAAATCGTGTGAAGTCGGACGTTCAATGGGCTCCGATGAGACTCCGCATATTCCGCTAAATACGAGTTTAAGGTCCTCATAATTCATAGAATAATCCATAACTTAGGATATTGATAGGGGTTCTGGATAGCGGTCTCTTTTCAACTCTTTGGGAGAGATCGGCCGTTCTCAATGCCGTTTCATTTGGCGAAGGGTCCGGGTCCCCGCGTTGACCTGTCGAAAACTTTTACAGATGTGAGATGGACCCTCAAATTCTGAGGGAAATTGATCTATAACCACGCCACCTCGAAAAATTTCGAGGCAAGGGGGACACTCATGAAAGTCGCGATCGTCATCGGCATTCTCGCCGCCTCGATCAGTGCGGGGGCTCAGTCGAGTACGGCGGTAGCGCCAGTGCCGGCTCCTCAGGCCACGCTCAAAACGGATCTTGTTTCTGCGTCGAATACAAAAAAAACCAAGCTGTCCGTGACCACGGGACTTCTCGGTCGCAGTCTCGAAGATCGTTACGTCAACAGCAAGTATGCCGGAGGCACGATCAACCTCAACGGCAGTCACCGCATTGCTGACAATCTCGAAGCGCGCATGGCGATGGGTTTCATCCTGTCCGCCGGAAGCTACTCGAATCTCTACGGTGGCGAGGGCTCGGCACCAAACGCGGTTTATGTTGATGAAGCGGCTCTGGCCTACAAGCCGATCTCAGCGCTGTCGTTGGAAGCGGGCGTGATCCTGACTCAGTTCTCGACCATGCCAAGCAATATGGAATCCATGGGATTCCCTTCGCTGCGACAAACTTTAGAGATGGGCAATGGCGATTACAAGGCCCAGCTTTTCGCGACTCAAGCGATTCCCACTTCGGACACGGCGGCGGTGCAAGCCACCCAGTCCGGAATCACAACGACCTTGTTGATGTACGGGATCGGCGGAACGACGAATGCTCAAGATCTTGGCGGACTGACCTTGAGTGGAAGCGTTGGCCGCTTTCAGTTCGAGAATCTGAACGCTTCGGCGGCTTCAGACAGTCAGACTTTGGGAAATAGTGTGGACGGTGGTGGCGGCCCTCAAGCCCGCTTCCGTTATGAATTCGAAGGAACCGAGTTGGGTGCGAAAGTCGCGTATCGTTTCAAAAACGGTTTGAAGACCAGCCTGAGCGGAGCTCTCCTGAGAAACGAAAAAGCGCCAGAGGAAAAAAACAAAGGCTATCTGTACTCCGTCGGAGCAAGCCTCCCGCTGGGTCTGAAGGAAGTGTCCGCTTCCTTGGGCTACTTCTACAACGAAGAAGACACTCTTCCGGCCAGCTATACCTCGACTGGAAAAGGTTCGAACAACCGCTTCGGCCAAGTCGCTCGAATCGGAATGTCGAATTCGAAAGAGGCTGTTTCCGGATTTCTGCAATACACACGGGCCAACGAGATCGTGAACAAACCCTTCACCGCAGATCGCGACATTATCGTATTAGGATTGGAGATCGGTTATGATGTCCTCTAAATTTTCTTCTCTTTCATTGATGGTTGTTTTGGCGACGGCTCTGACTGCTTGCGATGGTCGCAAAGGACCAAGCGGTGGTGATGAAGGTCTTTACGGCGGCGCTGAGGACGTGACTTATGTGGCGAACTCCACCTTCCGGGTTGAGAGCGTCGACATCAGTCAGACCAGCGTTCAGTCGATTGACGACTTCGGTCTGCCTAAGTTCAAAAAATTCCAGTTCAAGGCCTGCATCACGAACTCGGTGAACCAATCGCCGGTGAATCAGGTTCGTTTCGGTGTCAGCGATGGCAAATCCGAACGCATCCTTCGCACTCAAGGGGATGGCTGCTTGCTGTGGGACGAGGTTCATAAGATCTCGGCTCTTCAGAAAGAGCGCCTCTTGCACTTCCAACGTCATTTCCGTGGAGTCGATGGCTACACCGGGAACGTCACGGTCGATCTCGCGATCAATCCGTGGGAAGAAAGTCCGACGCTGTACGATCTGCGCCGTTACACGCCGCCGGATCTGGATTCGGGCCTGGAAAATCTCGGGTTTGAAAGCGATATGCTGAATCTGGGTTTGGGTCCTGCAAATGCAGCGGGAAGTGCCGAGGCTTTCCTGGCCGATGTTTCGATGGAGTTCACGGGTCATGATAAATTCCAAACCATCATCACGCCGCTTTTGACGCTGAAACCAGTTCAGAAATTCCGCCTGCGTCTGGAGCCAAAGTTCATTCGCCGGAACCTGAAGAATGAATTGGTTCGCATGGATTTGAAAGGCGGAGAGTTCAAACTTCGCTTCGTCGTTTTGCGCGACGGATCCCAAGACGATCCAAAGCCTCAGGATCTGGTTGCCGAGTATCAAGGCGACATCAAGGTTCTTTACGATGGAACCGCCACTCAAGACATCTTGCTTCGGATCCACGACACATCGAAGATTCTCAGCCGTAACCGTGCGGTGATCATCCTCGAGCCGATTGGTGAGGCTGCTCGTGTTGCCCGCGTCGGTGTCTACAGTGGATTTATCGGCGCCCTGACTGGTGGCGATGCGGATGTTCGCCTGGTTTCCGCTGAGGAAAAAGGCTCTTTGGTTGAGGCTCGCATCACGAATCTTCTGGGCCAAGTGAGCGAAAAGCGCGATGCCCTGACCGTCTTCAAAGAGAATGCTCAGCTTGCGGAACGCAACGACCTTTTGGATCTCGCCAAAGGCGGCGAATCGGCCATCGGCTTTTCGCCTTATGGATCCGCGACGGGTTCTGGAATTCCTAAACTGTGTGCCGTTGTTTACCTGCCGACCGACAAAGTGAAAGTTGAGCGCTGGATCTTCGGCGGAGCCAAAGAAAAACCGGCCATCGAAGAGTGTTCGCGGAACCCACGCAAATATCTCGGGATCGGGACTTACGACTTCGTTCAAGAGCTCAAAGGCGATATCCGCAACGTTCCGGAACTCACCAGTGTGAGCGCCCGAAAGATCGAGATCAGCCGTTCGTTGAGCTGGAGAAAAGAATCCAGCACATCCATGGGTGGCAAGATCAGCGGATCTTTTGATCCACTGGGTCTGTTGACGGACTTCCTTGGAATCAAAATCGGAATTGGCAGTGAAGTCTACGCAGCAGCCGAGCTTTCGAAGTCCACATCCCGTGGGGTTGAAGCCAGCGTTTCCGAATCGCAAAGCTTCTCTGTCGTTCGTGATGCTTACGAGATCACGGCTTTGACGAAAAACTGTATCGCTGTTCAAGGTGTGATCGAAGGCCGTGGCTTCTTTGCCTGCGCGGATAAAACCGAAGAAAAAACCTTCGTTGAACGTTACTACCTTGTGAACTACGACGTCGAAAGTTCGCCTTTCGCGGACGAGGGTGCCGACAACCAATGGCGCCTCACGATTCGCGGAGAAGCGAAGTACAAAGAGTTCGAGAGGGTCCTGACCTCCGACAACTCTCTTTTGACCCTCATGAAGCTGCATGTCCTGCCAGAGATGGACAAAGCCTTGGTCCCCGATTTCCGGGTGAACCAGGTTTATCCTGGCGTTCTTTCCAAGTAAGAAACCGAAAAAGGGGTGTGATTTCACACCCCTTTTTGCATTTTAGGCCCTAAATCAGCACAAAATCAGGATGCCTTTCCAAAAACCTCGTGTTATTTCTGATCGCCTTACGAAGCGGAGAGGTGTCCGAGTGGCCGAAGGAGCTCGATTCGAAATCGAGTAGACGTTAACCCGTCTCGTGGGTTCGAATCCCACCCTCTCCGCCATTCTTAGGTTCCAAAAAGTAAGCGACGATGAAAATTCACAGTCGCATCAAGTAGTTAAAAACATTAGAGAGCGCAAAACGATCACGACGGAGTATTTCAGACTATTTCTGGGTATTTCAAAGCTTTGCTACAGATTTGCTACAACCTTGCTACACGCCAGATTTCAGAGAGCGAGACCAATAAACCTAACGGAGGTTTTTTATGGAACTCGTTCGCTTTTACGCCTGGGTTATCAAGGTGGCGATCTGCCTTGCGCTCATCGGCCAACTTAAATCCTGCACTCTCATCATGATGGGTCTTGCTGCTGAAAAATCCGAAAAGGGGATCATCTCCTATTCGAAATTTTCTCGGCTGCTCACCCGCTAGTCCAATTCACGGGCTCCGGAGTTTGTCCGGGGCCTAAATCTTTTTTTCAAGGAGATCCCAGATGTCCCAAGCTCCCGCTATTCAACAAAAACAAAACACCACCCCCGAACGCAAACACTCAACCCAAATGCGGGCCGTCCTTCACGTCCTGAAAGCCGACCCATTCCTTTACGAGCGCGTGTCACCGTTTATCAATTTCGATACGGAGACCATTTACTGGAACGAAATCTTCCGGATGGGGTTTGGCTCCGGACACCGAGGGGCGATCACCTGGTGCTATGGCATTTGGGTAGACGAACCAAAACCCCGTTCAAACTGTTTCGACGCCGCCTTGAGCATGGACCCGAATTTTCAAATCGCGGTCCTTGAAGCGCTAGCCATGCGCTGGGGCCTGACCACGAAAACCTGATCGCCTCAAAAAATATCAATTCTTCCCGATGTTTGGCCCGAGTGATCCTCGGGCCTTCGTTTTTTTCACTCTTGGAGGTATAATCAATGCAAGCCCATTTCACGGCTCCATCTACCAAACGGCGCACGGCCCTGTACGCAAGGGTCAGTACCGCTGACCAAAAAAATGGTCTCGAAGCACAAATCCGCGCCCTCACAATTTTTTGCGACCAAAACAAAATCACTGAATACGAGTTGTTTGCCGATGAAAACGTGTCCGGAACGAAAGCCTCGCGTCCGGCCCTAGATCGAATGATGAGGGCCGTTGAAACCGGCGAAATCGAAACCGTCGTGGTCTTCGCCTTCTCCCGTTACGCCCGCTCGGTCTCACACATGTTAAAGGGCTTGGAAGTTTTCAAGAAGTGTAATACAAATTTTGTAAGCCTGACCGAGAAGCTCGATCTCAACACCAGTCTCGGGCATGTCGTCTTTGTAATCATCTCAGCCATTGCGCAGTTAGAGAGAGATTTGATAGCTGAGAGGGTTCGCAACGGCCTTGCCAACGCGAAAGCCAAAGGCAAACGAATCGGACGAGAGCGTAAAAGAAATTCCGCGCTTATTGAGTCGCTCCTAGAAGCCGGACTCTCGTTCAGAGAGATTTCGAGGATCTCCCGGTGTAGTCACGGGAGCGTGAGCGCCCAGAAAAAAGAGTGGATCGCGAGAAAAGCTGCGGAGAAAAAGAAACTCGAAGAAGAGCAGCGAACGAAGTTTCAAGAAGAGTCCATCCAGATTCCGCCAGAGCTTGTCGCCAAGATCGAAGCTGCCAAATCTGAACAACACGTCACCGCCGAAACACCGACCGCCTCTCAAGAGCCCATCAACGCCACTTAAGAACGCCAAGGGCGATCTTCACCTATTTCCGGTGAGGGTCGCCCTTTTTTTGTCCAAAGTGTTCCAGAAGGTCCGCGTTTTAGAATAGTCTCGGGGACACGATGGGGAACATGACGAAGCCACTCGGATTCCGGCGGCCTCATCGGCGCCTGACTCTCTCAGAGAGCAGTGATTAATGATCGGCAAACTCAGCAGTGGCCAGCTTTGCAACTTCTGCAAGCGCTTTTTCGATTTCACTGCGTGGTTTGGTTGACCCAGAGGTAAATGCCGCCAAGACGATCTTCTGATCATTAGGGCCGAAGAGCACTCCAATATCATTCGTCACTCCGCCGTCGCCAGAGCCGCCTCTGTCAGCGACCTTCCAGCTATCGGGGACGCCGGCTCTGAAGCGCGCATTAGAGACCGCGTTACTTAAAAGCCATTCCGTAAAGAAAGCCCGAGAAGTTGGCGATAAAACATCGCCAAGAACAAGTTTGCGAACGGTCTCTGCTATCGCCTCTGGTGTGGTCGTATCAAAATCGCCTTTCGGCGTATTGAGAGCTGGCTCTGACCGATCAATGCGAGTTATTTGATCTCCAATACTTCTAAGAAATTGAGTCAAGCCCGCGGGCCCTCCTTGTTCATGCAAAAGCAGATTAGCGGCCGTATTGTCGCTGTACTGAAGAACGGCGATGCTCAAGTCTTTAATCGACATCTTTTTTTCGGACACGCGCCTCGAGGTGACGGGCGCGTACTCTAAAAGATCAGCAGGCGAAAAAGATATGAGACGATCTAATTTCTCCTCGCCGGAATCAGCTCGCTTCAAAATGTGGGCTACCAAAGACAGCTTAAACGTACTGCACATCAAAAATCGTTTGGCGCTTTTGTACTCGATGCGACGTCCGGTTTTGGTGTCGATTGCGATCACACCAAGGTGCCCGCCGATACCGCGCTCAATGGCCTGAAGTGCAAGTATTGATTTAGGATTAGCCCCTGCCGTCAGCGATATCCCAACTAAAAATAAAGCAAACAAAAGTTTTGGCATTAAAAAGACCTATCAGAGCTTTGCCGAGCGGTCAGCATAGGAATCATTTCGCGGGTCGCCGTTCACGGCCTGTTATATGCGATTTGGATCGCTACCAAGGGGAGAAATTCGCTTAAAACGCAAATGCTCGGGTTACAGCGCGTTTTGGAACAAGAGCCTTTGCCGAAGGACTGAAGGTCGTCAAAAAAAATTGACCGACTTGTTTTTAAAGATCGTCCCCAGGGGACAAACTTCAGTGCGATTTCAAGATTCGCGCTTCAACGGGGACATCGCGGGGAAAATGAAAGAAGCCGCGCGGATTTCCGGCGGCTTCTTCGTGGTCTTACTTTGCCCAAGAGCAGTGTGTTTGGCACATTCTTACTCGAGCAGCTGCGATTTTGCCGCATTAATATACCCCTCGTGTTTACTGTTAAGGGCAAATATGGCAAAGCTTAGAAAAGAAGCAGAGGCTCTTTCTTTGGTGTGATCAAAAAGAGCAGGCCACGTGGCACCACCCCTATTTTGATATTCGTAAATCAGATCCCTTAGACTTTCTTCGCCGAACACAGTGAGATGCCCTGCAAAATCAAGCGAAGGGTCGCTGACCTTCGCTTCTGACCAATCGATCACGCCAGTGATCAGCTCATCTTTACCTACAAGGATATGTCCAGCATAGAGATCGCCATGCACCAAAACTGAAAAAGGCGGCCACAGGCTTTCGTTATTTATCCAAGCCTGAAGCTGTCTTTCCTTCTGAGCACTTATCCCCAGTTCGATTTTTACACGCTCAAGATCTTCGGCTATGGCCGCTCGAACTTGCTCCGGGCTGAGATGACTCAGCCCCGCAGCAATGGCGGCCTCTGTAGGTGTTTTATGAAGTTCGACAAGCATCGCCGCCAAACTTGAAATGAACTTTTTGGATTTTGGATCCACCTTCCAGATCACCTGATGAGTCCTCTCATCAACAGCAATGGCCGGGGCATTTTTTAGCAACGGGTAGGCGACAAATTCAGAACTCACGTGCTTCCAGTCCGGAACTGAAAGCTGGAGCCTCTGCTTCATCAATGCCAAGATCTTTGATTCGTGCTGGATTTGCGCGAGCATGTCGGTGCGGCGAGGAATTCTCAGCACCCAATTAACTCCATCTTGGTCTTTAGCGAAGGCAACTTGGAAGTCCAACCCAATCTGGTTGAAGTTGATTTCTTCTAGGCCATGAAGTCCATGCTTTCCAGCTAGAGTCCTTATCTCGTTTTCGTTCATATAACCCTCCGCTCTATAATAGATTAGTGCCAATTCAGAAAGTGTCCAGAAAGGGAATAACATTGGCGGACCCCGCCAACCAGGGGCATCAAGCGATTCTGCCCAGTTAGCATGGGGACAAAAATAGCTAAATTTGAGGACTTGGGGCCAGCACGGGGAAATGCCGGGGAAAGAGCCGCCGGTCCCCGTATCGGTGGTCAGCAATGGCGGATTAACCTCTCTTACCGATCCGGCGAAGGGCTTCTTGGACAACCAGTTCGCCAACCACTTCGATGAGCCTTTGAAAGTCGGGCTGCCGGATCACGGCGGCGGCTGCACTACCGATGTTAGCGGTTTCCGAACTCGACGCGAATAGGACTACAAATGTGTCATGATCTTGGGCAAGGCGCGAAAGCTCCTGGGCCGCTTGGTGTTGAATCGAACCAATCACCAAACCGCCAAATCCTCCAGCCTGAAGATCTGCGGCGGCGACTTCCGCATTTCCGGTGGCAGCGACTTCGATGTCGTCAAGTTTGCGACGAAGAAATTCCTCAACCAGGTAGCGAATGTCAGCGTGGGATTCGACCACCAGGATTTTCAAAGTGTCACCAATCCTTGGGGCGAATCAAACCCATCTTTTCAAGGATGGGCCGAACCTTCAGAAATGCAGCCATCTCCTCGGGCCGTGTGGCACCGCGCAGATAGGAATAGAATTCTTCAAAATCCCTCTCCACGCCGTACCTTGCGCACAAGCTCGCTATCGAACGTGCTGGAACCTGGCCTCCGCCTTGTTCAAATGCCATAAGTTCGTCTTTTGATAACTGAATAACGGTGGCCGCATCCTCAATGGAAATTCCGGCGCGGATTCTGGCAAGGCGGAAAAAATCCCCAACCTGACGAAGTGCGAACGGAATTTGCTCGGCCTCGCTGAGGTTTGTGCGCTCCAGGGATTTAAGGAGTCGCCTGCGGCCAATTTTGTAATCCTGAAACTGAAAGCTATTCATGTGGATCACGTTACTCATTTAATAAACCTCACTTTTTATCTGAGCCAAAAAGGTTAAGCTCAGTGGGATCAATTTCATCTGGGAAATGCTGGCAAATTTCTGTTTTCTTCGTGTCGGTTAGGAGGAACCAAAGAAGAGCATTCATGCGGACGTGACTCTCCTTGATTCGGCTCGTGTAGCGGTCTAAGTATTCCGCTTCAATGCGCCGTCGATCAGCGTCAGTGTAGTCCGGCGGTTCCGGCACGAAGATCTTTATCGTTGAGCTGCCATAACCCACATGCACGCGAACCCGCTCCAGCTCGGAAGCTGGTTTCCAATGAACCTCTACGCCTTCAATTAAAAAGGCCGCACGGACGCCTTCGATTTCGCTTTCTTTGGCGTTTGGAAAGCGCTTGCGGATGTATTTTGCAAAGTATTCGAAGCTTCCGAACATCTCGCGCACATCCGCGTAGCTGCCCTTGAGCCACTCGCCGTCTTCGGGGAACAGTTTTTTATCAATGCCTTTCACGGAGGAGCCCCTTTCTTATGTCTTTATAATACATATTATATACTATATGCAATTATATTAAGGTAATGGACCAAGAACCTTAAGCAAAGCAAAGACTTAGACAAGGCGAGGAACAACGGTTAGAATCGGACTCGATGGGTCCAAAGAAACAAAAGAGCGCAAACTTAAGCCAAACCTTCCGTGAATTCCTTCGCACGCTTGCGCTTTCCATGATCTCGGCCAAGTTTAAGGACTCCACGATGGCCGAAGCCAAAAAAGAACTCCTAAAGGGCTTGGATATTTCACCGTCTGCCTTGGAGGCCATGCTTTATCGGGGCAGTGGCGGCATGGATACATGGGTAGATCTATATGGCGCCTTAACGGAGATGAATCCGGAGCAGCTTGATCTTGCTCTCACTGAAATCCAGGACACCTTGAAGAAAAAGCGCAAGCTAACTAAGGGCGACGCCGCTTGGATCAAGCGCGGAGAATCCCTTTCTGAAGACAAAAAGCTTTTTTGGACGGATCTTATCGCCACGATGGAAGATCTCGAAGGCGGCCCTTACACCATTCAGCGCCGGAAATAGACCAAACTCTTAGATATCGGACATTTTGTTTTAAGGAAACGAGGCGGGCACCCAATGCCACCAGGTATTTTTGACCGCGGTCGATTTTACATGGTTTTTGGTGGGCGGCTCGGCTTTCCAGTCTCAGGTACTAAATAAACAAGAATAGATGATGTTTAGTCTGTTGGCCCCGCTCTTGCTCATTGCGTAAAACCAGAGTCAAGGGGGCACCACTTATGAAAACGAAGATCCTGCTCGTTGAAGACAGCGAAAGTTTCGTGAACACGGTTCGCCTCATGTTGCGTGCGCATCCTGTTGAAGTCGTGGTGGCCGAAACCGGCACCCAGGGAATCAAGGCCTACCGTGAGAACATCCACGGTTTTGCAACAGTCATCGTTGACTACTGTCTGCCCGATCTAAAAGGAAGCGAAGTTGCGCTGACCTTAAAGAAGATAAATCCAATCCAAGATTTTCTCTTTACCAGCGGTTACACCGAACCAGAATATCTCATCGACTTTCTTGAAGTCGGCGGAATGCGAAGTTTCTTGTTCAAAGACCGGCCCATCGACGAAATGCGCGCTCGCATTCTCGACTCGATTTCTCTTTATCTTTCCAAAAATAGAGTCATTGGCCGTGACGACTACGCACCAACCAAGCGTGAAGCAGAAATGCGCTTGATGGGGCTCGTTGCGAGATCCTCTGTCATGCACGACATTTGTGCGAATATTCAAAAGTATAAAGAATCGCCTTATCCGGTTTTGATTGTCGGCGAGACTGGCACCGGGAAAGAGTTGATCGCCCGCGCTCTTGTGCCAGCAAAGAAAAATCTTATCGTGGTGAACTGCCCCCGCTTTGTCCAAAGTGAAAACCTCTTGGAGTCTGAGCTATTTGGATATGTGAAAGGCGCATTTACCGGAGCAAGCTCCGACAGCCCCGGCCTCCTCTCGCAGGCCCACGGCCATGTTCTTTTTCTGGACGAACTTCACCAACTTTCTGTTGCTTCGCAAGCGAAGCTCCTGCGCCTTCTTCAGGAAATGCGCTATCGGCGCGTTGGTGACAACGGCGGACGAGAGATTCCTATAAATTTCAAGCTCGTTGCCGCCGCCAAGCCTGAGATTTTTCAGATGATCGAAGATGGCCGATTCCTGGAAGATCTTCTCCACCGCGTTGGGCAGCTCCAAATCCATGTGCCACCGCTTCGAGAACGGGTGGAAGACATCGAGCCGCTTGTACGGATGATCCAAGACGAGTTCAACAGTGGAAAGCCCATCGAAAAACACAAGCAGGTCAGAGCATCCACCGTTGGCGAGTTGGCCAAACACCCATGGACTGGAAATGTTCGGCAGCTTCAAAGTGCCGTCCGCCAGATGCTGACCGATGTCGAAGGCGATATTGTGAATCCTCCAGACTTTGAGCGCTTTCTAACCAAATCAAATGCGGGCGGCCTAAAGGCGGTAGCCACACTTGAGGAGTCCGTCCGTAAATTTGAAACCGACCAAATTATGACGGCACTCAAGAATAGTCGCACACAAGTGGAAGCCGCGATCAAACTTGGGGTCAGCCGGTCGAGTTTCAATCGGCGTCTAGCGCAACTTGGTATCAACGCAGAAAACTATTTAATACAAGCCCAAAGAAAGGAAACGATATGCTGACCACCCAAACGCTCGTAGGAATTGCCTGCCTTATCGCCAACAAAGGACCGATTGATACAACAGGTATCGAGGCACAGCTTGGACAACAGGAAAAAATCGCCATTGAGTCCATCATCCAGTCGGGTACATGCCTTCCAGAAAATCTTGAAAAGTTACTTCGGGAGACAGAAATCAAGATCCAAAATGGAGAGATTGAAAGTCCGGCGTCAAAGTCGATGCCCACCGACGGATGCTTTTAGACCAATGGACTTTTTGAGATGAGACTATGGAGAAGAAACTATTCGTTGGATCTTTGATGGTTTGCGCGGCTCTGGTGGGCGGCGCAAGCCTTTGGCCAACGATAAGGGAGAGTATCGTGCTAAAACCGATTGAAGAATTGAAAGTCAGAATTACGTCGAGCACGGCGATTCCAGACCCCGCCAATGTACAATCGTCGGGCGACTGGTATTTTCTTGATCACATTTCGGGCGGGCTCGCCTCCTACGATTCTGACTCTAAAAAGTTCTCTCCTCTCTATGCCTCATCGTGGGAAACGCGTGCCGATGGAACACATCTCTTTCGGCTCCGTGACGATGCAAAATTTCACGACGGAACTCCGATCACTGCAAAAGATGTGATCTGGAGCCTTAAGCGCCAATTGATCCTAAAGACTTCCACACACTTCCCTCTGTGGGAATACATCATTGGCTGCGAAAACTTGAAATCACTCGATGATGACTGCGAAGGCCTTAAAAAAGAGGGCGAGCGCGGAATTGCCATCCGGCTAAAGTCACGGGCGGATTCATTTTACTTGCAGCTTGCATCACCTGAAACCGGAATATGGTCCGCCGATGACATGAACCCCAAATCCAAGGAGCTTAAGCCCACCAAGTTCACGGGCGCTTATTTCGTCGCGGAAAGAACGGATGACTTTGCTCTTCTAAGAAAGAATCCATTTTCGCCATTGCTTGCGAGATTTCCCGAATCGCCCAATAATATACGCGTTAAACGGATTCCGCTTCCGAAGCTGGATCAAGCGCTTCTTGCTGGCGATGTGGATCTGGCTGTGCGTTCATACAATCCTCTGGGTGAAAGAGACTGGCGGAAAGATGGCTATGGCGTTCATTCGACTGATTCTTCTACCATTATTTATCTCTTTGGTCTTGGGACTGGAACCCGCCCTCCGTTAGGGAAAGACTTTATCCAAGCTGCCTGGCAACTTAATCAAGATAAGGTCATCACCCCAGCCGAGACATTTCTTCCGTTCGGCAAAGAGTATGTTCTTTCAAGAAATGAGTTTTTAGGAGAACTACCGGACAAAACTGCGCCGCTCGTTCGGATTCTTTGTCCTGACGGATTTTTTTCAGAAACATTTCTGGCGCAGGTTCAAGCCGCCGCCCAATCAGCGGGATCGCGAATTGAGTTTTCATTTGCCGGTCCTACGGAGTGGTTTGCTGCCTTCAATGACCCAAAGGCCACTGAAAAGTACGATTACATCATGAGTTCATATGCGGCATCCGAGCGATATCCTGCCGTTCAGCTTCGCTACATGACGAAAAAACTCCTCGCTCCACCCATTGATCTGAAAGTAACGGAAAGCCCAGATCTTAACGTGGACCGAACCAAGCTTCTGAAAGATTATCAAAAATGGCTTCTTCAAGTGAGACAGGCGATTCCGCTTTACTTCAATCCCACCATTTATGTTCACCGCAGTGGAATTGATCTTGGCAATCAATCCAAAACCGATGCGGAGATCGAACTCTGGCGCGTGCGGGCACGGGGAATTTTATGATTTCGGCGGCACCCTCTATCAAATTGCCTCATTATAGCTCCGGTGACCTACTTCTGAATTGGTTCGCTGAAGGCGGCGCTCCCTTGAGCGAAAATATTTATCGCGTGGGTGCGCTTTCATACTTTCAGTTTTCATCGGCATTTAAAACGGAGAGCGGAAGACTCTGCGGTGCTTTTGGCCGATCCCAGGATAGAAAAGTCGCCGCGATAAAGTGCGCTGCCGAGTTTATTGAACGCAAGGCCATGCTCGACTTCTTTTCTAGTTCCGGAGCGGATTTACTTCCATCTTCATTTCATACAAGCAACGGATGGGCGGCTCACTTCAACAAAGAAGAGGCCCAAAGTAGATCCTATCTGGAGGCGCTTGAGCGTCATCTACTTTTGCTTTCCTATCTAAAATTTGGCTGGCGTGGATTTCGCCTCGTCCAAAAAATAGAAAGTGATAGCATTGACCTCTATTTTCTTGTTTCCCGATACTCGGCGGGCGGATTTGCGTCAGGCCTTGTTGCTGCGAAATCGGCCCAATATTCCGGCCTGTCTTTCGGCTATTGCGTGGGTGAGGAGAAATCAGTTTCAACCGCACAGTTTTGGGAATCGGCCCTGTTTGAAGCCATCGACCGGATTCTTACGCTGAACGGTGAACAGATTGATCTTTCGGACGATCCTAAATCTTGGATGCGCCGGGAAGCAAAATTTTATCTTGAAACTCCGTTTGATCTGTCACTGTTTAGCAACGAATTTGCCGACGGCATTTCCGTAGACCCGCCACAGTATCACGCGCAAGTCTTTGACGTGAGTGAGCAGTACGGAATTCCAGTTCCATTTTTCGTGGCGTACTCTTGGGGTGGCGATCTAATTCCTATTTTTAATAAATCGACGTTAAGCCCCAGTGCCGCAGTCTACCTGCGTAGTATTCTTCATAGAAACGGCCTTTCTCCGGATATTCCAGAAAGGCATCCGGTTCTATGAGGATGACGACAGTCCTAAAGATTTTTCTTCTTTCGTTCGCTATCGCTGTGGTTGGCCGCTACGGCTATCTTGGATTGGAATCGTGGCAGAACGAAAGGCGAACTGCGGATCTATGTGCCGCAGTGGGAAACTATCTCGAAACCGGAAATCTTCGAGAGGCCTTTGAGGGGCTGGAATACGGAGCCGCGAGAGCCGGTGCCGGACGTGCTTGTATTAACATTCTTGATAATGGTCGAAGCTATGCACCAAACTGCGTAGACCAGGCCATCAATTATCAAACGGTCACTTGCCGGGCCGAAGCCAACGCCGGAGTGCGGGCTCTCATTATGTATCCGCGAGAAGCGCTCTTTAACTCGAAGCTCGTGGTTCTATGGGGCTGGCTAGCATTTGGACTCATGTTGATACTGTATGTGGCCCGTTACTTGGCGTCTTATCTGAGTGTTCAGATGATGGAGGAACTGCGCGTGCGAATCATCGGCGATTCTTCGCGGCAGGAAAAGCGTTTGGGCAGTGGCATTGTCGAATGGATACTGAACCGCGCGGGTATAATAAAACTCTTCATGGCCCAGGCCCAAGACTTTGAAGAAAAAATCAGGGCGTATGAAAGCCGTCTTGTTTCTGAATCGGCCCTTCGCGCTCAAAAAGAAACCGAAGCGACGAAAGCCACCGTGTATATCGAGCGGATCAGAAAAGTCCGACATGACATCCGCTCGCCATTGTCTGGACTGCTTGCTGTGCAGGAAGCGATAGATCCCAATGACGAACTTCTCTATTCTACATGTTCATCGGTGGCACGAGGTCTTCGCTCCCTTGTTGAGAAACTCAATGATCTTGAGGCGGAAGAGTTGACGCCAAGACTGACGATCCTTGAGGTCTTGGCGGAGCAGGCCACGCAAGGGGTGCGGCTCAAGTTTTCGAAACGAAAAAATATTTCCCTGGCACTTCATTACGATTCGGAAAAGCTGTCGCCGGTTTTTGCGGTTCCGGACGCACTCCTTCGAATTTTTGAAAATCTTCTGGAGAATGCGTTTGATGCTCTCCCATTAAACGGCGCTATTGAAGTTCATGTGAGCACAGATGCTTCACATTGCCAGATCACTTTCGAGGACAATGGGTGCGGCATCGCGCCGGAAATTGCGACAAGACTTTTTCAAGAGGGGGCCACTCACGGCAAAGTTGGCGGCACTGGCCTTGGTCTTTATCATGCGAAAAAAAGCTTAGCGGCCTGGAACGGTACGATCTGCCATAAACCGAAAGTCGGCGGCGGCACACGATTTTTGCTAACGCTCCCTCTTGCGCAAACGGGTGTCGTTTTTAAGGGGCGCCCCAACCATAGCCGGGTGATTGTCGTGGATGACGATCCGAAGGTTCCTGATGCTCTTGAACGGTCTGGATATGACGTTGCGGCCTCTGCGGCTACCTTCGAGGCTGGCCGTTTACTTTTGGCAGCGGAAGGACCGGCGGATACGGTGGCCCTTGTGGACCAAGACCTTGGCGGTGGAAGACTCGGAACGGATTTGATCGCGGAAGTGCCGGGCCGCCGGATTATTCACCTTTGCACCAACGACTTCGACAACCCTGAAGTGGTTCGGCGGGCTAAGCAAGTTGGAGTCAGCATTATCCCGAAGCCGCTTATTTTGCTGTCCGGGTTGGCCCCTGCGCGCCACCGAGCTGACGATTTTGAGCTACTTCGCGTGAGATCGTGACCGCACGTCTACCGGAGGGCGTGGGGACAAATGCTTCAGGTCAAATATAACGCACCGAAGGTCGATACCGGGCAGAGCGGCAGAATTATTGGTTTGTTGATTGGGTTATCGGATTGGTTAACAATGCTTAGATGAAATTCCTTTTAATTTTTCTAGTCGTAGTGGCGCTATTCACCGGCGCAATAGCTAATGCAGTCGAGAAAAACCGTCCCAGTTGCATAGTTGCCTGTGAGGAACATATGCCATATGAAGATCGCTTCGAGTCGAACAGTTCTTCACGGCCATTCGCTAAAAACGAGGAATCAAACATAAACTGTTTCGACCCAAAGATGCTTTGCCTCGATTCTCGCGAATGCGATAAAAATAAGCTTCCAAAAGTTGAATGGTTCAAGCAAGTCTCTGGTGGGAAATCCGTGCTATTGGAAACTCAGTGCTCGAGCAGCAACAAAAAGGTAACCGAGGGAAAATTACCCAAAGGCCTATTTGTGGGTGAAGGACGATTCCAGATCGATTGGCCTAACTTAGGAAAGTCCGAGCAGTATTTTTATAAGGCTATTGCTGGCGAATAAAATCCCTGCTCTATAGCCCTCACCGTGGCCGGTAGTGTTCCTCCAGCAGTTGCACAGTCTGGCGGGGAAACGAAGAGCAGCGGTCAAACCGTCGAACTAAATCTCTGATTTAAGCGAGCGCAGGCAAACCAGCCTGCGCTTTTTTACTGGCTCCAGCATGAGCCGCCGATAATCCCTCCGCCTTCCCAGCGATCCCAAAAGTGGGATTCGCTAACCATATAAATTTATTTACCAATCCAATTCCCTTCCCATAAATGGGATTTCTCCCATGGATTTCCCATTTCTGGGATTTGCCTAAAAACCAACAATTTCATTTTCAATATCATAGGCTTAACTCGCCTGGCACGAGTCGGGCCATTCCTCGCATCACCGCCTCCCGCACGCGGCACTTTAAACAACCTCCGCGTGCGAGGAGGAAAAAATGCGAACCAAGAAACCAAGACCCTGGCTCACACCGACCGGCGTCGAAATTCCAACCGCAGAGTTGAAAGAAATCTGCACGAGCTGGGACCAAGCTACATGGGAGAGCTATCTCAATTGGTATCAGTCACCTCGGCGAGATGCGCTCGTATGTCCCGCCGTCTACGAAAAGAAAACGGAGGATATGACCGGGTCCATCTTCCAACAGCTCGACCACAATACAGATCCAGGCAAACGGAATCAGTGCGAACAACTTCTTCAGTCCATTCCGGTGGGGGAAGCCAACGTGCTCCGCCATGTTTTTTTTGATGGGCGAACCGTCCGGGAAATCGCAGCCATTGAGAAAACAGCGAAGAGCACCGTCCACGATCTGAAAAACAGGGCTCTTCTGCGCCTTCGGCGGGGACAGGACGGGGAAAATCCGGACACCCGCCGACTTATGAGAGGGGTGGATTCCGACGAATCGAACATCCAGTCATTTTGGGCACAGCCCCTCTCTTTTTCAATAAGGGAGGACAAAGTGTACGACCCGAGTCAGTACAAAGAGGAATTCGCCAAGATCAGCCACTCAGGTTTGAAAATGGCGATGGGAGAGCTTTCAGACCGAGAGCAGCGGATTTTATACCTGCGCTTTTGGTGTGATTACTCCGTCTCGGAAATTGCCCGTGAACTTAGATCCGGCGTGAACCTCATTGAGCAAGTCATTGAAGCCGCGATCTCAAAACTCAAAAGAAAAGTTGTTCATCACGAAATCGGCTTTGCGCCGGGAGAGGGGCCGTCATGCGCTTAAACGAAGAATTACTCGAAAAGGTGGAAGAATTTTTCGACCTGATCCCAAACGACGAGGGCGATGTTGAACTTGATTCCTCGATGGACCGCCTTCGCCGACTTCTTGAAGAAGATATTGACGGTCGGACCAGTTACTCCGGCGAAGAGCTTGCTTTCAAGATGCTCAGCCAAATGGAAGAAATCTGGGATTTGATTCCCACTGCCACCAAAGAGGATTCGGATCTCGAAGAATACTACGAAGAAATCATGGACGACCTTGAGGGTGAAGACGAATTCCCCGGTGAGGAATTCGAGGACGACGATTTTGATGAATCCAAATTCGACGACGGCGCAGAAGAGGGTGAGTCATGGGACTGATTCAATCCGCTAAGAACGCCGCAAAAAAACTGATCAAAAATTTAAAACCTAAGCAGGAGTACACATATGAAGATTTCCAAATTCTTGAACGAAAAAAAGGCCGTCCGTCAGAGCGTGAAATTCGCGAGCATAATGCTGGTGCCGATGGTGTGTCTCATAGTCCCAGCCATCGCCTTTGGTAGTGTGGAAAGCTCCCTTCAAGCGGTTCAGGCAAAGCTTGTCGGCACACTTCTTCCGCTCGCTGCGATTTGCGGCCTATGTATCGCAGGGATGAGCTTTGTGATGGGCCATACCAATGCTCGCCAGCATCTCTTTTACGCGGTGGTCGGGGCCATAGTCGGCTTTGGTGCAGAAAGCATCGTGTCCTTGATCCGCAGTCTTATTCACTAAAGGAGGATTTGCATGGCGCTAAAGACTTCGGAAGTTTACCGATGCTTGGAAAAAAAGACCTTGGTGTTTGGATTCGAGATTCTGGATCTATTCCTGGTTTTTGCGGCCCTCGCAGTTTTAAACCTTCTTTTCGGAAAGCTTCCCTACAAATTTTTATTCACCTGGGGGCCAGCATTGGCCCTTGGGGTCTTCTTGAGACTCGTCAAAGCCGGAAAGCCCGACAACTTTCTTGCCCACTGGCTCAAATTTCAATTTTCGCCCGGTGTTTTAAGCGCGTTTTCGCTGGCGCCACCGCGCCGTCGATTTATACGGAAAGGAAAATAGATGTCTTCACTCGCTGAAAAACTAGATGTGTGGGGCTTTGAGGAGGGACGCTTCATCTTCAAAGACATGTCCCTTGGCGCCATCTTGAAAATAACCCCAAGAGATATTTCCTGCGCGACAGATGAGGAGCTTAACACCCTCCACCAAGTAGCTGCTGACTTTTTGAATGGGCTTCCCGCCGGTCTTTCGCTTCAGTTTGTGCAGATGATCGAAAAAGGCGGAGCTAGCCTAATCCAAAATCATACCGCTCTTTCAGAGGCGCAAGAACCTCTGATTGAAAAAATGCTCGCTGACCGCGTTCGCCGTCTGCAAGAACTTGATAACAGCGGAATGGCTCCGTCCCAATCTATGTATGTAGTTTTGCGCAGGCCCTTTAAAAAGGCTATCGCTAAGAAAAAATCAGTATTTTCCTTCTGGAAAAAGAACAACCACGAAGAGGCGGATTTTACCCGCGACACCATTGAGCCAGAGCTTCGTTCGTTTTCACAGTTGGTGGAACAGGTGCGCCACGGATTTGAAACCCTTGGTATCACCTCCATTGAAATCCAGGAGGATTCTGCTTTTGCGCTCCTGTTTGACCAATGGAACCCTCTATATCCGCTCGAAGGCATGAACTTCAACCGCGAAGACATTCGAGACGATCTGATCTTAAGTGACATGGTGATGTCGCTTAAAGGATTTGCCCTTGGCCGTGTTCATCACCGGGTCCTGTCGCTGAAAATCATGCCAGAGCATACGTTTTCAGCGATGAGCGAAAAGCTAAGGGATCTTCTCTTTGATTCCCGTCTGCATCTTTCCGTTGAAGTGCTCGATCAGGAAAGAGAAACCCTGACACTTGAAACTCAGCGGCGCATTGCCTACGCCATGTATGCCGGGAAAAAGGGCGTGTCGGACCTAGAGAGCGAGGCAAAGCTCAAAGATATTGAGGCTCTTCTCTCTGGGCGCGTGTCGGGGCAGGAAAAGATTTTTTCTGTAGCACTCAATGTTGTTTTGCGACATGAGAACGAGGAAGAACTTGAAAACCAGGTGGCCGCCGTCCTGCAACTATTCCGAGAACTCTCTGGCGCGGAAGGAATGGTTGAAAGTTTGGCTGCGGGGCCGATGTTCCTGGAGTTTTCACTGCCCAATGCCCGTGCCAAAGAACGCAGTCGTCGGATGAATACGAGTGTGCTCGCAGATTTCTTGCCAATCTATGGAGACTGGTCGGGACACGACAATCCAAGAGTGATCTTAAGGAATCGCCGGGGATCACTTTTAGGCTTCGATCCCTTCAGTCCGAAGCTCACCAACTTTAATCAGATCGTTAGTGGTGGCTCGGGTGCCGGGAAATCGTTTTTGACGAACGTCCTTATTGCGCAGCTCATGAAGGAGAATCCAAAGGTTTTCATTATCGATATTGGTGGCAGCTATAAGAAAATGACGGAGAACTTAGGCGGCCAGTATGTGGCGCTAGGAGCAGATAGCGATATTTCGCTTAACCCTTTTGATCTATCTGATTCAAGCCAAGAAGCGGTGGACCAAAAAATCAAGTTCATGACTTCACTTGTGGAGCTAATGACGAAAGAGGACGAGGCCAGCGGGATTGGGAAGCTTGAGCGTTCGGAGATCGAGCAGGCCATTAAGGATATTCTTCGCGACGAAAAGGAGCCGAAATTATCTCACCTGCGTGAGAAGCTTCTTAACAATGCGGAGCCCGCCCTAATGCGAATGGGAAAAATCTTGGGGCCATGGGTTGGGGACTCGCCTTTTGGAAAATTTGTGGATCGCCGTTCGAATCTGGCTCTTACGAGTCCCATTGTCTGTTTTGATTTGAAGGGACTGGAGTCGCTTCCTGAACTACAGGCCGTCTGCCTTTTTCTCATCACGGATCTAATCTGGAGAGAAGTGCAGCGGGATCGGATCAGTCAAAAGTTTGTAGTGTTTGACGAATGTTGGAAATTGATCGAAAGCGGCGCGGGCTCACGGTTTATCGCCGAAGTGTTCCGCACCTTTCGTAAATATCGCGCATCCGCAATTGCGATTTCTCAAACGATGGATGACTTCGCGAAATCCAAGATTGCGTCCGCTATTCTTCCGAACTCGTCAGTGAAATGGATCTTAAAGCAGACCGGCGGAAACTTGCCTTCACTCAAAGAGACGCTGCTTTTGAATGAGCGAGAAACCCGTCTTGTCGAAAGCGTTACGTCGAAAAAGGGATATTTTTCGGAGGCCTTCTTGATTGCAGGCGACGACAAGCAGGTGGTCGTGGTTGAAAGTACGCCTCTTGAATACTGGCTTGCCACAACGGACCCCGCTGATCTTAAAGCCTTTGAGGAGGCTCGAAATAGAAATCCAGAACTTCCCGACGCGGAAATTCTGGAGAACCTTGCGCGGGAATTCCCGCGTGGGGCATCCGCCTAAAATTGGAGGAAACATGAGAAAGCGACTTTGCGCCACATTTATGGCGATTGGCCTACTATTGCCCGTGCCTCAAGTGGCACGGGCGGATCTTTTCGGGGCGGATGCCGCGATCTTGGCGCAGATTTTAGCGAATGCCCTTCAGCAGCTCGCCCAGCTTAGAGAGATCCTTCAATCCGGAAACGACACCTTGGGACTTCTCCAAGACATTAACCGGGGGATCAATGACTCTCTTCGGATGGCGGAGACTCTCGGGCTAAGGGTGGACCCAGGTCTTTACCGCGAGCTTCGTGAGATTGATGCGGCGGTAAACTCTATCGAGAGCTTATTCGGGCGGGCCGTGGATTCAAGAGTTGCGACCGTCCAGAGAAATACTGACCGGACAGTGGCCGAAGCCATCACATTTAACAATGAGCTAAATGAATATACGCAGAGGCTCGACCGCATAGGCGAAGAAATAAAAACATATTCCCACGCGGTATCTCCCGGTGGTGCCGCCAAGCTCACTGCGCAGTCACTTGGAGTCATGATTCATGTCATGAACCAACAAATCCGCGCCACCGGCCAGGGACTAAAACTTCAGGCGCAAACCCTCGCTCTTCAGAACAAACAGGAAAAGGACAGGACCGAACAGTACCTAAAGGAGGGCGAAAAACTTAAAAACAAAATGCAATCGCTTGATGCAAAATTTCAGGCACCGAGGTTTTAAATATGGATATGTCATGGTTAGCTGGAGAGGCAAAGCAGATTCACGCCCTGTTTGCCGGTCTCTTCTACAGCATTGTTTTAACGCTCCTTCTTCTTGGCGTGGTCTTAAGTTATTTTCGGATGCCCATGGGCGCGGTGCCAGAATTTCTGCATCTTGTGGGAAGGGCTGTGGTCGCGGCATTCTTACTCGTGGCGCTGCCAGAAATTATGAACGCGATTGCAGATTTGACAGATTCACTCGCGGCGCAAGTGGGAGAGCTTCACAATTTTAAACTCGTAACTACAAGGCTTGGAGAAAAGATCGGATCACTTACCTGGTCCTGGGTATCGGTGAAAGATTCGGTGCTGCTCATCATCAGCTATCTGACGTTCTTTCTCCTATATATCAGCGTCTACATGGCGGATACCATGTATCTATTCACTTGGACGCTGCTTTATATTTTTTCGCCTTTAATGATTGCGGCGTTTGTTCTTCCCTCCACCGCGTCGGCCACGAAGGGCCTTTTTCAGGCGCTCGTTGAAGTGAGCCTGTGGAAAATTACATGGAGTGTGCTTGCGGCACTTCTTTGGAGCTTTGCGCTTTCCGAGGTCAACAAGCCTGAGTACGACGTAGATTTTCTGACTGCGATCTTGCTCAACGTGCTTTTGGCTTTTTCGGTGATTGTAACGCCACTCGTGGTGGGAAAGCTTGTGCGTGGCGGTCTCCACTCCGGGGCAGCTTCTCTAGGTGGAACCATCCTAGGTGCTGCGGCACTTACGCCCACTGGTGTAGTGGGTATGGCGAAAGCAAAATCACTCGCCACCGCACGCGGCGTTGGAAAAGGAATTTCTAGCGGTAACAAGCTTATTCGCTCTGAACTGGGTGAGAAAAAAGAGCGGCCCAGTGGCAAGAGCCACCCGAAGAAACCCGACGATCCCAAGTAGTCACAAATAAAAAAACATTTTTGGAGGTATTGACGATGAAATTCTCATCGGCGGTCGATTCTTTGACCAAAGAGAACTTATTTCTAAGAACGGCGGTGAAAATTCTGGGATTCGCCGTTCTATTTTTAACTATGGCCGTCCTCTTTCTTCACGATAAGAGCCCGGTCGTCGTCGAACGGTCCAGCCGGGGCATGGAGATCGTTCAGATGACGAAGCTTGCTCGCTCCGAAGCGGACATTCAGCAGGCCATCCGTCTCATGCTGATTGCCCGCTTTGATTCGGGTGCCGTGAACGCGGACGTGTTTCTTTCAAAGCGGCAAATGGAACTTCGAGAAGCTGAGCAAAAGGAAATGAAGGCGCGAGGGCTTTATCAAGGCGTGGTCTTCCGTAGCGCCAAAGTCACAAAAGAAGAAGCCTTTGTGGAATTTGATCGAGTGCTCTCCGTCGGAGAAATCCGCTCGGCTCTAAAGACGGTAGTCAAAGTCGCATTTGAAGAAGTCGATCCCACCGAGCTGAATCCCTATGGGTTAAAGCTTGCGCTGGCGGCGCCCACAGAATCGAAAAAGGAGGACAAGCGATGAGGTATTTACTCTTTGTCGCCGTTTTGGCTTTTCTTCTTTATGCGCTCACGAGCGTAGCAAAGGAAAAAGCCATTCCGTGCGATGATAAAAATACGAGGGCCGTAAAGGTCGCCTATGGCCGGATCACCACCATCAACTTTCCGTTTAAGCCTAAAGAGGTCGTTCCGGGAAGAATGATTTTCGATTTTAAGCAAATCAAAAACGATCTACTCGTCAGTGCCCTGCACACGTCTGGTCGAACAAACGTGATCGTCTATCTTGAAAACCGCCGATGTGCCTTCGATCTTATCACAGTCTCCGGTCAAGGCGACGACATCTTGATCGTGAAGGACCCGAAGGACTCTCAATACGAGGTGAAATTCCCATGAGTGAAGAATCAAGGGTCTACATTGAGAAAGAGGGGAAGGTTTTTCGCTGGGGGCAGGAAGCATACTTTAAGACCTGGAACGGACTCAAAGAAACCGTCAGCGTTTCTCGTCTGAAGGCCCTGGCCCTTCCTCTCGCCGCGATTCTTGCTGTGCTGACGTTCTTTTTTTCTGGCGACAGGGAAGCCGCCGACATGCGTGGAAAAGAAATGGACGTTCCCACAGTAAGCCAAGATGTGCCGGTGATTGCGGCCCCGATCTATGACGGAACGGAATCCGTGAATCAAATCAGAATTCCGCGCGTGGCAACGGGGGCCTTGGGTCGGATTAAGGTTTTTAATCTTAGGCGTTCAAGTGAAATTCCCGTTGGTTCTGAGGCGAAGGCTGTCTTGGTTAGTGGTGCCACGGATGGGATCGTGAAAGCTAAACTCGTTTCCGCCCTTGCGGTTGATGGCGAACCTATTTTACCGGAGGGCGCAACACTATTTGGCCGAGGAAAATCGTCGGAAGAACGGCTTTTCGTGGAATTTCAAAAGGCGGTTTTCCCCAGTGGTGAGAGTTTTCCAATTCGAGGTCAGGCGTTCGACGTTGGCGACAAAATTCTTGGTCTTAAAGGCTCCGTCGTCGGTCGGCGGACCAAGAAGATGGGTATGGCGGTAGGATTTGGTGTTCTTGGCGGAATGGCTGATGCTCTTCAGGAAACAAGCGGCTCATCATTTTTTGGTCATCAAAAGCGCTCCGTGAGGGACGCAGCTTTGGCGGGGGCATCCAAAGCTGCCCTTGATCAGAGCCAGGTCTATCTCGAAGAAATGAAAAACTCGCCCAATATCATCGAGGTGAAAAAAGGCACTGAATTCTATCTCATTATTGATGAACCAAAACGAAAGGAAGAATGATGGAAATCAAAAAGAGCCAAAGAGACTTTGGAGATGTTCTTGTCTCCGTCGGTCGTTTTTTGAAGGCCGCCGCAGAAGAAATTCTCTCCGGCATTATTAACAATCGAGTCCCAGCATCGGCTTCATATCTGGGACTCGTCATCGCAGTTATTCTTTATGCTCGGGCCGACACCTGGGCGGCTTCATTTTTTACCACCAAATATCATCTGCCGGAAGGCTTAAGGGTCTTCTTGACCTATGCTAGCATTTTCTCCGGCTGGATCTTGTGGGGCGTGCGGCGGGCCGCCGATAGAAATCGCCTTTTGAATAAACTGAAGGAAGCATTCCAGGCAGCGAGCCTAAAGTGTAATGGCCGCTACCCCTCCCTTATCGAGGACTTAAAGATTGATAACCATGTACGGCGCTTAAGGCTGCACTGTCATGGCGTGACCAAAACCGATTTTGAAAATGCAGTCGAGCGCCTGGAATCGGTCCTCAATATGACGGTCATCCGCCTTCTTCAAGATGAGGGTGATAAAAGTAAAATCGAAATCATCTACACAATGAAGGACATGCAGAAAACCGTGATCTTGGAAAATCCCGACGCCTTTGCCGACGGCCAGATTCCCATTGGCATGACCTACGAGGGGCCGATCCACGTCAATATGCGAAATGTTGGTCACATCCTTGTGGCCGGTCAAACGGGCGGCGGAAAATCCAACTTTCTGAAAGTTGTGACCACTGTACTCACACGAAACAACCCTGAGGCAAAGGTCATCTTCCTGGATTTTAAAGGCGGCATGGAAACGGCGGACATCAGAAATCACGCCAAAAACCTCGGCGATAATATCGAATGCTTCGACGGCACAAAAAAATGTATCGAGGAGCTGGGCCGGATCGGCATGGCGCTGGAGGAGCGGTTCAAAACCTTATCTGCTGTGGGTGCATCGAATTTCGATGATTACCTAAAGAAAAAGATCGCTAAGGCGGGACCGAGAAAAATTACGGACCGCCCGGAAGATGAGCGTCGCACTTATATCATCGTGGACGAAATCGCACAGCTCTATGCAAAAGACCCGGAGGTCGAGAAGGAAAGGCAAGACAGAGCGAAGGCTGCCGTCAACCGCATTGCCCGTCAGGGCCGGGCTGCGGGGGTGCATCTTGTCGTCGCAACACAAAAACCGGATGCCCAGAGTTTTGATCAGACCGTGAAGACCAATCTTCCAGCGGTTCTCTGTTTTCCTATGCCAAACCAAGCCTCCAGCGTGTCAGCTATCGGCACGAAGCGAGCTTTTGAAATCAATCCAAATATTCAAGGCCGTGCTGTCTGGAAATTTGGTCCGAAACTTGAGGAGGTGCAAACCTACCTCTTTACATAAATAACGAAAGGAAATCTAAATGGACATTTTAAACGCCACACCCTCTCGCTGGCGCAACCTGGGGAAACGCGGAAGCGGATTTTTCATGAGTGACCGGGATAGAAAGATTCTGCACTTCCTATGGAAATGGAAACTGGCATCCACAGCCAGTATTCACGAGGCTGTTTGTCGCCCGCAGACACCTTACTCCACTTACAAGGCGCTTGAACGCCTGGCAAAAAATAAGTTCATTCAAACGGAAGACACCTTCGAACAAAACTTTTCTTCCTGGGTGTTGACTGACCGGGGATTTGAGTCGATCCGCAGATCTCTTGGCGACCTTGCAGAAGAGGGCTACAAGTCGGAGAATCATTGGCATGATCGAAATATCGTGGCTTTTCAGCTTGGCGAATGGGCAACCCATCAGCTTCCCATCGTTTCATTTTTCACCGAACAGGAAATGAGGCGGCGTTCCGTGGAGTGTTATCCGCATTGGGTGCCAAAGACAAAGGACCACCGGCCCGACGGCTACACTCGCATCAAGACGGATGAGGGCGATCTGGTGCTCGCAATGGAAGTAGAGCTTTGGCTAAAGGCTCTCTCCGTCTACGAAACGACGCTTAAGTTCTACCAGCTCATGCGCGGGGTTCATCGCGTGTATTGGCTGGCGGGATCTGAGTCTGTGAAGGAGCAAATCCTCCGCGCTCGGGATTGCATCAAGGAGAAAACGGAGAATCTTCATGTGTTCGTGGATATTGATGATTACATCCGGGACGGCTGGGAAGCGAAGGTTACCAATGAGCGGTCAGGAAACCTGGGCACCTTCCGAAAGACCATGCAGGAAATATGTGGGGACATTTACGGGAAGCAATTGGGAACGAATTGGGGAAAGTCCGGCGTTACCGCGCACTACGATACGCGCAAAGTTCTAGGAAAAAAGAGGACTTAGCCGCGCCTTCGCGCGGGAACATTTTCTAACTGACTACCCCCAAGACCTTACTGCATTCCGCATCCGTCCTACTCTCCACTCTCCGCATTTACACCCCGAACCACTACAAACAGCAACTTGCCTTCGGTCCACCGCGACAGAAAACAAAAACCATATAACAGGAGAAATTAAGATGAAGAGATATCACCTCTTGATTCCTATTGTCTGCATTCTTGCGGGCTGCACTTCCATGCAAAAGAAAACTTCTGATAAGAGCGGCGGCGAGCCGCCAAAACTTCTAAAGCCAGAGGTAAAGAAAATTTGGATTCCACCCGAGATCCGCAACGGCGGGGCCGAGTGGGTCGAGGGGCACTATATGTATCGAATCGAAAGGGAGACGACATGGAGCCGGTAGAAAGTGCGTCCCCGTCCGAAAAGGAAAAGACCAAACCGCCCGAGCGCGTGACGTTGGGACTCGAAGAGGGCCAGCGAGTCGAAGCTTGGCTTTCCCAAGTGAATGAATTCTCAAAAGGGTACCTTACGCTCTCGAAATCCGACATCGTGAATTTCCTCGTCCGCCAACATAAAGAGTTGCTGACGCCAAAAGAGCTTCAGCAAATCCGCGCCGATCACTATGACCCCGTTCGACATATCACCTGGATCACTCCGCAGATCAAGCGGGCGCTTCAAAACGGCGATATGTCGCGAGTGCTGGAGCTGCAAGAAGAACTTCGCAAAGTTGAGCTATCGGTCGGTAAAAGCGAGCCTCGGCAGCTAAAAGCCCCTTCCGGCGAGCTAAATTCCGCTCGCCGAAAACGAAAACCCAAAAACGAATCAGTGCCAAACGAGACGGAGCAAGCAGTGCGCTTGAATGAAATTTCTGACGCGCAAAAATCTCCCTGAAGCCGCTCTGGCATTGATTTTCGGAGGAGATTTGTCTATGATAAATCACAAGTTCTTTGAAAATCTGGCGGATGGATGGTTGTCAACAAATGACGTAGCAAAGTTTCTTTCCGTGAGCCCGAACGCTGTTCGAATCATGGTGTGTAGAGGGATTCTTCCCGCTCACCGACTGAGAGGGCGGCTTCGATTCCGGAAACGTGATTGCCTTGCGCTCCTTCAAAAAACAGGAGCATAAAAATGGCGATCAAAACTTATTCCTCAAAAGGAAAGAAACTTTACGAAGTGTACGTCAACGGATTCGATGCACGCGGAAAACGCATTCAAATGCGAAAGCGCGGAATCGAATCCATTAAGAAAGCGAAAGACCTTGAATTTGAATTCGAACGCGACCTTGCAAAGATCAAAGAAGGAAGCGTCCACGAACGGTGGGGCGAGTGGCTTGAAGAATGTCTGAAAATCATGAAGGTCAATTACCGGCCTTCGACGGTTTACAATTACGAAAAGTCAGCTCGCAGGTGGATTCAAAAACCTTGGGAAGATAAAGAGCTTCGCAAAATTACCAACATGGATGTGCATGAATTGATTTTCGAGCTGATCCCAGCCGAAGTCACAATGCACACCAGGAAGTATGTCTTAAAGATCGTAAAGCGAATCTTTCAGATGGCGGTTGATAACGGCAAGATGGATAGAAATCCGGCGCTTGGCCTTATGGTCAAAGTGCCGGAGACTCCAAAGAAGGTGCTGACGAATTCGGATGCGGAAACTTTCTTGAGTCAGGCCAAGCTCACGAATCATCGGTTTTACCCGATCTGGGCATTGGCTCTTTTCACTGGATGTCGTTCTGGCGAATTGTATGCGCTGAAGTGGTCTGATGTGGACATGGAAGCGCGAACGATAAGCATTAGCCGTAGTTGGAATAGCAAGAATGGGTTTACTTCAACGAAGAACCAAAAGTCTCGGATGGTTCCAATATCAGACGAGCTGATGGTTTTTCTGAAGCAGCTAAGGCTGCAACGAGGAAAGGAAGAATTTGTTCTTCCCCACCTTCAGGAGTGGACCCGTGGCTGTGCGGCCAAGGTGACAAGGTCTTTTTGCAAAGCAATCGGTGTTACAGACATTAAGTTCCATGATTTGCGTGCCACGTTTATTACCAACCTGCTCGCCCGAGGGGTTCCTCTGGCGGTGGTGATGGCGATAGTGGGGCACGCGGACATGGAAACGACCAATGTCTATCTTCGACAAGCGGGCGTGGAGATCCAAGGCGGAACTGATAAGCTCGGGTATAAGCTTCCCGGCGATCAGGCAGCCCAGATTCTTCAGCTTGTGCGGTAGGTCGGAGATCAACTTGAAGAAATGCGTTGCTACAAATTGCTACAAGTTGGTTTTTAGACCAAGCGAAGGTAAGTTATTTCAACAACTTAACGATGGCGGAAAGTGGTCACACACTCTCCGCCAATTTTCCTGCAGAGTCTTTTCTCAGTACATTTTTTTCGGAAAGCCAGCACCCTCGACGACGTGGTCCGCAGAGAAGCCGTTTTTAAGTAAGGCCCATTTGATTTCAGCAGCCTTTTCTTCTTTGATGATGATCACAAAATCCGATCGTTCCATTTCAAATTTAGCGTCCGTCGTGATGTATCCAACCAGCGATTTGACAAACTTTTCTCGCTGAGGATCGAGGTCGCCGAGGATCAATTTAGAGGTCAACTGATCTCTTTCTTTTCGAATGGCTTGTGCGTATTTTTTTTCGATTTGTTTGAGCTCTTGCTTGAGGTCACAGATTTTTTTTAGTTGGCCTGCGTTTTCCGAATTCAGATCCAAATATTGATACAGGTCTTTTCCTTCGCCGCAGTGAACCTCTGCATTGGCGAAAGCCTGGGTGGAGCCTAAACCGAGGATCGCGATCAGAAGAATCATTTTTGTCATAAAAACCTCCGCTGGCCTTCGCCAGGTCAAAAACCTATTTTGTACTCTTTGTGACCACGGTCTGTCTAAAGCTCGAAACAAGTGTCACAAAGTGTCGCTCTGCCAAGAGCCAAAGCGAAACTGACTGGGCCGTAGGATCGACAGGCACAAATTTGCAATCCATAAGCCATTCCGAACGGCAAGCCGTCCGCCCACTCGGTAAGCGATCCGCAACATGGGTGTGATTCTGTTCGCGAGAGAGGAACGACATAAAAATCATCGTTCCTCAGAAAAAGAGTGTTCCTAGCTCAGTCGGAAAACTCCAGTGATGACGTCTGGTTCGGAAACTTTTGCATCGACAGGGATGGATCTTGAGGATGAATCAGGGGATTTATAAACGGATTTGAGATGGGAATGGTCCCGTCGTGAACCGAACTCAAGGATCAAGATCGATGTCACAACGTTTTCCATTTCTTTTGATATTCACAGCATTTATTTGTTTCCTTGGTCATCCTCAGGTGACTTTTGGGCGACCGGCAAAACCAAATGAACTCACCGGTATGGTGAATAACTCCTGTTCAGGTGCGATTGTTCAGATCGGTCGGGCGAACCATGAAAAAAGCCGTTTTCTTAACGAACGGCCACTGTCTTTATTGGCGATGGATTCCCGAGAGAGGCTTTTTTGCAAATCGAAAATACGGCCGAAGCGAAGTTTATGTTTTCAATCGCGATGGGCAAAAGATGGAGGTTCGGCCGGGGCGAATTCTCTATGGAACGGCGGAGATTTCGGACATTGCTTTGATCGAGCTCGAGACAACTTATCGAGATCTCGCGGCACATGGAGTAAAAATCTATGAGATCGCCAAAGCTGGGATCAATGTGAACCATGCTGATCTGAGTTGTCGAGCCCTTAGTGCGATCCAGGGCCTGCTTGGTCGTGAACGTCCGACCTGTTGGTATAATCCGTCACCTCAGTGAGGATAAAAAAAGGGGCTTGATCAGCCCCTTTTTTATTTCCGGATCTCCTACAGATCCCAGTCTCCGGCTGACTCTGGCTGATAGCGAATAGCCGTAACTTTGAGTTCACGAGATTGGCCATTCGGCATCGGCCACTGGATCGTCTGTCCGACCTTTAGCCCAATCAAAGCGATTCCAATCGGTGCAAGAATGGACACGCGTCCTTTCGTGACGTCTGCGTCCTTTGGGTACACCAAGGTCACTTCAGATTCTTTTTCCGTATCCAGGGACACGAATTGAACCGTTGAATTCATTGTGACGATGTCTTGTGGAACCTCTTTTTGGGGAACGACCTGGGCTCTGGCCAGTTCCTCTTCCAGGGCGACCGCATTGGGGCCGTCTGTGTGTTGCAGCAAAAGTGCGAGTCTTTCGTAGTCTTGTTCTGTGATCATCAGAGTCTCTGTCTGAGCCATGGAATCCTCCTTAATGTGTTCTTGAGCTTTAAGTGTGCGAGTGAAAATTCGAGCGGAACCGGTCTAGATAACGACGGCCGTCACGCGGTCGAGAAACCGCCGGTGCGCCAAATAAGAATGAGAGAACAGCAATCCTGTCGTCTTCATAAGGGCATTCTAGCACCTTTTCCGGAAAGATGAAACTTTCCTTGGTCGGGGCGCCGACGTGAGGCTCCTGTCAATATTATGTGCGTTTGGGGCGCCTTATAAGAAAACAGGAGGCATTTGAGGGGGAACCGATCTTGCTCAAACCCCACCCTATGACCTTGCGCAGATTGTTCCTTTTGATTTCAGTGACTTCCTTGCTGCTGGCCAGTGCTTATGCCGACGCTCAGGGGTTTCGCCTCGAAAAGTCCGGAATCCCTTTGCACCGAGAATCCGGCTATTGGCTGAGCGATTGGGTCGAAATCACGATCCCTGCCGGTCTGACGAGTTTTCAAATCGTCGTTCAAGGGTCTTCGGATCAACTGCTTCAGGTCACGGATCTGATCGCCCCCGATGGGCAGGCCTTTGTCTCGAGCGGCAATGCGCAGTCTGCAATGACCGGATACTCTCAGCCTGTTCTTCGCAATGTGGTGAGCCTGAATCGATCGATCGGCGTGGTTCCTGGAACCGGGAGTTTGATCGTTCCGAATAACCCAGAGTTGAGTCCGATCCCTGGCGGAGTCTGGCGATTTCGTTCTCTGACCCACCGGGAGCCAAGTGATAAAACCGTGTCCTTCACCGTGATCGGGAAGCGCTTGTCGCAGGAAACCCGGATCGAGGCAGTTGTTTGGATTTCTCCAGAAACTCATTGGGGACAAGACAAGCAGGCTTTGTCTGAAACCTTGGCCTCGGCCAAGCAACTTTTAGGCGAAGCCGGACTTGAACTCGATATTCAGATGACCGTAACTTTGGAACATCCAGCGG
>JAHBUU010000119.1 GCA_019637895.1 Pseudobdellovibrionaceae bacterium | reverse complement strand
CTTGTTTTGGGCGTCGGGGTGAGTGAAGGACTTTTATTTCAAATTCTAAAAATTGAAATTGAGATTTGCGTCCCTCTTCAAACGCGGGAGCTTTTGCTCCCTCGGCATGAGCCGGGCTTCTAGGTTTCCATTTGTTGGGGTGTCTCGGGGGAAGGGGATGGGGCAATCTGGATGCGAGTTTTGGCTTGGCGCGAGCTTGCGAAGGCAAGCGAGTGCCAAGACAAGTGTCTGAGACAGCCAGTTTGCCCCATCCCCTTCCCCCGAGACGCCCCAACAAATGGAGACCGGGTCAAGTCCGCCGCAAGCAGAGGGACAAGGTCCTGGTCTTTAAAATGCAAAAAGCGAGATTGGGTTTCCCCATCTCGCTTTTTTGGAACCCGGAACTTCTCTCTCACGAAAGGAGTTCCGAATGCCGGATCTACACACCACATATGTGTCTATTCGAGGTTTTTTGGACAAAGCTCGACGGATCTTAAGTCTGGTTTTACTGGCACTGAAGATTCTGAAATTTTTGTTCGACCTTTTTAGGTCACGTTCTTTCAGGAGTTGCCCAACGTGTTCATGGCTGAGGCGAGTGACTGCGCTTTGGTTGTTTGACAACTCGAGAGGGGTTTCGGCTCCGGGCAGATGGGGAAATCCACTTCTTTTCTTATAGGCCGAGGATTCGCAGGAATGACAGAAAGCCTGGCTCGTTCCAGGTCAGGAAGATCAGAGTCATGAGGAACCACAAGCTGATCGTGGTTGCCATCATGAAGAGCGGGCCGGGGCTTAGATCGATGGGGCTTTCTTCGAGGCCTTCGCGGCCTTTTTTGGCGATTTGATCACGGAAGCGTTTGGATAAACCTTGTGCGAGTAAAATCCGGTGGGCCATTTCCAGTTTGTAGAAATGGACGGCCACCAGCATCATGCCTGGCTGGGTTTGATCCTGCTCAAGTCGTGTGACGATGGCGTGGCAGGCTGTTTGTTCTCCGCCGGGGACTTGGAATTGGATGCGAATGAATTCGCCGATCAGCGGAGTCAGATCTTCGGGGGCGGTGAAGGCGAGTCCGGTCAGAGAAACGTTTCTGATTTCGGTGCCTTCTTCCCACGGAATTTGGCGCGGCCCTGCCACGCGGATCAGCGAGTCGTCCTCTGTGTTCAGAGTATAGCGGGGCGATCTGGCGTGATACCGAGCGAGACGTTGGTGCATATCCCTCTATCGGAGAGTCGAGGCCGGGACCTGAGAGGGGGGAGGACAAATGTCAGTGTTTCATCAAGAGACACCCCCTGCGGTTGCAACCCACCCCGGACCGGGTTGAAATAGGGGAAGAGGCCGCAACGATGAAGAATCCCCGAGGAACTCTCAAGGTTCCGAACAAAAAAACCTCCAGCCGGAAGCCGCGCCGGAAACCTCGCGTGATCGAGCATCCGCGATCGAGCTCGACGGAATTCACCAACCGTGAGATCGAATGGCTGCATTTCAATCGTCGGGTCCTTCACGAAGCCGAAGACTCACGAACGCCGTTATTGGATCGAGTGCGATTCTTGGCGATTTCTGACTCCAATCTGGATGAGTTTTTCATGAAAAGGGTCGGTGGTCTGAAACGTCAGGTCGCGGCCGGAATCAGCGCGAAATCTTCGGATGGGCGAGGGCCGCAGGAGCAGCTCACCTTGATTCGTGAATTCGTCGTTCATATGATGAAGGATCAAGCCGCTTGTTATCAGCAACTGCGCAAGGAACTGGCGGGACGATCGGTGCATCTTCTGAAATGGGAAGATCTGACAGAGGCCGAAAAGACCTCTTTGAACCAGTACTATCGCAAAAACGTCTTTCCTGTTCTGACTCCGCTTTCCGTGGACCCTGGGCATCCGTTTCCATTCATTTCCAATTTGTCGATTTCCCTCGGAGTGACGCTCAAGCATCCCGAGCAAGAGGAAAAACTTTTCGCGCGCATCAAGATCCCGAAAAACAAAGAGGGACTTCCCGCGTGGATTCGGGTTTCCGATGATGAAAATGTTTTTCGCTTTGTGAGTCTTGCCGATGTGGTGACCCACAACTTGGCCGATTTATTTCCTTCGATGCAAGTTCTGAACGTCATGCCATTTCGGATCTCGCGGAACGCCGAATTCGATGGCGGTGACGACGAGGCCGAAGACCTTTTGCAAATGATCGCGGAAGAGCTGCGCCAGCGACGATTCGCCGAGGTGGTTCGGATCGAACACGGGCCGAATCCTGATCCCTGGATGCTGCGGTTTCTGATGGACGAACTTGAACTGACCGAAGCCGACATCTACGACCATCCGGGAGAACTGGATTATTCGGATCTGACCGGCATTGCGGATTTGCAGCGACCAGAGCTCCGGTACCCTCCGCATCAGCCTGTGGTTCCGTTGCCTTTTCTGGATGATACGCAGCCGCTGTTTAACGTCATCAGGACTTCGGACCAGTTGGTTCACCATCCCTATGAAAGCTTCAGCGGGACGGTGGATCGCTTTATCCGTGAAGCGGCGACGGATCCAAAGGTGCTTGCCATCAAAATGACTCTGTACCGGACGGGCGACAATAGCCCCTTCATCCGTTCCCTCATTCGGGCGGCGGATGCGGGGAAACAGGTGGTCTGCCTGGTCGAACTGAAGGCGCGCTTCGATGAACAGCGGAATATCTATTGGGCGCAGGCCCTGGAAAATGCGGGCGTGCACGTGGTCTATGGGATCATCGGTCTCAAGACCCATGCAAAACTCGCCCTGGTCGTGCGCCAAGAGACCGAGGGACTTCGGTGCTATGCCCACATCGGCACGGGGAACTACAACGTTCAGACCTCCAGGCTGTACACCGATTTGGGACTGCTCACGAGCCGCGAAGAAATCACTTCTGAAATCGTCGAGTTTTTCCATTACCTGACGGGCCGATCCCTCAAGAAGACCTACAAGCATCTTTTGGTGGCTCCGGTGAATATGTTCTCGCGCTTCAAGGAAATGATCGAGCGCGAGGCCAAGCACGCCAAAGAAGGCCGTCCCGCCCAGATCATCATGAAGTGCAATAACATGGAAGAGAACGACATCTCTTTCGCTTTGTACGATGCTTCGAGAGCCGGCGTGGACATCGACCTGATCATCAGGGGTTTCGCCAGTCTTCGTCCAGGCGTCAAGGGCATGAGCGAAAAGATCCGCGTGATCTCGATCATCGGTCGCTTTCTTGAGCACTCGAGGATTTTCTATTTCCGCAATGGAGCCGCCGACCCTTTGGACGGCGAATTCTATATCGGTTCGGCGGATTGGATGTACCGGAACCTTCATGCCCGGGTCGAGGCCGTCGTGCCGATCTGGGAACGTCCACTCAAAGAAAAACTGTGGGAGATTCTGCAGCTCAGCTTGAAGGATCAGCGACAAACGTGGGATATGAAATCGGACGGCAGTTATTCGCAGCGCAAGTCCGACGAGCCTGGATTGCATGCGACGCTGGTTCAACTGACGAAAACGAGAAACACCGTCGCTGAAGACGCGACAGACGACAAGGATGCTCCGCAAGTTTATGGAAATTTATCTCGTCCGGCACGCGGTCGCCGAAGATCGTGAAGAGTACGCTCTGAAAAATCATGACGACAGCCTGCGCCCCTTGACGGTGAAGGGACGAAAACGTTTGCAGAAGGTTGCAATCCGCCTCCGGGATTTGATCGACGGGGTGGATCTGATTGTGACCAGTCCCTATGTCCGAGCTCGCCAGACGGCGGAAACCCTGTCACAGATTTTTTTTGAAACCAAAGTGGTGCAAGCATCGGAGCTGGTTCCGCACGGGCCGCCTCAGGCGCTGATTCGCTGGCTGAAAGCGCACGCGAAGGGCCTCAAGTCGGTGATGCTCGTCGGGCATGAACCCCAGTTGTCGGTCTTTGCCTCTTACTTGCTGACCGGGAAAACCGACTCGGTTTTGGAGATGAAAAAGTCCGGCGTTGCCTGTTTCAGCCTGCCTGATCCGGAAGAGATGGACGAGGCCCAAGCCGAACTCAAGTGGCTGGTTCCACCAAAGATCTGGACTGCCTAAACTCAACAGACGAGTTTCTCGCTTCACCAATGTCTCGGTTTGAGGCGGCCTTTCAGAATCATGCGGGTATTTTCCACGATTCAAGATAATCTCATGAGTGGGGGAAAATCCATGAAGTCACTCAATGTTCTTGCGAGCGTTTTTATTTCCGTTTGCGCCCTTTCCGCGGAAGCAGGGCAGATTTGTATGAGTGACGGTCAGTGTATCGAGGACCCTTCTTTGACGGTCGAAGCAAAACCCAAGGTTGATCTCCCATCGGGTTTGAATCTGGATTCGACGGGCACTTGGACGATGATTCAGGTCAAGTGCAACAAAGATAACTACAACAAAGGCACTGTGAAGTATTCGAGCCCTGATGCTTGTCTTCAGGAGAATATCGCCGAACTCAACGCCAGAGCGCAAACTGTCGCGGACAAGGCGAAAAAGAGCGGCTCCAACAGTGGCAGTGGCGGCGGTGGACAGCCTAGCGGTGGTGGCGGACAGAATGCCGAGCAGGGTGGTGGTCAGAACGGCCAAGGTCAGCAGGGTGACCAAGCGAACAACCAACAGGGCGGCGAGCAGCCTTCGAACTCTCAGTCGGATCAAGGGCAGGGTCAGGACCAAGCTCAGGCCGCTCAGCAGGACGATGGCAAAAAAGACGATGGCGCTCTGGATATGCCGAACGGCGGTTGTATGCAGGCCGTGAGCGAGCACCTGAAGCGATGTGAAAAATCCAGAAAAGACGCGGATCTCGCCTGTGACCCTGCGAAAGACAAAGGCATCCAGGACACCGAGGCTTCCAGCAAAGACACGGGCCTTCTTGCGAGCGCGAAAGATCGTTCAAGCACAGGCGCAAAGATGAGCGCGCTTGATCAGCACAATTTGTCCACGTCGGTGAAGGCCTTCGCGGGGAAATGTAAACAGAAGCATCAACGCTGCGAAAGCAGTTGCACAGCGGTGAAAAAGACGTTCGCGAAATACTGCGCGAATGCCTCGGCTCAGGAAAAAACCAAAGCCAGCGAAAAAGTGAAGGTGGCAGAGGGTTCGACGAACGGTCTGTACTGTTCGCGAGACCTGGCGACCAAGTCCTCTCAGGCGGATCAACAGGCGGCCGTTGCCTCTGAAAATGCTGAACAGCACGTTCAGACCGGTGATCAGACCGCGGGAGCCGGTGGCGGTGGCGGCGGTGGCGGCGAAGGAATGGGCGCGTTGTTGGGTGCTGCGGGGCAGATGGCTCAGCAGAAAAAAGCCGAAAAAGAAGCTCTGGAAAAAGCGCTGAAAGAAGTCGCCGCTCAGGAAACCTTGGAGCTGGCTTGTCAGCGGTCTCAGTTCTCAGGGCTCAAAGAATGCGTTTGCCGAGGACTGTCCGAAAGCAGCTGTGCTTCGCGGATGCCGACAAGCGTACAGGGTTATGATCCCAACTATCTGCTGAGCTCGCCCGGGCAATAACAAGGCTCAGGTGAAATTCTGACTTTCAGCGAGTGACCACAAAAGTCCGTCGCGCAGTCCGACCCCGGGGATCAGGATCTTTCCGACCCCGGCTTGGCGCAGGATTGTTTTGACCAACAGGATCGCGGGCAGAATGACATCCGCCCGGTCGGGACGCAGCTTCAGCTTTTCGATGCGGTCTTTGACCGAGAGCTTTTCCAAACGATCGGCGATCTCCAGCAGCTCGTTCAGGCTGACCAGGGTGTCTGGCCCTCGTTTCAAGAGCTGCAGTTTCAGTTTTCCCATGCATTCGAGATTGCCCCCGGTGCCCACGGCCCATTCGGTGGGGGCGTGGCCGGCATGGGATTCCAAGAACGAGGACAGGGTCGGCAGAAATTCCCCCAGGATGACCTTGAGGCCGTTTTCATTGAGGTTCCGTTTGTGCAGTTTCTGGAGCATACGAACGGTGCCCATCGGAAAACTCTGGGTGGCCGACATCATGCCGTTTTCGCTGAAGGTGATCTCGACGCTTCCGCCACCGATATCGATCAGCATGATGCGCTTTTTGGACAGATCGACTTCGCGTTGGACGGCGGCGTGGATCATGCGGGCTTCTTCGATGCCGTCGATGATCTCGATCTTGATTTTCGTTTTTTTGAAGATCTTTTCGATGAACTCTTTTTGGTTCTTGGCCTCGCGGACGGCGCTGGTGGCGACGGCCCGGCAAGAGGTGATCCCCATGCTGCGGTTGATCTCGCGGAATTCCTTGAAGGCGTCTTCGGCCTTTTCCAGGGTTTCCTTGGAGATCCCGCCAGTATGAAAGACGTCCTTGCCCAGTCGCACGGGGGCCCTGATTTTACGGATGACGTGCAGCCGATGGTCCCGGACTTCCCCGACGATCATGCGGATGGCGTTGGAACCGATATCGATGGCGGACAATGGAGTTGATTTCATGGGTTCGAATTGAGCGTGGCATAGCATCTGGTCTTTTGCAAATTTCCGAGGAGCGGGGTAAGAGAAGAGGGATTGTTAGGATTCAATTTTGACACGCTTTGTTACTTCCTTCTGTCGAGCGGTTTGGATACAAAGCTGACAGAGAAATATCGGGGGCTCTTTTGGTGGAACGTGCATTTGATCATCAGTTGGAAGAGTTGAAGCGCCAGATTCTCGTCATGGGCGGGCACGTTGAAAAAGCCCTCGCCGAAGTGACCGCAGGACTTGCCGAGCGTGCAGGCGACAAGTTCGCTCTGGCTCACGAGATCGAAAAGAAAATCAACGAAGACCAAATCCTGGTCGATAATGCCTGCATGAACTTGCTGGCGAAACAAAGCCCGGTCGCGAAAGATCTGCGATTGATTCTGTCCATCGTTAAGATCAACACCGATCTCGAGCGCATGGGCGATCAGTCAGTGAATATCGCTTACACGGGCCGCGATTATCTGGCCCGTCCTGCTCTGGGGCACGTGAAAGAGATCTCTCGCATGGGCGAGATCGCGCGTCGGATGGTGAAGGGCGCTTTGGATTCTTTCGTGCGTGGAAACGTCGAAGAGGCCAAAGAGATCCTGCTGATGGACGACGAGTTGGACGATCTCAAGAACAAGGTCTTTCATGATCTTTGCGCTCACATGAAAAAGAACCCGCAAGACGTCGAAGCCGCGATGGATTTGATTTTGATCGCTAGGAACCTCGAGCGATTCGGGGATCATGCGACGAATATCGCCGAGGACGTGATCTTTGCCCAGACGGGGCAAGACGTCCGCCACGGAGGACAGCAATGAACGAAGCCGCCCATATTTTGGTGGTGGAGGACGAGACCGAGATCCGCGAACTCATGGCCCTGCATCTGCTAAGGCAGGGTTACAAGGTTCGCGAGTGCGCCAGCGCCGAAGAGGCTGCCGAAGAGCTGAAGACCAGGTCCTATCCGTTGCTGATTTTGGATTGGATGCTTCCGGGGGCTTCGGGGATCGATCTTTTGGGGCATGTCCGCCAGAGCGGCTCGCAGGCGAGTGTGTTGATGGTGACCGCCAAGACCGAGCCCGATGACATCGTTCAGGGTTTGGAAAAAGGTGCTGACGATTATCTGACGAAACCATTTGAGCCCTCGGTTTTGATGGCCAGGGTGAAGGCCTTGCTTCGTCGGGCGCAGATGGCGGAAATCAGGGAATCCCTGCCTCGCAAGGTGACCTTGGGTTCTTTGACGATGAACTTTGAAACCTATGAACTGTCGGTGGATGGTGAAAGCCAGCACCTGACGCCATCTGAATTCAAGTTGTTGGCGGCGATGATCCAGAACCGTGGCAAGGTGATGACCCGCGATCAGCTGATCGATCAGATCCAGGGCGAGGGCATCAACGTCGTCGGTCGGACGATCGACACCCACGTTTTCGGACTGCGGAAAAAATTGGGCTCATGGGCCGACAATATTGAAACCATCCGGGGCGTCGGCTACCGGGTTCGTGTCGAGGGAACCTGAGTTGGTCGGTTTTCCCTGGATCGTTTTTTTAAGGTTCTTCATCTCTCAGCTCGTCGCTTTCAATTCGCTTTTCGCTTTGATCATGACCTTTTTGATCCGTCGGACGGTTTTGGAATCGACGGATTTCTGGCCGACCTTTTTTCTGTTCTTTGTCGCGAGCCTCGCGGTGGCGGCGCTGACTTCGTGGCGTTTCACGCTGCCGATCCGTCGGGCGCTCCGCAAGGCGCTGCGGGTGTCCAGCAAGAAATACGCGAAACTTTCCGGCGACGGCGAAGACGCGGATCTGTTCGAGGACGAACCCGGCGAGTATTCAGAACTGGTTTTGGCCCTGGATCGGATCGATAAAAAACTGCGCAAGAAAAAAGATCAGCTCTTACGAGAGCGCGAAGAAAACGCGGCCTTCATGAGCTCGGTTCAAGAGGGACTCATCTCGATCAGCCCCGAGGGAAAACTGCTGTATTTCAACTCGCAGTTCGCGGCCTTGTTTCTGACTCCGGCGGTGTTGAAGGCCGAAGAGGGCATTCGGTTGACGGATGCGATCCGCGTGCCCGAGATCTTTGGATCTTTCCGTAAAGTCCTTGAGTCGGGGATTATGCAAAAGGTGCAGGTGCGGATGAGCACGCTGCTTGATAATCAGCCACGGGATTTCGTGGTGTCGATGACTCCGCTTCGCAAGGAAAAAACCGGCGATACGCGTGGTGTGATCGGGGTTTTTCACGACATCAGTGACCTGAAAAAGGTCGAGCGCATGCGAAGCGAGTTCGTCGGCAATGCGTCTCATGAGCTGAGGACGCCGCTGACGTCCATCAAAGGGTATTTGGAAACCCTCAAAGAGGACTTCCATGCGGGCCGTCTTGAACAGGTGGATCAGTTCATCGGAGTCATTTCCCGAAACGTCAATCGCCTGATCGACATGGTTCAGGATCTGCTGAGTCTGTCGGCGCTTGAGCACAATCCCGAGTTGAAACTTGAAACCGTGAATGCCTTGTCGCTGTCGGACCATGTGGCGAAAGAGTTGGCGGTTCTGGCGGCCGAGAAAAACCTGTTGATTCAGGTCAGCGGTCAGGTTCCGGATTTTCGGGCC
>JAHBUU010000118.1 GCA_019637895.1 Pseudobdellovibrionaceae bacterium | reverse complement strand
GCCGCAGGCCTGCATCCACGTTCCTCCGCCGCCTTCGAATCAGATGGTTTACATCAAAATGAAAACGCCGACGCCGGTGGTTTATGGTCCTTTGTGGGTTCACGGGACCTTGCACCTACATTCGAAAAAACACATGTACGGTGAGGCTTCGTTCGAACTGGACGGAGTTTTGGTCGAACCTTATCGCTAGGATTTGAAACGATGGCTTTGATCGAGCTTTCCAATGTGGAGTTTTCTTACGGGCAGCAGCCCGTCTTGCGGATTCCGCGATTCACCATGGAAAAAGGCGAGAGGCTGTTCCTGCATGGTCCCAGCGGATCGGGGAAGAGCACCTTTCTTGAAATCCTTTCGGGAATTCTGGCTCCGCAAAAAGGCGAAGTGCGCGTTCTTGGTCAAGACCTGGCGGCGATGACCTCTTCGCAGAGAGACCGCTTTCGGGCCGATCATATCGGTTCTATTTTTCAGAGCTTCAATTTGATTCCTTATCTGAACGTGCGGGACAATATCGCACTCGGTCCGGCTTTCAGCTCGGTTCGTCGCAAGCCTGCGGCTGAACTTGATAAAGAGCGGGACGAAATGCTCAAGGCTCTGGGGATCGATCATTTGTTCGATCGTCCCGTCACGCGATTGAGCGTGGGGCAGCAGCAACGGGTCGCCGTCGCCAGGGCTCTTCTGGGGGGACCCGAGATCGTGCTTGCGGATGAACCGACCTCCGCTTTGGACGAGGATCACCGCGAAAAATTCCTGAAACTTTTGTTCGAGCTGGCCGAGGCCCGAGGAACGAGTCTCATCTTTGTCAGTCATGATCGATCCATTCAGCGTCTGTTCGGGCGGGTCGAAGCCCTCTCCAGCCTGAACGAGGTGAAGGCATGATCTTTTTGAGCCTGGCCTGGAAATCCCTGCGCAGTCGTTCGCTCTCGACGTCTCTGACGGTTCTCTCGATCGCGTTGTCGGTCGCCTTGCTTTTGACCGTGGAGCGGGCGCAACGGTCTTCGCGAGAAGGCTTCATGAGCGCCATTTCAAAAACGGATTTGATCGTCGGAGGTCGGACCGGACCCACCCAGTTGTTGCTGTTCTCTGTCTTCAACGTGGGAAATGCGACACATAATATTTCTTGGGACAGCTATCAGCATTGGGCCCAGCATCCAGCGATTGAATGGACGATCCCTTACTCGCTCGGGGACAGTCATCGCGGATTCCGCGTCGTTGCGACCAATCAGGACTTTTTCACTCATTATCGATTTCGCGGGGACCGGGCTCCCGAATTTGCCAGCGGTGTTCCTTTTGTGGGTTTATGGGATGTGGTTGTTGGCTCTGAAGTCGCTCGTCGGTTGAATTACAAAACCGAGGACTCGATCACACTGTCTCACGGAGCCACCAAGGGCGAGAGCTTTCAAGAGCACGGGGACAAGCCTTTCCGCATCTCTGGGATTCTGAAGCCCACGGGGACACCCATCGATCAGTCGGTTTATATCTCTTTGCCAGCAATGGAAGCGATTCATATCGATTGGAAAACCGGAGCGGCACCGACGGAAAAAACCAGGATCACTCCAGACCAAATCAAACCCGAAGATTTGAAAGTCGAGACCCTGACGGCCTTTTTCCTGAGAACAAAATCCCGCCTCGATACTCTTCGCCTGCAGCGAGAAATCAACGTCTATCCGGAAGAGCCGCTGCTGGCGATTGTGCCGGGTGCGACCTTGCAGGATCTGTGGCGAGTGCTCGGATATGCCGAGCGGGTGTTGGGCTTGGTTTCGATCTTGGTCATGATCGTCGGCTTTTCGGCGATGTTGATCGCCTTGGTGACCACTCTGAACGAACGCCGTCGTGAAATGGCGATCTTGCGCAGTCTGGGGGCCGGGCAATCCCGAATCGCGGGGCTGCTGGTTTTCGAAGCCGGTCTTCTGACGACCTTCGGGGTGCTGATCGGTGTTACTGTCAATGTGGCGGTCTTTGCTTTGCTGGCGCCGTGGCTTGAAAACGAATTCGGCCTGTACCTGGTGGGTGCGACCTTTGTTCTGAAAGAGCTCGCGCTGATCGGCGCGGTTTTGATCGGTGGGATTTTGGCAGGCCTTGTTCCGGCGCTCAAGGCCCGCAGGCAGGCTCTTAAAGACGGATTGACGGGGCTGTGATGGAACGTGGAGTGAAGCTGGATTTACGGCACAAGATTCTGATCCTGGTAGCTCTGCTGGCGGCGGGATTGTTTTTCGTTTTGCCGGAGCTGGACATGCTGGGATTTCAACCCAAAAACAAATCCGCTCCGAGCGAGTTGATCGAGGGGAATCCGGTTCCTCGAAACATCGAGAAGATTCCCACTCATTAATGGAATCCGGCGCCTTTTTAGGCCGCCTGATCCTCTTCTTTTTTGATTTTCACTTTGTCCGCGCCTTCGGCTTCGTAGTCGGAGTAGGCGGTGGTGATGTCGAAATACTCTCCGGACTCGGTTTTGTAGCCACGAACTTTGTACATCTTGATCGCTTCCGAGCGTCCTTTGACTTCTGCAGAACCGGCATATTCGACTTTGAAATGATCGCCGACCTTCGCCAGAACGTCGTCGGTGACCAGCAAATCCGCACCGAAGGCCTTGGTCGAAGCCTCGATCCGTGAAGCGGTGTTCACGGTATTTCCGATCACGGTGTACTCCATCCGTTCATCGGAACCGATGGTGCCCGAGATCGCAGGACCCGCGTGCAAACCCATCCCGATCATGATCGGGGATTGGCCACGCTCTTGGCGACGAACGTTCAAGGCATCCAGACCTTCGCGCATCCGCATACAAGCCATGACGGCCTGTTGGGCGTCGTTGTCCGTGGACTTCGGTGCGCCCCAGATCGCCATGATCGCGTCACCGATGAATTTATCCACGACGCCGCCATGTTCGTTGATGATCTTAACCATCACACCAAAGTATTCGTTCAACATCTCGACGACTTCTTCTGGAGAGCGTTTCTCCGAGAAGGCGGTGAAACCACGGATATCCGAGAAAAAGACCACGACGTCTTTCTTTTGTCCTCCGAGACCGACTTCCCCTTGCATCAAGTCGTCAGTGACGGAAGAGCCGTGGAACTTCGAGAACAGGTTTTTCACCTTATCGCGCTCTTTGAGACCCTCGGTCATGTGATCAAAGGCGACGGCGAGTTCTCCGACCTCGTCTTTGAACACGGACTTGACCTGAGAGGAGGCGTTCACGTCGAAGTTCCCTTTGGAAACGAGTTCGATCAACTGCACCAGTTTCTCGAGCGGGGAAGAGATCGTGAGTGAGAACAAGAAGATCAGAAAGAAAGCTCCGGACAGGATCATTCCCCCCAGGAAAAAGGCTTGGCGTCGGACTTCGCGAGCCGGCTCCAAGATGATGTCCTCGGGAATCTCGGAGAACACGGTGGCGCCGATGCTGGTCTTTGCATAAGCAGAGTAGACGCGTGCGCCAGAGGCATCCGTGACGGGACGTTGTCCGCGCGGTGTTTTCGCATCGCGGGCATTGCGAACGATTTCAAACTGACTCATGTCCAATCGCGACCGAGCTTTGGCTTCGTCCGAGTGGGCCAGGAGAACTCCGCGATCGTCTACGACGAAGAAGCTCCGTTCTTTTTGTTCACTGAACGGCTTTTGAATCAAACCCAAATCCAAGTCGGCGATGGCGATATGCGAGATCCGGCCGCTGGCGTCTTTCATCAGCGGAATTCCAATGGTGAAGATCGGCATTTGCGGGATCAGAGTCGCATTCTGGATTTCCACATGTCCACCATCACGAGCCACGGCGGCCAAAGGGAACTGCTGCTTGGCGCGGACATGGGCAAGCCAGGTCGGGTGGGCCTTGTAGGCGTCTTTGATGAGGTCGTCTTTGACGACTTTTCTGAGGCTGACGAAAGAGGATCCGTCGACTTTCAGAATTTCCAGCGAGACAAAGCTCTTGTCCCGCATGAAGCCCATGTCGAAGTCGCTCGAGGAGAATCCGGGTTCGGTGGCCATGCGGTAAAGCTGTCCCGCGTTCGATTTCGTTTTGTCGACCAAGTTATTCAAGATGTTTTCGACCTCGGTGGCGCGAGCCGCCGCGTAGTCGAGGTTCACGTTCTCTTCACGTTGGCGCGAGGTCGTTTCGAAGTATTTGGAGCTGACCACCGCGATGACCGAGGTGACTCCGACCAGAAGGGCCGCCGTGATGCTGATCAGTTTGATTGAAATTGGAATTCTCATTCAATACATCCTTGTCAGAAACTGTACTCAGCAAAAAAGTTAAGATAGTTACCTTCGACATTCGCTTCGTTCGTTTTTCCGGAGTTGGCAGCGTTGATCGGATTCGATTTGTAGCGAATCCGGTCTTCGCGACGGGAATATCCGGCAAGTCCCGTGAAACGGCGATTGAAGCGGTACGATCCCAAGAATCCGAACTGAGTCGAAAGGGTCGGTTCGATTTCTTGGCCGTTCGGAGTCTTCATTTTTAACATTCCGTAATAAAGGTGAGCGTTCACCTGGAACCCCAGCTTGGGTCCCATCGAGTACCAGTATTCACCCGAGATGTGAGGGCCGACGACGGCGGCATTTTCATAGGATTTCACAACGCCGCTGCCGGTGAGTGTTCCCTCGGCCAGAGCCACCTGGTGTTCTTTGTAGTAAAGACCCATCTGCGAACGGAACTCGCCGCGATCACCGACCGGGGTTCTCCAGACGGCCGAGCCTTCCATCGACATCGACGTGAGGGCCTTGTTTTCCTTGCTCATGAATCCGGACAGATCGAGGACTCCCAGGAAACCCCAAGCGTTGTTCTCTTTGAAATGTCCAAGCCCGAGTCGGCCGGTTCCACCGATGGCCGGATACTTCGTCTGCAATCCGTTCTGGCCATCGAAGTCAGTGGATGAGTATGAAACCTGAGTGATGAGGTAGCTGGCGATTCCGTACCAACCGTTGATGCGGTCGATGGATTTTCGCACCTCGTGGGTGAATTCGGCGGCAGGGGAGCGGTCTCCGTTTCGAACGCGGAATTCGGTGGTGGCAAGAGGCGAGTGTGCGCGACGATCGCTTTTTGCTTTGACCTGAACCTTGTATTGTCCGCCGGTCCACTTTTCGTCAAAGGCAACGGTATTGCTTTCGACGTTCTCGTAGATATGGACCTTTTCCCACTTCTTGCCGAGCGGATTGTATTTCGCAACCGCAACGTCGTACTTGTTCGCGTAAGGGGTTTTTTCCCAGGTGATCTCGCGAATGAATTCGTTCTCGGGAACTTCGACCTTCGGTGTGGCCAAACGAGGACCAAGGACGGTGAATTCGGACAGGGCGATGGCTTCGCTCTTGATGTCGTTTTTGCTCGAGGCCTGGATTTTCCAGGTGAAGGCTTCGGCGACGGGGACTTTCACTCGCAGTTTGGTTTCCTTGAGTGTCGTTTCGTATTTGAAGTCCGGGGCCGACGAGGTCAGTTCGAATTGATAAGAGGAGGCACCCGGAACTGGTTTCCAGCGGAACTCCACTTCGGTTTTATCGGTGCCTTTGCCAAGCAGCTCGGCTTTGGATGCAGGGAAGACCGCTTGAACGGCTTCGAGACCGACATCAAAAGGGCTGGCGACACTCCATTCACCGGGAACGCGTCGATAATCGAGAGCCCGCACCCGCATGGTGTACGGACCGGGTGTCAGACGACCGCCCCATTCGGCTTTTTTTTCTTTGAACTTGTAAAGCTTGCCGTCTTTCTGGGTTTGCTGGATTTCCAGCTCGTAAGAGACGGCGCCGTCGATCGGTTCCCACTCGAAGTTCACCAAGCGGCGATAGGATTGCGCCTCGGCGACTTCGAAGGCCGTCAGGGTGAGCAAGAAAGAGAAGAGGAGGAACGCCGTTCGCATCATCTCAGTTCACCTTGATTCTCTTGAGTGAAGGAGCTTTGAGATTCGAACGATCGGGAACGATCAGAGTGCGGGCTTCACCGCCGGCTCCGCTGCGACCCCAATTGTCGACCGCTTCGAGATGAACCGAGTATTCACCCGGCATCAGGTTCTGCAAGTTGGCACTCAGGCCCGGATAAGTTTTCTTGGCCAGCTGTTTGCCGGACTTGTCCTGGATGGTGAGGGTATAGCCTTTTGCACCAGGGATGGCCTGCCATTGCAGTTCGGTTCTGCCGTCGAAACCCGATTGCAGAGGTCCTGCTGCCGGGAGGAAACCCGGAGCTTCGAGCAGAGGCAGCTCTTGCGCTGTCAGGATCTGCTGCGAAGAACGACCGATCACGTTGCCGTCTTTATTGTAAGCTTCGATGCTGGCCAGATAGCGGCCGCCTTTGGGCAGTTTGGCCTTGAGGCTTCCGGTTTTGGATTCCAACTGCTGAGGTGGCAGTGAAGAGTCCTCTTGGTTTTCCAGACGAATGCGGAATCCGTTGATCTCGCTTTTCCGAGTGCGGGATTCCCACTGCAATTCGAGAACGGGCTCGACGGCGTAGGATTGCACCAATTTGTCATTCGGCAGGGTCCATGCCAGTTGGGCCGGTTCCTGAGCGCTTGGATGTTCCAGCGTGAAGTTCTGGATTTTACCGATGAACGGTTTCGAGTCTCCTTGATAGGAGGCTGACATTCGCCAGAAATAAGTGCCTTCTTTCAGGTTCGGCAACAGCATTTGTTCTTCGGATGTGAAAGAACGAGTCAGGATTTTTTTGTTGAACGAGGGATCTGAACTGACTTCCAGTTGGAGCTGGATTCCTGGTTCCGGTTTTTCCCATTGGAAAGTGATCGAGGCGGGAACTCGGTCCATCGGGATACGAGCTTCAGCAAGTGGGAAGGTGACGGCGGGAACCCGGCGAGCCAGGATTTCCAGACGGCTGGTGGCATTTTTCTCGGCCACGATTTGTTTTTGTTCGTCCCGTGCGACCAGTTTCCACCAGTATTTTCCGATCGGCAATTTCACCGCGAGTTCGGAGGTTCCCGGAGCAACCGTACCGATTTCTCTCATGCTCTTTTTGGTTTCACCAGCCAGCAAAGTGACTGAAAGTTTGGGCGACAGTCCTTGCCATTTGAAAAGAACCGGCTTGTCCGCATCAACGTCGATATAAAGAGTCGATGAAGAGGATGGCGAGAGCAGATTCCAGCTCGAGCTGTCGAAAACTCGGCCCGTGGTTTCATCCCAAGAAGAGGTTCGACCCGAAGAAACTTCTTTGGCCTGACCATCGGCACCTTGGATCTTGGCCGTTCCTTCCAAAACCTGGAGGTCCATTCGACCGCCGGAGCCTTTGGACATGGAGACGCTGGCTCCGCTCAGATCGACTTGTCCGCTTTTGGAATTCAACACGAGTTTTGGTGAGGCATCGGCTTGCGCTTCGTCTTTTTTCGCATCGACGAAGAGGGACCCTTCCATGAGATCGAGGCTGATTTGACCTTTCGATTCCTGAAGAACGATCAAAGAATCCGGCTCGAGTTTGATGCTGCCACCTTTGACGAGCTGAATCTGCAATTCACCGCGACTGGAGGTGCGGATGGTTTCGCCCGTGTACAGGTTGTCACCGGTGTTCACAGGGAGCCAAAGGAGGCGAGTGGACGGGCGGCGCAGAACTTCGTCGTCGACGGAACTGACTTGAGCCAGAGGGGTGACGCCCGTCAGGTCGATGCGGCTTTCCGTCATGCGATACCAGAGGAGAGTCGCACCGGCGCACGAAAGCGACAGCAGCGCAGCGATGCTCAAACGTTTCCACTGTGATCTCATTCGAGACCTCCTCCTTTTGTATATCGGCGTAACCGCGCGGTATTTGAGGGGAATTGGACCTAAGGAGAGGTCTAGTTTGGCGCCTATGTATCGGTCTTAGGTCCGATCGATGATTTATGTCAGGGAGCCCAATTTCATTGGGATTGGCTGGGTGAATCGAGTATAGTTTGCCGTATTCTTCACTTCCAGGGGGAGCATTCATATGAATCAAGGGCCTTATCAGCCATTGAAATTGCGTCATCGGTCGGCTCCTGTGCCTATTATTCAGGGCGGGATGGGGATCGGATTGTCGAGCTATACTTTGGCCGGGGCCGTGGCTCGCGAAGGTGGCGTCGGTGTTTTGTCTTCTGCGGCCTTGGACCGGATCCTGTCCGTTCGTCATGGACGTAAAATGCGAGCCCGTGAAGCGGCTGCCCAGGACGTGCGCGATGCTCGTTTCCTGAGCCAGGGCAAGGGCCTGATCGGAATGAACGTCATGGTGGCGGTCATCAATCAATACGAAGATTCCGTTTTGGGCGCAATGGATGGTGGTGTGGATTGCATCATCTCGGGCGCTGGTTTGCCGATGTCTTTGCCTGAAATTGCGATGACCCATCCTCGTCACGACGAGGTGGCTTTGGTTCCGATCGTCAGTTCGGGCCGTGCTTTGGATTTGATCTGCCGTCGTTGGAAGCGTTCGGGCCGTCTGCCCGATGCTGTCGTTGTGGAAGGTCCCTTGGCCGGTGGTCACATCGCCTGGCGTGAAGAGTCCGAGGCTTTGGATCCCGCCAATCACCTAGATCGTTTGCTTGTGGACGTGATCGAAGTCGCCGCGAAATGGGGCTCGATGCCTGCGATCGCAGCTGGTGGAATTTATTCGTCTCAAGACATCAAAGACGCAATCGCCAAAGGCTGTGCCGGCGTTCAGATGGGAACTCGTTTCCTGGCGACCACCGAGTCGGGTGCGAATCTGAATTACAAAAAGATGCTCGTCGAGAGCACTGAGGACGATATCGAATTGGCCTCTCGTCCGGGATCTCCGTGTGGAATGCTTTTCCGTGTTTTGAAAAAGAGCCCGTTCTATCAGCAGGCTTTGCTTCGTGAGCGTGCTCCGAAGTGTGACAAGGGCTATCTGCTGAACAAAGGTCATTGCCCGTCGAAACACGAAAACGAAAAGACCTTCTGCATTTGCAATGGTTTGTTGTCTTCGATCGAGTTGAACAACTCGGCGGAAAAAAATCTCTATACGGTCGGTCACAATGCCTATCGCTTGGATCGCATCATGAGCGTGCACGAGCTGATGTGCGAGCTTCAGGAATTGCCGGTCACGGACACGGCAACACCCTTGGAAGTCCGAGCTCAGGATCCGTTGCCCTTGGTGAACGCCGGTTTCGTTTTTGAGGCGAAGGCCGCTGCTCCCGCGCATCAAGAGGCCGTCGTCGAATCATGAGCGCCCCCAAAAACTACATCACTCCGGAGGGCTTGACGAAGCTCAAGGCCGAGT
>JAHBUU010000117.1 GCA_019637895.1 Pseudobdellovibrionaceae bacterium | reverse complement strand
TGACCTTTCTGAAAGGCGAGATCGAGACCACCCCACATTGACATTCCCCTTTGAATCCACAATCTTAGTTATTCGTATCTTGCATTCGTGGAGGACCCATGTCGGATTCAAAAAAAACGTCTCAATCGGAAGGAAACGGAGCTGAAAACTCGTCAGCTCAGGATGCTTCTTTCGATGTCTCCACCGACATCAAAAAAATCCAGGAACAGGCCGAGAAGGCCAAGAATGACTATCTCTATCTTCGCGCTGAATTTGAAAACTACAAGAAACATGCGATCAAAGAGCGTTCCGATTTGGTCAAATTCGGTTCCGAGCGTCTTGCAAAAGAGCTTTTGACCGTCCTTGATAATTTTGATCGGGCACTGGCCACACCGCTCACCCCTGAAAGTGCGGCCCTGTTCCGCCAGGGTATCGAGTTAACCGCAACCGAGTTGAAAAATCTGTTGGGCCGACACGGCGTCGCCGAGGTTGCTACCGAAGGCGTGGTTTTTGATCCAAGCGTTCACGAGGCCCTGTCAAGTGAGCCAACGGATCAAGTGCCGGCTGGCCACGTTTTTCGAGTTTTCCAAAAGGCCTACAAGATGCACGACAAGCTGATCCGTCCGGCTCAGGTCGTCGTCGCGAAGAAACCGGAATAAGGGGATACCCGTGGCGACCAAGCGGGATTACTACAGCACCTTGAATGTCTCGCGCTCGGCAACCCCCGAGGAGCTCAAAAAATCCTTTCGAAAACTCGCCATGCAGTATCACCCGGACAAGAATCCTGGAGATAAAAAGGCCGAGGAAAAATTCAAAGAAATCACCGAGGCCTACGACGTTTTGAGCGACCCAAAAAAACGCGAAGCCTATGACCAGTTTGGTTTCGCCGGGCCCGGCTTCAATACTGGGGAAAATCCTTTCGGTGGTGGCGGACCCTTCCGCGGTGGCTTCGGCGGAAACGCGCGATCCAGTGGACCTGGAGGAGATCCTTTTCAGGATGTTTTCGGAGACCTTTTCGGCGATCTTTTCGGAGGCGCCAAGCCTGGTGGCGGCGGACCCGGTGGACAACGCAAGAAAAACACCCGTGGTGCGGATCTGCGCTACACTCTGAATTTGACTTTGGAAGAAGCCGCTGTCGGTTGTGAGAAAACCATTCACTTCATGCGACAAAATTCCGGCAAAGAAGAATCAAAAAAACTCAACGTGACCGTTCCGGCCGGAGTCCGCGAAGGACAACGCCTCAAACTGTCCGGAGAAGGTGATGCGGCTCCAGGAGGCATGGGTGATCTTTACGTCATCATCAACTTGCAAGAGCACCCTCTCTTTAAGCGCCAAGAAGCCGACATTCAATTAGACCTGCCCGTTTCCTATATCGATGCGATCCTTGGAACTTCGGCAGAGATTCCGACACTCACCGGAAAAGCCGAAATTCGCGTTCCACCCGGAACTCACACCGGTCAAATCCTTCGGCTGAAAGGAAAGGGCTTTCCTAAAATCGGTGGCTTCGGAAGTGGCGATATGCTGATCCGAGTCCTGGTGGACATCCCTGAAAAAATCAATACCGAACAAAAAGAACTCTTAAAACAACTCTCGGTCAACTCCGAGGAAACTCCGCTCGTCCGTAGTTTCCGTGAGAAAGCCGCGCAGGTGATGAGGTCGAGAAAATGAAAACACTTTGCCTGGTTTTGACGGTTCTCTTCGCAGTCTCCTGTTCAACGAGCCGGGCTCGAAAGACCCCCGAGCGACCATCAGCTCGGCCCCTGCTGAGACAGGTTCCGACAGGTCGTCACTCGGTTCCCCTGCCCACGCAACCTGTTGTCACCAGAGCCCTTCCCGCGGAAGCAGAGCGAGCCTTGTCTTTTGAACGCGATGGCGAATACGTCAGCGCGATTCGTGAATACCACCGACTCTCTGGCACTTCCGAAGATACGGCCGCCAAAGAATCCTATCGCATCAAGGCCCTCGATCTTTTGGAAACTCGGCTGAATGAATCCGAGCTGAAGGACGTCGCTGGAGACTCCGGCTTCGGAGCCTTGCGCGGATACGCTTACTATCAACTCGGTTCCATTTATTTGGACCGCCGGGAAACCGACTCTGCTCGCCGCTCTTACTCCTATGTGCAGAGCTATATCCCAGGAACCGAAACCGCCTTGCGCGCTATGGATCTGGTTTCACAGCTCGACAGCATCCGCTATGTCGATTCAAAAACCATCGGCGTCGTTCTCCCCCTCAGCGGCAGGAATGCCGCCATTGGACAGCGAGCTTTGAGAGGAATCGAAATCGGGCTCGGTCTTAGTGACGGAGTCTCTCCTTACAAACTCGCCATCGCAGATAGCGAGGGGAATCCAGACGTTGCTCGTCGCGCTGTCGAAAGACTCGTGAAAGAAGACAACGTCATTGGGATCATCGGAAGTCTTCTGAGTCGGACGGCCCCGGCTGTGGCATCGAAAGCCGACGAGCTGGGCGTTCCTACGATCGCCCTTTCTCAGAAGTCAGGAATCACTGAAATCGGCCCCACCGTTTTCAGAAATGCCCTCACCAGCGAGATGCAGGTTCGTCAGATTGTTCGCACCGCGATCGACGATATGAACTTACGACGATTCGCAATTCTGTACCCCAACGATCAGTACGGAATCGAATACGCCAACTATTTTTGGGACGAGGTTCTTGCACGCGGCGGTCAGGTCACTGCAGCGCAAATCTATAATCCTAAAGATACTGATTTCCGTGCCGTCACCCAGCGCCTGGTCGGAACTTGGTACGTTGAAGCTCGCCAGGACGAGTTTCAACTGATTTCAAAGGAAAAAATCCAGGCTCAAACGAACCGACGTTCAGTACGACAAAATAAAAACGCCGAAGATCTGCTTCCAGCGATCGTCGACTTTGATGCGATTTTCATTCCAGACAGCTCGAAAATGCTTTCACAAATGGCAGCCTTTCTCTCGTATGCAGGCGTCCGCAATGTAAAACTCCTTGGGACCAATCTGTGGAATTCGCCCGGCATCGCGAAACGCGCCGGAAGCTTCGGCGACAAGCTCGTTTTCGTCGACAGCCCGACCGTCGACGTGACCGGGGGGTCCTCAAAGTTCGTTTCGGACTATAAACAGTTGTTCGGAGAGGCACCGACCGGAATCGAAATTCAAGCTTACGATTCGGCCCTGTTAATTCGAACACTCATCGGCCAAGGGGCGAACACTCGAGAGCAACTCACGAGACGTCTGACGGATATCCGCTCTTTCCCCGGAGCCACAGGCCCTCTTTTCATGTCATCGGCTCGGGAAGTTCGACGACCTCTTACCAGCTTCGTCACCGATACCACCGGGAATATTTCCCCTTATCGTCTGCCGCGCTGATCTAAAAATCGCATTTCTATCCAGCACTTAGGGCCTCTAACCCAGGCCCATTCCCTTCATAAGAATATTTTATGCTCTTTTTCTAACCGGACTTCTTCCGGGAGATGTCGAAGCTCCCAAAGGCCCCCAATTACGGAGGCCAGGAAGGAGGATTTCATGAGCTCGAAGACGATTTCCCAGCAGACCCTACTGGAGTGCCGAAAAAAACTTCTCGCGCTGAAACAAGACGTTCTCAATCGAGTGAGATCTTCCGCGCAGCAATATTCACTTTCGCAGGCCAGTCGAACAACCACCGGTGACGAGATCGATCAATCCGTCACCCAGCTCGAAGAGCATAATTTTCTAGTCTCGCAAGATCGCCTTCGTCATCAACTCGTCGAAATTGAGATGGCCCTTTCTCGAATGGAAAATGGGACTTTCGGCATCTGCGAAGAGACTGAAGAAACCATCGAAGTCGACCGTCTGCTTGCCATCCCTTGGACTCGTCTCAGCATCGAAGGTGCTGAGCTTCGTGAAGCGATGTCTCATCGTTTCGCTCGGTAAAATGCACGATGGCGGCAGTTGTCATGCGTGACGCGTGCGCGCGCGACAGCTGCCAAGAACTCGAGCATTTTGCGTTTTTTTGATGACAGTCTTTTATTCCCTCTTATGATGCGACCTCTATTTCGGACGCGATCATCAACCAGGACTTAGGGGGGAGTGGAGATGGATTTAACCGAAATTCAGGCCCTGCAACAGTCACTGTTGGAGCAAAAAGGCCTGATCCTAAACAAGTCTCATGAGTTCCGATTGGAACAAGCGGATCGTTCTTCTTACGGGGATGAAGCCGAAGTCGCCAGCGGCAATGTTGCTGAAGATCTCTCTTTGCATCTTCATGAGAAGGACCGTCGCACTCTTTACCAGATTGAACGCGCGCTCGCGAAAATTTCCTCCGGGACCTATGGCCAGTGCGAAAGCTGTGGCGCCGAAATCGGTGACCGCCGTCTCGCTGTTCGCCCTTTCTCGACCTTGTGCGTATCGTGCATGGAAGAGCAAGAGACCATTCCTCGTCAGTAGACTTCATAAAACAATTTATTCTCATGGATAGAGGACCGCTGACACGGACGTCAGCCTTGATTTTCACTCGTGGAAGCTCGCCTTCGGACGTGAAATCGAAATGACCGACGTTTTTCCTTAAAGGCTCCCCTGTCTCCTTCCGAGAAGTTCAATACATCAAACTACGACCCGCATGATGCGGAGGAGCCGTATGAGCTTTGACGACAAAGTAATGGAAATTCCACAAAACCTGCCCATGCTTCCGGTTCGCGACATCGTCGTGTTCCCTTATATGATCATCCCGCTCTTCGTGGGACGAGAAGCATCCATTCGCTCCGTCGAAGACGCGTTGGCAAAAAACCGAATGATCTTTTTGGCCTCCCAGAAAGACATCACCGAAGAAAACCCTTCTCCGGATTCGATCTACACCGTAGGAACGGTCGCGATGATCATGCGGATGCGAAAGCTGTCCGACGGTCGCGTGAAAATCTTGATTCAAGGTGTGGCCAAGGCCCGCGTGAAGTCTTACACCAAGACAGCACCGAGCTTCGAAGTTGCGATTGAAAAAATCGAAGACATCCAGTCGGCTCCAGCACCACAGACAACGGTTGAAGCTTTGATTCGTTCTTCAAAAGAGCAAATCGAACGCATCATCGCCCTGGGTCGTCCTCTTTCTCCGGACATCCTTTTGGTTCTCGACGATGTCACCGATCCGGGTCGCGTTGCCGATTTGATCGCAAGCAACCTCGGAATCAAAACCCAAGACGCTCAGAAAGTCCTCGAAACTGCGGACCCGATCGAGCGCTTGAAAGCTGTGAATGAAATTTTGAAAGCCGAACTCGATGTCATGGGCATGCAGCAAAAAATCCGCTCGCAAGCCAAAGACGAGATGTCCAAATCTCAGCGCGAGTATTTCCTGCGCGAACAGATGAAGGCCATCAAGAGCGAACTCGGCGAAGGCGGCGATTCGAAATCCGAAGAGATGGATGAGCTCCGCGACAAGATCGTCGCAGCGGCCATGCCTCCGGCTGTCGAGACCGAAGCCCTGAAACAATTCGCCCGCCTCGAGCGCATGCACCCGGACGCTTCCGAAGCGACCATGGTCCGCACTTACCTCGACTGGTTGGTGGATCTCCCGTGGAGCAAGCGTTCTCCGGACGCACTTGATCTCAACGAGGCTCGTGAGATCCTGGACGAAGATCATTATGAACTGACTAAAGCGAAAGATCGTATCCTTGAATTCCTCGCCGTTCGTAAACTCAAAGGCGACGACATGAAAGGTCCAATCCTTTGCTTCGCGGGACCTCCGGGTGTGGGTAAAACCTCTCTCGGAAAGTCCATCGCGAGAGCCATGGGTCGTGAGTATCACCGGATCGCCCTGGGTGGCGTGAAGGATGAGGCTGAAATTCGCGGTCACCGACGCACTTACGTCGGCGCGATGCCCGGAAAAGTGATCCAAGCTCTGCGCCAGGTGAAAACCAATAACCCAGTGATCGTTCTCGACGAGATCGACAAGCTCGGCTCCGACTTCCGTGGCGACCCCTCCGCGGCCATGCTCGAAGTTTTGGATCCAGAGCAAAATCACTCGTTCCGCGATAACTACCTGAACGTGGACTTCGATCTGTCGAATGCCCTGTTCATCGCGACCGCCAACGTTGTTGAAAACATCCCGGCAGCCCTCCGCGACCGAATGGAAATGATCAACATCCCTGGCTACACCGAGAACGACAAACTTTTGATTACGAAAAAACATTTGGTCCGACGTCAGATCGAGAACAACGGGATCACTTCCCAGAACATCTCTTTCACCGACGAAGGGATCAAGGCGGTCATCGCGGGCTACACCCGTGAGGCTGGGCTCCGGAACCTTGAACGCGAAATCGGCTCTGTTTGCCGAAAGGTTGCAAAACAAGTCGTGATGGACGGTGTGAAGTTCGTTGAAGTGAATCCAACGACCGTACCAGAATTGCTTGGCCCTCCCCGCTTCCTTCGCGACGATAAACTCGTCGATTCCCAAGTCGGAATCGTTCAAGGTCTCGCCTGGACCCAAGCTGGTGGCGAAGTCTTGATGATCGAAGCTTTGAAGATGAAGGGAAAAGGCAACTTGATCCTGACGGGCCAACTCGGCGACGTCATGAAAGAGTCCGCCCACGCCGCCATGTCTTATGCGAAAGCACACATGGAAGAGCTGGGAATTCCGGATGACTTCTTCGAGAAATACGACATCCACGTGCATCTGCCGGCGGGTGCGATTCCGAAGGACGGTCCTTCTGCTGGGATTACCCTCACCTCGGCCTTGGTCTCGCTGATGACCGATACGCCGGTGAGAAACGACATCGCAATGACTGGTGAAGTGACCTTGCAGGGTCGAGTGCTTCCGGTCGGTGGAATCCGAGAAAAGTGCCTCGCGGCTCTGAACTTGGGAATCACCAACTTGATCATTCCGATCGCGAACCAAAAAGACATCTCGGACATTCCGAAGGTCTTTAAAGACAAGATCAATTTCATCCTCGCTGAGAACCTGGATGAAGTCTTTGCGGTGGTCTTCGAGAGAGGCGAAAAGGCCGCTCGAAAGCCTGCCAAGAAAGACGGCAAAAAGTCCAAGTCCACAGCGGCTGCAGCTTAAGATCCAAAACAGACATTTAAAAAACAAAAGGGGCTCAATGAGCCCCTTTTGTTTTCGAAGGTCCGGCACTTCGAAAAAATCAGTACACTTGTTTCAAGCGAGCATTCTCGCCTTCAAGAACCCGAACGAGAGTTTTCAAGTCCGTCACTTCTTCCTTCAGGTGAAGGATCTGTTCTTCCTTCTCCTGCAGAATTTGGGTGTAGGCCTTTTTCAATTCATTGAGGAGCTTGTTCGCGGCCAAAAGAACGGGTTCGTCCTTCAGGTCGGTCCGTTGTTGAAGGCGGAGTTCAATCTCTGAACGAGGGGCCTGAGAGTCGAAACCCATCAGCGGAGCATCTTCTATTCCCAGGGAGGGGCGATGGCTGCGCTGATGAGTGACCGGCGGCTCGTCCAGGAGAAGGTACTTCCCGTCTTCAAAACGGAATTTGATGTCCTCAGTCTTAATCCGCCGTCTTAGGGTGGATACGCTCACCTTATACTTCGTTGAGTAATCAGTGAGTGGTAACCAAGGGTTCATCGTTCAATCTCCTCCAGGAATCTTGTGATCACCTTATCAAAGGGTCTCCACCTGTCAAATTCGAATGGCTAATCAGGACCAAGGTCCCTGAGCAGGGCGCCAAAGTGCGTGGATAATCCCCTTTTCAAGCCTGGTCAGGCGTGGAAAACTGGCTGAAGGTATGGATATTCAAGGCAAAAAGAAGCTGGGACTGGTTTTAAGTGGAGGTGGCATCAAGGCCGCCGCCTTTCATATCGGGGTCTGCCTCGCCCTGAAAGAAAAGGGTTTCCAGTTTGCTGGAGGCACCAAAGAGGTCGTGCGTCAAAAGTATCCAGACGGATCACCTCTGACCTTTCGGGTTTATGTGGGGTCCAGTGCTGGCGCCTTTTTGAGCGCGATCTTGGCCGGAGGATACGAGCCCGAGTCTTTGATCAATGCCTTCCAACTTGGGTCCGGTGAAACACCCACCTACGACAAAAGCGACCTTCGATTTTTAAAGCCGATCCGTTACAGCAACATCTTCGCCGTCAACGGACGACGGATTTTAAGCCTGCTTCCGGATGCTTTGAGACGCCGGTCTTTGGTCGCGGGCGGGCTCGAGGCCATCGTGAAGAACGGTTTCAAACTGAATGGTCTCTTCACGACCAAAGGCCTGGAGCGATATCTCAGGAAAGAAGCCCTGATCGACAACGAGTTTTCACGATTAGGGGTCGAGCTTTATGTGGTCGCCACTCAGCTGAACCACACACGAAAGGCGATTTTCGGTCCTTTCGCAGAAAGCTCCAAAACGACCTCGACCAAGTTCATCAACTACTCCAGCATCAGTGACGCCGTTGCCTGCTCGACGGCTTTGCCTCCGGTTTTTGCTCCTTACGGTGTTAAAACCCCCGAAGACAAAGAGCTATTCTATTATGACGGCGAAATCCGAGAAACTCTTTCGGCCCATGTGGCGGCCGATCATGGCTGTGACCTGGTCATCTCTTCTTATAGTGTTCAGCCCTATCACTACACCCCAGAGATCGGCAGCTTGCACACTTATGGGGTGCCCGTGATCATCAATCAGGCTCTCTATCAGGTGATCGAACAAAAGATCTCAAAGCACATCGAGTGGAATTCGAATCTCAAACAGCTCTACAAGGCCTTGGATCGACACTTCCGAGATCAGAACATCGATGAGTCACAACGTGAGAAGGTCCTTGAAATCGTTCGACAAAAGCTGAACTTCAGGCCCGATGTCGATTACATCCATATTCATCCTCGCCCACAGGACTACGAGATGTTTTTCGTCGATCATTTCAGCCTGAATCCGAAAATTCTCGAGCGGATTGTCCGGATTGGTTTCAAATCCACGTTGAATGTCCTTCGCCGCTACGACATTTAGGCCGTCCCTTCAGGACCCGACTTCAAAGACCTGGCTCGAACGATCATCGGCAAGCATCCTTAAATGAAAGGAGGCCCCATGGCCAAAATTCTCGCAGCTCTTTGCCTGCTTCTGTCCGTTGCCGCGTTTGCTGGACCCAAAGGCAAAACCGAAACCAAGAAAAAAGATCGTAAACCCAATGCCGCCGCTCAGACCCTGGAAGGAAAAAAGGCAAGGGAACTCTTTGCCCTAGTCCAAGGACAACAAGATGCCGACTGCGGAATGGGAAAATGTTGGGTCGGAGGACGGGTTGTCTGCCAACAGCCGACAAACCCCGAAGAGAGCGCACAGGCTCATTGCG
>JAHBUU010000116.1 GCA_019637895.1 Pseudobdellovibrionaceae bacterium | reverse complement strand
TCAGTAGTTTCGATCAACTGACGTGCCGTCCAAATTCCTATGGCCATGCCCGATGCTGGAATAAACGGATTGATTCTTGAAATCCACAAAGCAATCGAAGTTCTTTTGCGAAAATCCATCATTGAACGAGAAAGGATAGATTTTCTCGTAGAATCAAGTTTGACGTTGAACCAATTAAGAGTTCTTAGAAGAATCAGCGGAATTGCAAGTAAAATGAAAAGTGCAACGACTTGTTGGAAGAGATCTATCCATCCATCAACTCCAGCACTCAACTTGCCTTTGAATTCGAGAACTTTTGAAACACCACCAGCTTGTACTTTAATTGGTACAATTTCTATTTCTCGGGCAAAGTCGGCAAGGTTTTTAGCGTTGAGACTGCGATGTCCGTCACATTTGGACGTTCGATCACAATTTAAGAACAATCGAGAGCGCAACTGACCAGCTTCAGTCAATACTTGGAATGCTTGAAATCTTAAATCATTTACTATCTCTGTTCTTTTCTGAGTTTGATCTAGTCGAGCTCGTTTAGCTTCAGCATAGGCTTTAATATAGGTTGAATAATCTTTTGCATCTTCATCAGAAAACTTATTTTGGGGCTCAAGCGGCTCTGGTAAGTCTATTTGTGTGCCAACATTCAAGCCTTTAAAAAGATCAGAGATAAAGTCGACAGTTTGTTCCCAATTCAGATTTGACGGTGGCAAGAGTTCCGCAACATTGGCATTGTCACTTTGTTCTCTTTGAATAAGAGCGCCAACCTCAGCCTTAATTTTATCAAGACTGACCTTTTTCTCTTCAATCAACTTTAAAAACTCTAGGTGTTCAGTCGCGTAGTCTGCGAGATACTGCTGCAATGTCGTCTTGGCCACAGCAAGATCTTCATCCTTCGAAGCTCCGTCCGAATCACCGAATGTCTCAGAGCTTTGGCTGAGCTTACTTTGAGCTTCGGTAAGCGCAGCCTCAGTTTTTTGTACTTCTTTTTGAACTGTTGCTCTATCGTTACTCAATGACCGCTGTGAGATATAGTTTTCAACTAGGACTTTTTGTTTGTCTTCTGGAAATTCGAAGAACTTTACTTTCAGAATGTTCAGATAGGCGACACGCCGAGCATATTCCGCAATTTCCGATTGTTCCTTGGCTTCAGAGGAGCATCTTAAGAGAGCTTCATAGTCTCGCGTGTTTTGAACGCTGTCGACTGTAGTAAGCTTACGAACTTCCAGCAAGCGACGTTTAACTTGCTCTGAATCAGTGACGTCTACTTGAAAAACGAGCTCAAGAGGGAGCTGAGGAAATCCACTTTTTTCAATCAAAAAAGTAATGCTCTCAATCTGCTTTTCCAAATTGCTGCTTTTCGATTTCAGCGCAGTATTTGTTGATGTGCATTGTGAATCCGCAAGCAGATTTTTGCAGAAAAAAATAGATAAAACGATCATTGCGACCGAGAGTTTTGGTTTTGACATATGCTCTGAAGAAATAGTCGCGATTATTGATTTTGTCAATTATTTCAGCATCCTACGTTGTTTATGAAAGGTGGGGTATTGAATTAAAAACCAGTAATGCCAATATGTCTAAATTACAAGCATATCGCCAATTCGCAGCGAGCCATAAAGATCCAAGATGAGCAACGACCAGCACAAATGAGACGAAGCAGTAGTTGCAAGTCGAATTGGGGAAATTCTTATTCTTGCCCGCCGCCTACTTCTTCCTAGGAAGAAGCATTGGTTTACCCCACATGGACGCTTGCGAGTCTTTGAGGAGCTGATATTGGGCCACGCGCACTTGCTGGATGAACTTCGGGAGCTGTCCTGTAGCTGCGGCGGCGAGAGTAGCAGCCACGGCAATTTGAATAAGTTTGTTTGGAATCTGGATCATGACTATTTCTCCTTGTTTTGAGTTTCGTGTTTAACAATTTGGTGAACCGTCTCATGGTGCCAACGCAGCCCTCGACGGGGTGGAACTTTGCGGTCATTCAGGTGATTTGCAATGGCCGTGAGGCTCTTACCTGACTGCCACAGCTTGAGAATTTGAAGGACATTTCTATATTCTTTGGGGTCTTTCACGAGCTGACCTTCTAGCCTTGCGTAGCCATAGCGTTGGACAGGAGAGCTTGCTTGAATGGCCCGCTTCGCCTTAGTAGTTGGCTTTCGGTTGCCAACTCTCAAGGTTAGTCCACTAGCGGTAAGGGCTTGTCGAATGGAACTTTTCGCAAAGCCTGTCTTGCTCTCTATTTCGCGTAGAGTATATCCTGACTCGTAAAGAGGCGCGGAAACCTCGAAAATCCGCTCTTGTGATTTTGGAAAAAACTTAATAATATCATGGGGTACATTGAACTTTAGTGGCGGTGTACTTAGCTGTGCTCCACGTCCACCATATACGGAACCTGGAATGGGTTCTAAGTTGTTAGAGAGAAAAGATTGGATGCTGCCCTTCGGGGCTTGAGTCTAAGCCCACTTTCCGATCAGTCTGAACCTCAGTCGTCCAGTGTCATGGTTTAAGTTTCCGCTCCTCTTTGAACTCACCCGGTGACCATCAAATCTGATCTTGTTTGATATGGGTGCTAAGTTTAATGTTTCATCGAGATTTTATGGGGTGGGAGGTCCTAATAATGTTTATATTTTCTTACTTAGATGCAATTTCCTCAGGGGCAATCGCCATCTTTACCGTTGCGCTGTTCTGTGTTTCTGTTGCCCAAACCCGGTCCTCCAAGGCTTCAGTCGAGATTGCAAACTCTCTGAGGGCGATCGAAGTGCAAAGAGATCATCGTGAAAGTCCAAGAGTGCATATTTGCTTCGATGGATATGATCCGGGAACAGGCGAGGCTAGCTTTGTAATGCAAAACTCTGGTCGGAGATCGCTCTTTTTGAGATCCCTGAAAATTCATATTGAGTCCCAGAATATTGATTTCTTTGAGAATGATGGAGCTGGAAAGAAGGATTTGGCTCGTGTGGCTGCTTCGGAAATTTATGACATCGTAATTAGCCCGGATAAGACGGAAAAATTTCGATTCAAATACGTTGGCGGATGGGGTCAAAACTTTGAGTTACTGGCTCAAACATACAGCGATAAACCCGTAAGAATCTATTATGATGGGTCGCGGTTGGCTGGCTATGAATATAGAGTTGCCGATGGAGATATGAGTGCCTATTTTTTGGGGGCAAAACTGGACAGGGATGGCCGTCTCTAAGGCGATATAGATCGTTGTGAGTCGAGACTCACAGCTCCTCCGCAAAAACCTTCTCGGTGATTCGCCAGAATTTGTCCTGCTTGCGGGCAATGACGAAGGCCGGGAGGCGGAACAGAACCTTGTACTTGATCACTTCCGCGGGCGAAGTCAGTTCGACGGTCAGTTCGGGTCTGCGCATGTGCGAACGCAAAAAGTTAATGCTGAACTTTTTGATGGCGGATGGGTTGTCAAAAAAATAAGCTTCGCTGAGGTATTCACCGTTCACGTCGTAATAGCGGATCTCCAGATAGGAGCTGCCGCTTTTTCCCATCCGTTCTTCGAAGGTGATCCGGTCCGGTGTCATGATGTGGGCGTTTTTTGAAAGCCGGGCTTGCTTGAGCTTGGCATCCGCATCGATCAAAACCGTTTTGCAGTTCTCGCAGGCCTGGGCGGTGATGTCGTTTTCAGCTCCGCAGGAATGACAGATCTTTGATCGGAAGCGATAGTTGCAGGGCTTCAGTTCAAATGTCACCGGATCTTGGGCGACCCCTCGGCATTTGCGGCCGAAGTGCTCGATCACTTCTCCATCCACGGCATATCCCCAGAACGAGTTTTCAAAGTCGCAAACGGGGCAGGGAACAAGGACGGGGACGGTGTCTTTGCCAGGTCGCCGCTCGCTGATTTCGGGGGCGTAGATGTCATGTCCCATCCCGGTGTAATCCAGGATATAACAATCCTTTTTTCCCTCGTACAGGCGAAGACCACGTCCGACGATTTGTTGGTACAAACTGTTCGATTCCGTCGGTCGCAGAATCGCGATGACATCCACATGAGGAGCATCAAAGCCCGTCGTCAGCACCGATACATTCACGAGGTATTTGAATTTCTTGCGTTTGAAATCCTCGATGATCTGATCGCGTTCAACCTGCTCCGTGTCTCCGATGACGAGGCGGGCTTGGCCTTCGGGCAGATAGCTCATGATCTCTTCGGCGTGCTTGACCGTCGCACTGAAGATCATCACGCCTTCGCGGTGGTAGTGCTCGGTGATATCGATAACGTTTTTGATAATCAGCGGAGTCAGACGTTTTTGGCTGCGAAGGATCTCTTCGACTTCATCCAGGGTGTAAGACCCCTCCCTGTCTGTCAGTTCCGAAAAGTCGTAACAGGTCACTGGGATGTCCACTTTGACCGGAGTTGTGAGATAATGATTCTTGATCATGTAAGTGAGCGGCAGCTCAAAAACACATTTTTTGAAGAAGCGCTTCTTTGCAGATTTGATTTCGCCGGAAGGGGCCTGCTCGTAAATCCAGCCAAGTCCCAATCTGTAGGGTGTGGCCGTCAGACCCAGGATGCAAATCTCGGGATTTTTTTCTTTCAGCTTTGAAATCACATCCTGGTACTGGGTGGATCCTTCTTCTGCGACCCGGTGGCATTCGTCGATCACCACGATCGAGAAGTTTTCAAAAAAATCATCCGAGGCCCGGGCGACGGATTGGATGCTTCCGAAGATGGCCTTTTGTTGGACGTCTTTCTGTCCCAGCCCTGCCGAGTAGACTCCGGCTGGCAGGCCATAGCTACGGTACTTTTGATAGTTCTGTTCGACCAGTTCTTTGACGTGAGCCAATACCAGGACGCGTCCTCGAGCAATGCGGGCAAGCTCTGCGATCACCAGGCTTTTGCCAGCCCCGGTCGGAAGGACGATAACCGCAGGCTGTCGGCTTTTTTGAAAGTACCGAATGGTGTTTTTGACAGCCTGATCTTGATAGGGCCGAAGCTGATACATCGGACTATCCTAAGGCGCTGCCGGGATTTTGAGAAGCCCCTTGAGAACGTTTGGCGTCCATAATGAGCTCCAGTGATCTCAAGCGGTCCTCATGGCGATAGGGATCCGACGTGATGATGAGTTCATCCGCGCCGAATTCGCGGATCACCTCGTCGAGCTTTTCCCGAATGGTTTTCGGGCTTCCGGTCACCAGCATCCGAAGCATGGATTCGACGAATCGTTTTTCTTGCTCGTTCCAGAGGGCATCCATATTTTCGACCGGCGGTTTTCCAAGGGTCCTCTCGCCGCGAACCATTCCCAGAAAAGCCTGCTGCAAACTGGTCGCAAGAAAGCGGGCTTCTTCGTCGGTCGGCGCGGCAATCACGGGGAGTCCAACCATCACATAGGGAGTCTTCAAAACCTCCGAAGGCTGGAACTCACTCCGGTAAATATCAAAAGCCTGTGCCATCTGTGCCGGAGCAAAGTGGCCAGCAAAGGCATAGGGCCGACCCAAACGAGCGGCGAGTTGAGCGCTATACAGACTGGATCCCAAAATATATAAGGGCAATGTCTGCCCTGCGCCCGGGACGGCCCGCACTCGTTGCCCAGGTTCAGCGGGTGCAAAATAATGCAGAAGTTCCTGGATCAATTCGCCGAAGTCGATCTCGTGACTACGATGAGGCCCGCGAATGGCTCTCATCGTCGCTTGATCGGACCCAGGGGCGCGGCCCAAACCAAGATCAATTCGGTTCGGGTAAAGCGCATCCAGTGTTCCGAACTGCTCGGCGATCACCATCGGCGCATGATTGGGCAACATGATCCCGCCTGATCCAACACGGATCTTCGAGGTGTTCTCGGCAATATAACCGATCAAGACGGCCGTCGCGGCACTCGCAATGCCTTCGATGCTGTGATGTTCTGCCAGCCAGAATCGGTGATAGCCCAGGGCTTCGGCCTTTTGGGCGGCCTCTTTTGATCGGTGATAGGCATCTTGGAGGCTGGCACCCTGAGAGATCCGGGCCAAATCCAGCAGGGAAATCGGAACAGTCGAGAGATTCTTGGGATTGGACATGGATCACCTGCCTTCGAGGTGTCCAATATGAGCCCGATGTCGAAGAAGGCAAGATCCAGAAGGGAAAATTTCGAAAAAAGAACCTGAAAGGGCCAAGGGACGGCCCTTTCAGAAAGATCACTTACTTGCTGACGGGCTTGACGAACTTCAGAGTCATGCGATCGCTTTCGCCGATCGCGAGGTACTTCTCACGATCTTTGTCTTTCAGGCGCAATGACGGTGGCAATGTCCAGACGCCTTCCGGATGATCTTTCGTGTCTTTGGGGTTCGCATTGATTTCCGATTTTTCGACCAATTTGAATCCGGCTCGCTGAGCCAGGCGAATCACGTCTTGCTCGCGCACATAACCGGACTTGGCTTTGGGATCGAACTTTTGCCGAGTGGGGGCGCGGTGCTCGACAACGCCCAATGTTCCGCCTGGCTTGAGGGCCTTGAAAAAGGATTTGAATGCAGCTTGTTCGCTGCCACTCGACATCCAGTTGTGAACGTTTCGGAAGGTTAAAACCAGATCGGCAGAACCTTCAGGCGCGATTTCCATTTGTTGTGGAGGCATGAAGGAGGTTTCTTTCACCTTCGAAGCGACTTCGGGCCAAGTGGCAAGCCACGCATTTCGCTGCTCGTTCAGATTCTTCATGTAGTCGCCGGCTTCCGAAGGAACGGCGGCCGCGATGTATTGGCCTTTCTCAGCCAGGAAAGGAGCCAAAATCTGTGTGTACCATCCGCCCCCTGGGCTGATTTCAACCACGGTCATGTCATTTTTGAGACCAAAGAACTCAAGAGTGGCGACGGGATGTCGGAAAGTGTCGCGGGCTCGCATGTTTTCGCTGCGCAAAGGATGAGCGACGGCTTCCTCGATGCTGGTCGGTAGCTTGGGGGCAGGTTTTTCGGGAACGGGCTTCGAAGAGCAGGCCGCAAAGAGCAAAGAGGGAAGGACAATAAGGGGCAACAGATGACGCATGAAAGACTCCTTTCGTCTGACGAAGCCCCGATTCTAGGTGAAAACCTGCTTTTGAGTCAAAAGGCAGGACCAGATCGTAACAAACAGAAAAATCTGGAGAGCATGCTGAAGTTGCAACGAGCATTGGGGCGAACAGAGGCACTCAGCCGATTTTTGTCCCCCAACGTTGCCAGCATTCTCAGGACGGATGAAGAACGTTCCTTTTTGCAACTTCATCGGACCAAGATTTCGGTTCTTTTCATCGATCTTCGTGGTTTCACCTCTTTCTCTAAAAGAGAGTCTCCGGATCAAGTGATGGATGTTCTCGCAACCTACTACCGAACGGTCGGGAATGCGGCCCTCCGGCACAAGGGGACTTTGGGTCATCTCGCAGGTGATGGGATCATGGTTTTTTTCAACGATCCACACCCGATTCCGAACCATCAGGATGTGGCTTTGCACATGGCCATGGAAGCGCGAGATGCTCTGAATATCGAAAAAGAAAAATGGCGCTCTCACAATTTCAGCCTGGATTTCGGCATCGGGCTTGCCGAGGGCTTTGCGACGATCGGAGAAATCGGATTCGATCATTTTTCCCAGCACTCTGTCATTGGGGCGGCTGTGAATTTCGCAGCAAGAATGTGCAGTATGGCTGACAAAGGCCAGGTTCTGGTTTCAAGGCGCTATCGGGGAACCTTGCGTTGCCCTTGGGAGATGGAGTCCATGGGTGAGATGAAGCTGAAGGGCGTCGATGAGCCGGTGGCTGCTTTCAATGTGCTTTCCGTGCAATCATAAACGGGATAGTCTTTCCGGATGGTGGAAAAGTCGGCGGATATCCCAGATAGCACGGCCGTTCGGGTGGCCTTATGGCGGGCGCTTCATGTTCAGTTGGATGCTCGTCCTCTCGTGTTCGAAGATGAAATTGGTTTGAAGCTGGTTGCTCCTGGATCCGATTGGCAAGCTCGGCCTGACATGAATCCACAATGGACGGGACCGTTTCGAGCCTCAATTGTGGGGCGCGCCCGATTTATCGAAGACCTTCTTGCCGAGAGAGTTTCTCAAGGTTTGAATCAGTATGTTCTTTTAGGAGCAGGGCTTGATAGCTTTGCTCAACGGCGGCCGGAATCGGCGGTTCACCTTCGTGTTTTTGAAATCGACAAGCCCGAGACTCAAGCCTGGAAACATCGGCGTTTGATCGAGCTTGGTTATGGTGTCTCGGATTCGCTTGAGCTGGTCCCTGTGGATTTTGAATCCGGTCAGTCATGGTGGGATCAGTTGATGGGATCGGGATTCGATCCGAAAAAGCCTGCCTTGGTGACCTCTCTTGGTGTGAGCATGTATCTCAGCCATGAGGCGATTGTTGAAACCCTTCAGCAAATGAAGAAGCTTGCCCCCGGGTCGACCTTTGTCATGACATTCATGTTGCCTCTTGATCTCGTGAATTCCGAAGATCGACCGGGCTATGAGATGGCCTTGAAGGGAGCGCAAGCCTCGGGAACGCCCTTCATCAGTCTTTTTTCTCCGCAACAGATGTTGGCGCTAGTGAACGATGTTGGATTCAAAGGGGCTCAGCATCTTTCAACGATGGATCTGATCCCCAGGTATTTCGCCAATCGAACGGATGGATTGAAACCCTCAAGTGGCGAAGAGTTTCTGATTCTGACGATCTGAGGACCTCTATTTTTTTCGGGACTTCGCAAGCAATCTCAGGAACTCAAGATAGAGCCAGATCAGAGTCACGAGCAGGCCAAAAGAGGCGTACCATTCCATGTATTTGGGAGCACCTGACTTTGCGCCATCTTCGATGAAGTCGAAATCAAGGACCAGGTTCAAAGCGGCAACGATGGTGATTCCGACAGAGACGGCGATACCGATTGGTCCGTTTTCATGAATAAAGGGAACTCTCATTCCAAAAAACATCAATCCGAGGTCGATCAAGTACACAAGAGCGATTCCACCTGTCGCGGCGGTCACACCGAGTTTGAAATTCTCTGTCGCTTTGATCAGACCGGATTTGTAAGCCAGCAGCAGTGAAATAAAAGTTCCGAAGGTGCAGAGCACGGCTTGCATCACGATTCCTGGATACCGCGCCTCAAAAATCGAGGACAGGGCGCCAAGGGCTGCGCCCTCGAGAAGGGCGTAAAGAGGAGTCAGGAAGGGTGCTGTCGTTTTCTTGAAGATGATGACAAGACTCAGACCGAATGCGCCCAGGATCACCGGAAGATACCAAGGGGGAATCGTGGGGACGGCCTCGGGGGACCAACCGCCGGGATAGGCGCTTTGCCAGCTCATATACCCAGCAAACATGGTTAACAGGATCAAGAAGAGGCTTTTGTTCACCGTTCCCTGGATGGTCATCTGGGAGTCTGTCTTGATGAAGGTGCGGAATGTTTTGTCGGAAAGAGCGGGGTTCGAGGTTCTCATGGCATCTCCTGATCACGAGTCTGGCTGCTGGCCAGGGCTTT